>LFRY01000035.1 GCA_001512995.1 Acholeplasmatales bacterium DTU067
TTCGGAAATCCGGAAGCGACGCTTGTGATTTGCGATGCGACCTGCCTGGAGAGGAATCTGAATCTCGTGTTTCAGATCATGGAACTGGCAGAAAGGGTCATTCTCGTGATAAATCTGATGGACGAAGCGGAAAAGAAGAAGATCGCAATCGACAGGGAGGGCTTGGAAGCGGAACTCGGGATTCCCGTCGTCCTCACTTCCGCAAAAACCGGCAGGGGCATGGGGGAATTGAAGGACGCGATCCATCGGGTGATGCATGATGAATATCCTTTCAAGAAGAAGAAACTACTCTATGGCGAAGAGATCGAAAATGAGGTTAAAGACGCAACAGAAAAACTGAAAGGAAAATTTGCAAAATCGAACCTCCGCTGGTGGGCTTTGCGGGTGTTGGACGGGGACGATAGTTTTTTCGCTTCAATGCGGAAGCATCTCGCTTCCGAGGAATGCGATCTACTGGAAGCGATGAGAAAAGCAAAAAGGGAAAGGGAAGCGCTCCGCGAACGGATCAGCGAAATCTCCTTCCGGGAAGCGGAGAGGCTGAAGAAAAAATATGTAGCAGAGGGAGCGGATAAATTCGCCCGTGACAGGAAAATTGATGACATTGTCACCTCGAAGAGATTCGGCATCCCCCTGATGCTGCTCCTGCTCACCGCTGTTTTTTTTATCACCTTGAAAGGCGCGAATTATCCCTCGGCGCTCCTCGCAAAGCTTTTTTTCTGGTTTGAAAATGTGTTGACGAAATTTTTTGCCTGGGCGCAGGCGCCTGCCTGGCTCCACGGAGTTTTGGTCCTGGGTTTGTACAGAACCCTTGCCTGGATAGTATCCGTGATGCTTCCGCCGATGGCGATCTT
>LFRY01000004.1 GCA_001512995.1 Acholeplasmatales bacterium DTU067
TAAAATAGATAATGAATTACTTTATTTTAATTCACTGTCTACTTTAAGAGTATCATAACAAACAAGGTAGCTTAATTATTTGTTTAAGATGTCTGCGATTTTCACGGCAATGATGTCAACCGCGACCCTATTTTCCCCGCCCTCAGGGATGATCAGGTCCGCGTATTGTTTCGATGGTTCAACAAATTCCAAATGCATCGGCCGCACGGTGGAGAGGTATTGGTCGATGACGGAATCGATGCTCCTGCCCCTTTCGTGTATGTCCCTCCGCAGACGGCGAATGAAACGGAGATCGTCCGGGGTCTGCACGAAAAGTTTGATGTCAAAGAGGTCCCTGAGTTCGGGGATTACAAAAAGCATGATTCCTTCGACGATGATCACGTTCACAGGCTCAATTCTTTCCACTTTGTCGGAGCGGTTGTGAAGGATGAAATCATAAATCGGTTTTTCAATCGGAATCCCATTTTTGAGCATTTTTAAATGCTGGATCAATAGTTTGGTGTCGTATGCAGAAGGGTGGTCGTAGTTGACCTGTTTTCGTTCCTCAAAAGAATAGTCGCTCAAATCCCTGTAATAATCATCCATCTTGATGACGACGACTGATCCAAAACCCTGCGAGAGTTCGCAAATCTTCTTCGCAACCGTGGTTTTGCCGCTTGCGGTTCCACCCGCAATTCCGATGATTGTGCTATTCATATAATCCTCCGTTTTTGATATTATAACCTTTGCATCAATGGTTGTCAATCTACAGTGATTGTCTTGACTTCCTTAATTCAACATATTTTTCTGATAAATATGATATAATAATCATAAGCATTTTACAAATTCCCCATTTCCATATATAATATAGTCAAATAACATTTAGAAAAGCATGGTGAAGACATGGGATACGTTAAGAACATATTATCTGCCGTTCTCGGAATCGGTTTGGTTTTTTTCATTCTGAACGGCGCGATCAAGAACATCCGCTATAGAAGACGGGGGCTGACCAACCTCATTGTGGGGTTGCTCTTGGCTCTGGCCTTCACGGTTGCTTTCGTGGTTGATTATCGGAAAGAAGTGCATTGGTTGGCTTATTACCGATATTATCTCTTCATGCTGATGCCCCTTGTCTACGGCCTTGGCCTCGCTTATTATTTTTTGCTGCACATGCGCGGGCGGCCTTTGATAACGAGCAAGAGGACCGTCAGCAAATACTACTTCACCGATTACCTTTATATTATTTATCGGCATGACAATGACATTTGTCTGGAGGAGAAAAAAGAAAAATATCGGGGTTTGGTTTACAAATTGAAGCACGGATCTTTCCATGAAAGTTTCATCCACAACCTGAACAGGAAATTGCAGGTCAAAGGCAGAGCGGAAGTTGAAAAAGTCGGAAAGGTGACCTACAGAGCCAAAAAGAAAACCTATCATTGCTATCAGGTACGCCTCTTTGAAAACCAAGAGATCAAGAATCTAAGCTGCGTAAATGCCTACCAATTGGTCAACATGCCGATGGATGATTTCGACAAGGAAATCCTCTTCCGGATGATCATCGGCGAATACTTCACTTTGGACAAATGAAAGACCGGAGCTATATCCGGTCTTTTTCCACATCGTATGCGCGGACAAGTTCGTATAATTGGGCGGAAACCTTCGCATCAAGCAAATAGCAGTCTTCTTCCGCCCGTTCGTTTTCGATAATCGCATTTTCTTTGATTTTGGAATAAAGCTTCCCTTTCTCATAGGGCAGTTTCAAACGGACCGGGAGATAATCGCGGAAGAGTTCTTCCTCAATCATCCTCAACAATCCATCAATGTTATGCTGGTGCTTGGCGCTGATCTTTATTGCTTTGTCATAGAGCGGGGGGATGTAAAAATCTTCTCCCAGCAGGTCGGATTTGTTGAAGCAGTAGATCATGGGAATTTTGTCGGCGCCGAGTTCTTTCAGAACTTGGTTGGTCACCGCGATTTGTTTCTCGTAATTTGGGTTGGAACTATCCACGATGTGGAGAATCAAATCCGCCTCCGTTATTTCTTCCAATGTTGATTTAAAGGCTTCCACCAAATGGTGGGGGAGTTTGTTCACGAATCCGACAGTGTCGGTTGCGAGGAAAGATAAATTGTCCTCCGTTTTTATGTGCCGCGTGGACGTTTCGAGGGTGGCGAAAAGCATGTCTTTTTCAAAGACTTCCTTCCTCTTCGCCACTGAATGATTAAGCAAAGCATTCAGCGTCGATGATTTTCCGGAATTCGTGTAACCGACGAGGCTGACGATTTTCATTTCTTGTTTCTTCCGGAGTTTTCTCTGCGTTTGGCGGAGCTTTTTTAATTCCCGAAGTTCGTTTTGGATGGCACTGATTTGTTTGGAAATGAGGCGCCTGTCCAGTTCCAGTTGCATTTCTCCGCCGCCCCTGCCGCGCAGGCCGCCGACGCTTCCTGTCTGGCGCGAAAGGTTTCTGTGGGCACCGACCAAACGGGGGAGGAGGTATTTTTTGGAGGCGAGCTCCACTTGCAACATAGCTTCCTTGGTTTTCGCCCTTCTTTTGAAAATTTCCAAAATCACATAGGTGCGGTCATAGACCCTCACGTTCAAGGTTTTTTCCAGATTCCTGATTTGAAGGGGAGTGAGTTCGTCGTTCGCAACTATGAGATCGCAATCTTCTCCGGAAAGCCAGGCTTGGATTTCTTTGATTTTTCCGCTGCCCATGTATGTGTTGTGGTTGATTTTCTGTATGTTTTGGGTGATCGCATCCAGAACTTCGATGTCGCAGGATTCGCAGAGTTCTTTCAACTCCTCCAACTCTGCAAGGAGTTCCGATTGCTCCTTTCCGGAATTCACCCCAATAAGTAATGCTTTTTCCATAAAATCACTTCTTTCTCTAAAATAAAAGGGAAGGAAAACCTTCCCTCAAACATCGCATTTCAATTGCGCGTTGCAATTCGTGCAGGTATTGCATCCGCCGATGTCTTCCACAGTTCCTTCCAAACAAATAGGGCAGAGATCCCCGATTTCGATGCCGATGTTCCGGTTGGCTTTTGTAGAAGGCTGGTTGATTTGGTCTTTTTCTTTTTGAACCGTCTTTTCTTCGATTTCGATGCCAAGATCGGTAAGTTCAACCTGTTTCGGCAGGGTGTCTTCTTTCTTCAGAGTGAGAACCTGAGCGTCGCGGCTGCCGTCGACATAGACGGTTCCGCCCTTCGCTCCGCCCTTGTAAAGGCGAAAATAGATATACTCGACTTCTTCGATGGTCGTTCCGCGGGGCGCGTTGACGGTTTTGGAAATCGAAGAGTCAACCCAGCGCTGAATGACGCATTGGACGTCGACATGCTCTTCCGGAGTGAGATCCATCGCGGAAACGAAAATGTCGGGGAGATTTTCCTGGGAATATTCGGGATGCATTTCAAGATATCTGTCGACGACGGGGGCATTCACTTCCATGAATTTACCCAACCGGCCGCTGCGGTAATATTTAAAGGCATAATAGGGTTCGAGGCCGGTGGAAACTCCGACCATGGTTCCGGTGGAACCCGTCGGGGCAATCGTCAACAAATGCGAATTTCTGATTCCGTATTTCAGAACGCCTTCACGGATGTGTTCGGGCATCCGCTTCATATAACCGGTTTCGATGAACCTCTTTCTGGAACCGTATTGGTCGAGGAAGGGGAAGCTTCCCTTTTCTTTCGCCAGTTCAATCGAAGTTTCATAAGCCGTGCAGGCTATGAATCCGAATAATTTATCGATGAATTCATTTGCTTCTTTGCTTCCGTAACGCAGGTTGCAGTAAATGATGAGATCATGGAGCCCCATGACTCCCATGCCAATCCTTCGTTCGCCCAGGGCCTGAACTCTGTTTTCTTCAAGAAAATAGGTGGTTTTGTCGATGACGTTGTCCTGCATGCGGATGGAAGTCCGGATCGTTCTTCTGAGTTTCTCCCAATCGACAGTTTGTTTTTTTGAATCAAACATGTTTGAAAGATTGACGGCAGCAAGATTGCAGACGGAATAAGCAGCGAGCGGCTGTTCACCGCAGGGGTTGGTGCAGACAACCTGCTGGCCGTATGCTTTCGCGTTCGTCATTTCATTGGCGTTGTCGATGAAGAAAATGCCCGGTTCCGCGGAGTAGGTTGCGCAAACATTTATCAAATTCCAAAGTTCGCGCGCCCTGATGGTTTTATGGACCCTGACGGGGTAGCCCATCTCTTCCCAGACGCGGACGTCGCCGATCAGATGCCATTTTTCGTCATAAGCGGCCTTTTCGCCCGCCGTGTAATTGTCGATGTCTGGATAGCGCAATTGGTAATCCAGATCATGTTCCACGGCATGCATGAATTCTTTCGTAATGGCGATGCTGATGTTGGCTCCGGAAAGATATTCCGGTTGGTGGACTTGGTAAAAGCCTTGGTTCCTTAAAACTTCTTCGGCTCTTTTCAAAGTCGATTTGCTTACCAGATCGGGATTGGAATGCCCCATCTCGACGATCGTTTCGTAGATTTCAACTTCTTCGGGAGTGAGGGGTATGAATTTCAGCTTGTTCTTGGCGGCGGCGATGATGTCCGAATCCTTCATGTTGTTGATCAGGAAGAGCAAAATCCGCGGATTTTGCATCTTGCTGACGATGAATTCAATCACGTCCGGATGCCAATCAGCCAACATGATCATCTGCGCACCCCTGCGCGATCCGCCCTGTTCCACAAGATGCGTGAGTTGGGAAAGGTCGTTCAGCCAACTGACCGCGCCCGAAGATTTACCGTTGACTCCTTTCGCCAGCGAATTCTTCGGTCGGAGAGTGGAGCCGTTCGTTCCCACGCCCCCACCGCGCGACATGATTTCCATCACTTTTTGTCGGTGAATGCTGATGCCGACCCTGGAATCATGGATGAAGGGCATGACGAAGCAATTGAAGTAGGTGACATTGGTCTGCGAACCGGCGCCGAAAAGCACCCTCCCGGCGGGGATGACATTCATTTCATTCAGCTCGCGGTAGAATTCGTTCATCACTTCAAGCGTTTCGCCCTGCGCGAGATTGTTGGCGACCCGGTGGCAAATCTGCTCATAAAAGAGCTCGAGCGGTTTGTCCACTTCGTTGATCTTTCTTTTGATGATGTTGTCGGGACCGAGATCCTCGCACATGCCCGCATATTCGGTTTCCAATTTAATGTAGGCGTAATCGTCGTTCAAGCCCACGATGTTGCCGATGCCGCGTGTCGGGAATTTCGGATCGTCCTTGATGACAACCAAAACCAGGTCTCCGATTCCAAGCGAAACATGGTTTATGTCTTTCTGGGAATAACGGTCAAGCATCACCAAGCGGGAAACGCTGGAAAAAGTTTTAAACATACGGGCTTGGTCCACCAAGAATAAATGCGGAAAGTGTTTTTTGATATCTGCATTTAGTTTTTCGATTAATTCTTTTGGATAAACCGTATTGCCCATATGTCTAAACCTCTCTTTTCTCTGATTTTCTATTATTCTATATTATACTATAAAACGACAAAGAAAAAAAGCATTTACCCAGATGAAAGTGATTTTCATCTTTTCCCGTGAAATTAATCATCCCCTTTTCATATAATGATACTAGAAAGAAAGAGGTGAAGTTTTGTTTCCTGAATTCGATTATCAAAGCCGGAAGATAATTGCGGCAGCCGAAGCTGAGAAAAAAAGATTCGGGGCGGTCGGAAGCGAATGCCTGCTTTTGGGTATGATGAAAGCCAAGAATTTGCTCTGTTGGGATTTCCTGAAGGAGACCGTGGCCAAGCAGGACATCGACAGCGAACTATCAAAGCTTGTCATTCTGAGAAAAAGCGCAAGCAATTATACTTTTAAACTTTTGGAAATATTGAGGAATGCGAAAGCGGCGGCATTGCTGGAAAAAAGCAAATATGTTTTTCCCGAACATCTGCTCTATGCAATGCTCACAACCCCCTCTTCCATTGCTCTGGACATTTTGGAAAGACTCGGGGCGGACGTCGGTCTTTTAATTGAAGAACTGAATAACATCTATTCCTTCCATGCTTCCGAGGACATGGCCGGCAATTATCTCGTCAACATCACCAAGGAAGCAAAATTGGAACGTCTGAACCCCTTCATCGGTCGCGCGGACTTGATTGACAAAATCATCCGGATTCTTTCCAAGAAGCAGAAAAACAATCCGATGCTGATTGGGAGCGCCGGCGTAGGAAAGAGCGCTTTGGTCGAAGGGGTTGCCATGAAAATGCTTGAAGTCAATCCAAAAATCAATATCTACCGCCTTGATCTGGGGATGATCATTGCGGGAACGAAATACCGCGGCGATTTGGAAGAGAGATTAATTGAAGTCATGGACAGAATCAAAAACCCTTATTCGATTGTCTTTATTGACGAAATTCACAACATCGTTGGTTCCGGGTCCAGCGAAGGTACCCTAGACATCGCCAACATTTTGAAACCGATTCTTGCCCGTTCAGAAATCAAATGCATCGGCGCGACGACCTTGGAAGAATATTACCGATACATCGAAAAAGACAAAGCTTTATCTCGCCGCTTTCAGAACGTGTTCGTGGATGAAGCCTCACCGGAGGAAGCATATGAAATCATTCGCGGAATTGCTCAGAAATACGAAGACTTCCACAAAGTCAAATACAAAGACCAGATACTGAGATACATCGTTTCTTCATCCGGATTTCTCGCCAACCGCAAACTCCCCGATAAGGCAATCGACATTATGGACGAAGCGGGTTTGGTTTGCAGGATGGCGGGAAGAAAGAACGTCACAAAGGCCGATGTCGACAAAATAGTTTTTGAAAACCTTGGCATTCGCTATGACAATGTCACCAAAAAAATCAAAACCGTGCCCAATTTCCAGAATCTTTCCAAATATTATTTTCAATATTTCATTAATCTTGGCATCAGAAAAACGATTCTCAACATCCAAACCTCCGAGGACTATCTGGATTTGCTGATCGATGATTTCAAACACGTCTTTAACATCAAAGACGAAGTCATCCTGAAACTGGATTTTGCCAGGTTTCACGAAAGCTTCCATTCTTCTTCCCTGATTGGCGCGCCGGCCGGCTATGTCGGTTATGAGAGCGGGGGCATTCTGACCGAACATGTTCTGAAATATCCGATCAGCGTCGTCGTCATCAAAAATTATCTTTCCGGAAGCAGGAACATCACCAACCAGATCGAAAGCATTCTAGGCGAAGGCAGCATCGTCGATTCCAAAGGAAGAACGATAGATTTCCGGAATACAATTTTCGTGTTTTTGGAATCCGAAAGCGGCCAAAGAATTGGTTATTTGGGCGAGGCCAGAACCGAAAACAAAATCCTGCCCCTGATTGATGAGGTTGTTCTTGATTCGAAAAAGGACGATTATTATTTGGAAAAATTACGGCGCGTTTTGGAAAAAATGAAAACCTACAACTATGATCTCGTTCTTGACATTTCCTCGCTAGACAAGAAGACCTACGCAAAGGTTTTGAGCGAAATCAGCAATCTGGAAAATTTCAAACGGCATCGGACTTATGTCATAAAATACATTGATGACAAAATACTCTTTGAAACAAAAAAATGAACCGGAAAAGAAATCCGGTTCTTTTCTTCTGATTGTATTTGTCGGAAAATATGATATAATAATTTAAGTAAGGAAATAATATTATTAATTTTTCTGGGATGGATCATGATGCGCGAATACCATAAATTCACTCTCGACAACAGCAACAAACATTTACTGGATTTGTTTTACCAAAACGGTACTTATCTGGAAATCGGCAGCATTGACCATAACGTTTTGGTTCGGCTTTTGAATTTTGAACTGATTGACTGCGAAGACCTCGTATTTTTTCCCTTGCTTTTGCGCGGTCTGGGGAAATTCGATGTCGAAAACGAGAATTTAAAAAAGATCCTCCCTTTTTTGTTTTTTGAAAGACTGCATCAGAAGAATAAAAACAATCAGCTCTTTATCACCTATGGACTTCTCCATCATAAGGATGAACAAAAACGGGAAATTTTTTCGCCATTGGCGCTGATTCCCGTGAACATATATTTGGAAAACGGAAGAATTTTCATCCAGCAAATCGGTCGTCCTTTTGAAAATGCGATATTGCTTAGTTATTTGCTTAATGAAAAGAATATCGAAATTGCGGGGGGCGAAAAAATTGATTCCCCCTATGCTCTTGACGAATATTGTTTCAGCTTTGAGAAGCACGGCTTTTCGGTAAAACTTGAAAATTATCTGACCTTCGCCGCTTTGAAAGAGCCGGAACTGAAGTTGGAGCGGAGCCTCTTTGATTATGAGGGGGGATATCCTGAATATCTTTCCGATTGCCTCTATGAGGGCGAACCGGAACTTTATTACTCCCAAAAACTGACCCGCAGGCAGAGGCAGGCCGTTTATAAAGCTGTTTCCGGAGACAATCTCGTCATTGCCGGGAGGCTCGGGACCGGGAAAACCACTGCCCTGTTTAACATCGCCCTCAATGCGATTGCTTTCGGAAAAAGAGTCCTTTATGTTTCGAACATGAAGGAAAGTTTGGAGCAGATCCGCTCGCTCTTTGCGGGGTTGGGTCTTAACCATTACCTCACCGATCTCACAAATTCATTTGCCAGCATTCACCAACTGGAATTGTTCGACGAGCCAGATGGACGCGGCGGGGAAGCCGATTCGGAAAAACTGCATCAAAACTACCGTTTCATCAAGAAGTATGTCAGCGCAATGACGGGAAGAATTCTCGATTTCCGTTTCATCGACATCGTGAACAGTTTGGCGCGGATTGCGGAATTTCCGAAAAAGAAATTGGAAATTGACGATTTTTCCTCCCTTTACAAAAGCGAGTACGAAGAAATCCATGCCGCTCTCAAAAAAATCGAAGAAAATTTGAAAAGAATCGGGGATTTCAATAAAAGCATCTGGAACGAAATTCCCGTCTTCAATAACATCAAATATCCCAATCAAATCTTTGCTTTGATTCATCAGCTGCAGAAGAATTATCTCATCCTCCAAGAACAAAAAGAAACCTTGGAACAGCGTTTCGGACTGAAACCGATAAAAAACTATGCCTATCTGAAAAGCGTGTTCCATGATCTCAAAGGCTTGGACATTAACGCTTTCCCCCTCTCTTGGGTGAGCTCGGAAACATTCAGCGAAGCCCGGGAGGAATTCAAGTCCCTGAAAACACAAATTTACCAAATCCAGGAACTTGAGTATCTCTTGAGCTCGCGCTATGTCAATAATGAATCCGTCGACATCGAAGCGGAAATGGCAGCCCTCTTCGGGCCCTTCTTCGGGGAAGAGGATGCGGAAAAGATCGACAGGCTTTTGAAAGAAAGGGCGGAATTGAATGTCATCATCAACAAAATCTCCGTCCAAACAAAAATATACGAACGGAACAGGAAGAAGCTTGTCAATCTTTTGAATTGGGATTTTCCGCAGACGGACCATGTTTTGAAGGAAATCTCCAATCTGAACGAAATCATCCAAACGACTGATTTCAGTCAGGAATTTCTGGCGACAATAAGCTCCGGAAACTATGAGGAAACCGTGAAGAAACTCCGGAAGCTGGCGGATGCGATCGAAAAAACGGAAACGGAAATTGAGGAATTGTTCTCCGAAGGCGGAAGAGGAAAAACTAGAATCGGACGCGCGGAGGTTGACAAATTTCTGGAAGACAAACCGCTGAAGAAGAGTTCCCAGCGCTTGCTTGCCAATTTGAAAAAAGCAAACCCGCAAACATTTTCTGAAAAAATGGAGCGCTACCGCGGGCTGAAAACGCGCATTTCCGAATTGCAGGAGGAATTCAAGGCTCTATCGGGATTCCATTATGGGGAAAGCGTCTTTACAAATCTGGACAGACTCCATTCCTATTTTGAGAATCTATCCGACAAGCTGATCAGATCCAAATTTTTGAAATTCCTGAAAAACGCAGCCAAGCTCGGCCCCGAGGACTTGAAACGGAAACGGAATTACCGCAATCTCTTTGATTTGTTTTCTAAAGCCTATCTGTTGATCAGCATTTACTACCGGGAATTATTGGCATACGGCTTCAAGAATGCAGAAACTGAATTTCTGGGCAAACTGAAAGACATTGGCGTTATCTCCGGGTATTTGGAAAACCTCTATCTTTCCAATGAGCGCATCAAGGAGATCCAGAGGAATCGGGAACTTGATTATGTTTCCGCATCCGAATATCTTGAACTCCACAAACTCTTTTTGGGAATAAAAGAAAAGAAAGCTGTTTTGGAAGAAAACCACCGTTACCGCTATCTTTACGGAAAACTCTACGAGGATTACCATACAAACATCAACAATGTCTCCCGCTTCCTTCAAGCTTATAAATTATATTCCGATTGTTTCGCCGACCAGGAGAAATTGATCGAAAGCTTGAACGAAGACACGCATATGGAATTGCTTGCCCATCTTGCGGTCTGCGAAGAAGCGAGCGAGAATTTGGCGGAAGTGTTTAAAATCTTTTTCAAGATTTTCCGGGACAGCGTTTCGAAATATTATTATTCGAGTTTTTCGGAAATCTTGGAATTCTTGGCGGAGCTTGCGGAAAGTAAGGACGAGCTCATCAGTTATCTCGCAGTGTCGGACAATTTGAGGATCCTGCACCGTCACGGCCTCACGAAACTGATTGATTACATCCTGGCTCTGGAGAATCCGGAGAATCTGGCTTTAGATTTCAAATTCACCTATCTGGAAACGCTGAAGGAGCTTTATCTGGAGATGCATCCTTATTTGGCGGATTATCAGGTTTTGGAATCCTGCCTGGAATTGGCGATGACCTATGAGGAGGAAATGATTGCCGCTTTTGAGAAGCAGACGATCCAGAAAATCAAGCGTCAAAGCAGCAATAAATTCCATCCGCTCGGAATCAGGAATTTGGATTACATTGGCTATATCCGGAGAACCACCGGAACCAAACATCTCTTTCTTACTGACACGCAGATTCTGAATAATTTCCTGAACCCCGGTGATTTCGATTTGATATTGATTGATGATGCTCAACTCCTGCACGCCAACCATTATTGCAAAGCCCTGCAGGGGATGCAGGTCATCGTCGCGGGAGAACAGCAATTGCTTGGTTCGGTATCCGAAAACCTGATTTCCCGGGTCAGCAACAGCAAGACAATCATTTTTGATTTGCGTTTTTTGCCTACTCCGCACAGACTGCTGCGGCAGGTCAAGGGGCTCAGGGGACTCAGTTATGCCGATCTCATGAGCAATCAGGGAATCGAAATCGTCACGGAAGGGATCGACGAATTGATTTTATTGTTTGTGGAAAGGAATGGCGTACTCAATGTGTTCCTTCCCGGCATTGAAAGGCAGAGAGCGCTCTATGAAAAACTCGCCAATCTCCTCTTGGAAAAGAATTATAAGGAAGAAGAGATCATCGAGATTTTCCGGAAAAAGCTCAACATCTGCGACCTGGCATACGAATATCTCATCGATGCCGATTACAACATCTTCTATTTGGATGCTTATTACAAAACCGAATCCGATTATGAAATCGCAAACTTTCTTGACCTGTTGATGCTCTGCCGGAGGAAGATGATTGTTTATGATGGAATGAGATTGTTGGAAAGCGGAACGGAAACGAAGTTTTTGACCGAACTGAGGAAAATTGTTTTCAATCCGGACATCTGTTTTCCGAAAGAAGCGACGGGAGCGGTGGCGCTCCTTGCGGAGAGGCTCGAAGAAGCGGGCATCAAGGTGTATTCTTCATCCCTTTTCAGTCTGTTCCTACAAAAGGGAGAGAAATATTACGGAGTTCTGGTTTTTTGGTCGGAGGACAACGCTGATTACGAAATCCTCAATGAATACCGGGAAAACTATCTCCTCGGAAAAAAACTCATGGACATTTTTATCGTTTGGTCATGGGAATTGATGGAGTCAACCGCAAAAGTCTTCGAAAAAATAATGAGAGGAATGAAGGATGTCTAAACGCGGCGAAAAAAAAAGATTTATGGAGTTTGTAAAAAGCGTGAAACAAAACCCGTTTCGCTACTATTACATAAAAAGTTCCCTGGCAAAAATGAAGGACGAAGAAATTGAGGTCAACACCCAGGATTATAACGGGCGCACGCTTCTGCATCTGGCCTTGAAGCTGAACAACCTCAGGCTCTTCAATTTATTCCTGAAATCCGGTGTCAATCCCGATTTGGCGGACATCAATGCGGAAACGCCCCTCCATCGGGCTGTTCTGGACGGAAAAATTAATTTCATAAGAAGTCTGATCAAAAACGGCTGCGAAATCAATATCACAGGGGAGCAGGAACAGTCCCCCCTGCATTTGGCGGTTGTCTCCGGCAATCTCGACATCATTAAATTGCTGGTTGACAGCGGCGCCGACCTTTTGCTTGCGGACGAAAGCAATAATTTGCCGATTGATTATGCAATCGACGAAAAAGACGAAAAAGTCATCAGGTATTTGCTCTCGAAACAAGAGGTGGACGAGGAAAGAATGAATAAAATCAGAGAAATATTTGACAAGAAAGGTGAATGAAATGATCTTGTTCAAGGATTTGATTGAAACATTGCGCGATTATACGAAGGACTGGTCGGCGCTCGGAATCATCCGCTTATGCATTGATTTGCTTTTGGTTGGTTTCACGTTGTTTTTCATCTATAAATTGCTCAGGGCAAAAATTCGCGGTTATAAATTATTGCTCATTCTCCTCGGTTTTTCCTTCTTTTATTTGCTTGTCTTTTTCCTGCAATTGGAGCTCTTCCTCACGCTCCTGAATTACCTGATTTTTTGGAGTTTGGGTTTGCTCGTCATCATTTACACACCGGAGATCAGGCATTCATTGGAATATTTTTTCTCAGCCCATAAAAACGCCTCCTTTTTTACAACCAAACAGGAAAAGAGGGAAATCATCAATATTCTTTTGTCCACGGTTGAATATCTTTCCAAGCGAAGAATGGGGGCGCTGATCACGATTGAGCGCGAAGAAAATCTGAATAATTACATTGAGAAAGCAATCGAAATCAAGGGGACGATCACGCAGGAATTGCTGACGACGATTTTCACTCCGGGGACGGCCTGCCATGACGGCGCAGTCATCATCAGGAAAAACAAAATCATGTGCGCCGGTGCTTACCTCCCATCGACGGACAAGTACGACGTTCCGAAATCTTTGGGGACCAGGCATCGGGCGGCAATCGGAATCAGCGAAAGAAGCGACGCTTTTACAATCGTCGTCTCCGAAGAAACAGGCAATGTTTCCGTCACGATCGACGGCAACATCATGATGAAAATCAATATTGAAAGGTTGGAAGAACTGCTCGACCGCTATTTGATTCTCAAATAATTTATTGGCATCCCCGGTCTAGTGTGCTATAATTAAAACAAAGGAAGTGTTGAACGGTGAGAATTGCTCTGATTGCCCATGACAAGAAGAAGAATGAATTGATTGATTTTGTAAAGGAAAACAAGGCTTTTTTTCAAGAGCATGAATTGGTTGCGACGGGAACGACCGGAAAAAGGCTCATTGACGAGACCGGCCTGACCGTCCGCTGCTATAAATCGGGGCCCTTGGGAGGTGACCAGGAAATCGGGGCGAATGTCGCCAAGGGAAGAATCGACATGGTGATTTTCTTCCGCGATCCCCTGACCGCCCAGCCCCATGAGCCTGACGTGTCTGCGCTCCTCCGTCTTTGCGATGTTTATTCCATTCCGCTGGCAACAAACAGAAAGAGCGCCGAGTTGTTTGTAAAATGAGGAGGGGAAGAGATGGATAGGATAGGCGAATTCATCATACAGAACGAAAGCTTTCTGACAGCCGTGCTTTCGCTGGTGTTGGTGCTCTTTTTTGCTGCTTTCGAAAAGAAAAGAAAGCTTCCGTTGCTTTCCTTGCTGATTGCCCTTTCAGCTTTGGCGGCGATCTTTGTTTATTGTTTTTTCCCCGAAATCATCCTTTTCGGTATTCCGTTTACGGTATTGGCGGCAAGTTACATCGTTCTTGCCTTCTTTGTCAACCTCATAACTTATGCAGTATTGAATTCTTCCTTTTATAGGCGCATGCATCTTGTCAAAGTCGCGGCAGACAGCATCGGACACAAAATCTATGCCTATCTTGACAGTCACGCTCGCCTGCTTGATTTCACGGAAGAATTCGCAAACATGCTCGGTTTGAAAAAGAACAAGAAAAAGCATTACGAAGAAGCGGTCAGCAAGATTCTGGTTGACAGCCAAGAGATGGGTTTGAATGTTTTCATACATTATATCGGAACCCAGGAAGAAAGGGATTATCGGGTTGCGCTCACTCTTGAGGACGGCCGGACGCTGAAAATGGATCTGAAGAAAAGAAAAGTGATATCATCAGGAACGTTGCTCGGTTATGTGTTGCTCTCGTTTGCGGGGGTAAGAGCCGGGGACGGAGCAGAAGGTGCTACTTTAAACAATTACTTAAATTTTCTTGGCGAACCTATTTTTTATTATGATTTCCGCTTACGAAAATATGTTTTGACGCGCGAGATGATGAATCTTCTCGGTGTGTCGGAAAACGTCCTTGGGGAAAACAATTTTCTTTCAATCGTGGTTTCTGAAGACATGCCCCTGATTTCAAAACGGGATCTGGGCGACAAAATCCAAAAAATCCATTACCGCCTGAAAACTTCCAAAGGCGATCTCTGGTTTGAAGAAAGCAACGTCAATTTCGAGGGGCAGAAATATCTGATTGCGCATCGAACCGATTTTTCAAATCTGAAAATGAATTTTCTTGACCAAAAATCCCTCCTTGAAACGGCGCGCCTTGTTTATGAACGCAATAATTGGCTGGCGCTGGCCCTGGTAAAGATCACCAACCATCAGAAAATCAAACAGCGGGTCGGAAGGGATGCCGGCGATGTGATTATCTCCCGTTTCTTCAGCCGCGCAGGGAGTGAACTCGGTCTGTCAAGTTTGAAGATTTATCGTTTGGAAGAGTCAGTTTTTGGGCTTCTGATTGATAAAAATGACCTTTATAACAGTTTGCTTGCGCTCCTGAACAAGGAAAACAATGTTTTTGTAAAAACGGAAATCAGTTTTAATGAAATCCAATATCAAGTGGAAAGCGCGCTGGGAATCATCGGCAGTGAAAACGCAGAAGATTCCCGCCCGGAAACCATCATTCGCGGAGCTTACGAAGCCTTGGAATTGGCTGAAGATCCGAAATATGCCCGCAATTATTCCCTGTATGTTCCGAAAGCGAAAATCGATCTCGATTTGGACGACATGGGGATTGATTTGAGCGATGATTTCCTTGACTCAATTCTAAAAGAATGAGGGACGAAAATGTTTGATGCGATCATTCTCCTTGCCGGAAAAGGGAAGCGCACGGGCCTCCCCTACAACAAGGTTTTCCATGAACTTAACAGCAAACCCCTGTTCCGCCATTCTCTGGAAAAGTTTTTGGAGTTACCCTCCTGTAGGAAGGTGGTGCTGGTCTGCGAGAAAACGGAAATTGCTGCCGTGCAGGCGTTGGTTTCCGATCCGCGGATCGCGTTAACCGAAGGCGGAAGCGAACGCCAGGACAGCGTCAGGGCGGGAATGGAAGCATGCGAGAGCGAAGTCGTGTTGATCCATGACGGAGCGCGCCCCTTCGTCACGGGAGAAGAAATCGAAGCCGTTTTCCGGGCGACCCTCCGCAGCAAAGCCGCCGCCCCGGGCATCAGGCCCAGGGATACGATTGCGGAAGCGGGGGAAGCTTATAGGACGCTGGACAGAAATAAACTTTGGAAGGTTTTGACTCCGCAGGGGGTTTACAGAAACCTTTATTTGGAAGCTTGGCGTCTGGCTGCGGCAGAAGCTTATTACGGAACTGATGACATCAGCCTTCTTGCCAAGTATTTGGGAATCATCCCGGAAATTGTTCCGGGAAGTGATAAAAACATCAAGGTAACGACCGCAGAAGATTTGCTGTTCTTAGAATTTTTAAGCCGGAGGGAAGCATGAAATACCGCATCGGGCATTCCCAGGATGTCCACCGTTTTGAAAAAGGAAGGCCCCTGATTCTCGGAGGCGTTAACATCCCCTTTGAGCGCGGGCTCGCGGGGCATTCCGATGCCGATTGCGTCTTTCATGCCGTTAGCGAAGCAATCATCGGCGCTTTGGGATTGGGCGATCTCGGAACCCATTTTCCCGACACAGATCCCAGATATAAAAACATCTTCTCTTCCTTTTTTGTAGAGGAAGCTCGGAAGCTGCTTTTGACCTACGGATACAGCATTGCCAATCTTGATGTCACAATTTATGCGGAAAGGCCACTTCTCAAAGCCCATGTTCCGAAGATGCGGGAGAACTTAGCGGGACTTCTCGGGATTGAATCCGAACGCGTGAATCTGAAAGCGACGCGCGGCGAAGGCCTGGGGTTCATCGGCCATGGCAAAGGCATCGGCGCAGAGTGCGTGGTATTGATATACAAAGAAGAAATAATAAAGAAAGTATTATAGCGCATTCCGAAAGGGATGCTTTTTTTATGAAAAAGAACTTGCAGGGCAAGTTCTCTAGAGTGGGAAATCGTCGACTTCCAAATATTTAAGCGGTTTTTCAGTTTGCGGATTCGGGATTGATATTTCATACAAAATTTCATTGATGAACTTATTGGTGTGTTTTGTCCGGGCAACATCGGCCAGGCTCACAACACCGCAGAGTTTCTTTTCGTCATTGACGACGACTAAGCGTCTGATTTGATATTCGCCCATCACTTCCAGGGCCCGGGAGACTTTTTCATCGCGGTGGATGTCGACCACCACAGGCGTCATGACATCTTCAACGGTTGCTTCGCCCGAAAGCCCCCGCGCCAGCCCGCGGATGACGATATCGCGGTCCGTGAGCACGCCCAGAACTTCGCGTTCGGCGTTGACGACGGGAACGAACCCGATGTCGTGCTTTTCGAAAAGTTTCGCAACCTCCGCGATTTTTGTGTCCTTAGTTGCTGTTATAACTTTTTTTGTCATTAATTCTTTTATTTTCATGATTTCACCTCGCCCTTATTATAAATTAAAAATTAAAATTATATACATTTATTTAAATCCGGGTACTATAATTTAGTAGAGTTATTATGAAAGTCAAATCTTTTTTGAAATTTTCGAAGATTATCCTTTTCCTCTTCCTCCTCTTTTTTATGATCAACCTCATCTCCGGATATTTTTCCGAGAGGGTGCGGACCTATGTTGAACAAAAAGCGGAACTTGAAGTCGCAAACATCCTTGCTGCCGCCGTTTCTGAATCGGTCCTTCCCCACATCGACTTGGACGATTTGATCAAGACGGTGACGGTCGGAGGGGAAGCGGAAAGCATTTATATCAACACCTATCAGGTCAACAAGATTATGGCGGAAACCACGAAGGCATTGCAAAGGGAGCTAGCAAGAATCGAAAACGACGAGGTGCTGAACAATTTAGTCCTCCCCTTTAACATCATCATCAGCGAAATCTTTTATACAAAATACGGTCCTTCCGTCAACATCGACATCCTTCCTGTCGGAAGCCTTGTCTGCGATGTCGTCACCACCTTCGATGATTACGGCATCAACAACATGCTGCTTGAGGTGAGCATCGTCGCGAACGTGAAGGTGCAGACGGTCATCCCCCTGCAAAAACAGGAAGTTGAAGTCGAAACCAGAATACCGATCGTCGTCCAGGTCATCCAGGGCAAAGTGCCGATTTATTATTATCACAACACCGACAGCAAATTCATTCCCCATCCGCTTCCGTAAAATTCAATCATTTTATTTTTATTTTTCTCAAAACTGTAGTATAATATTATTACGAAAGGAACGTGATTATATGGATACGGCACAAACGGAAAAACAAGTAAGGACAATTCTCACCAAGATTCGCCCCTATCTGCAACGCGACGGAGGAGACATTGAGTTTGTAAAAATAGAAGACGGAATAGTATATGTGCGACTTCTCGGAGCCTGCGTCGGTTGCCCGAGCGTCAATCTTACCTTGAAAGACGGCATCGAAGCGATTCTGCTGGAAGAAGTTCCCGGAATCATCGGCGTCGAAAACATTGTTTGAACGGGCGAAAAGCCCTTTTTTAATAGGAAATAATCTCTAATCAATCACCGGTAATTTTACCATTTCTTCTTAACAAAAACCCGGGGATTGTGGTATAATAGGTACAAGTTTTCGAGGTGTAGCATGATAAAAAAGGGAGAGATAGTATATGGAAAGATAACCAACATTCTCGGATACGGGGCTTTCGTCTCCGTCGGGGAATATGACGGTTTGATCCATATTTCCGAATTTTCGGACAAGTATGTCAGAAGCATCGACGAGTATGTTTCGGTTGGCCAAAGAGTGAAACTGAAGGTCCTGGATGTGGACGAAAAAGCGAAAAGGTTGAAACTGAGTTACAAATTGCTGCATAAACAAAGGGGCGTGAAAGGGGAAGTTCCGAAATTCATCATCGGCTTCAAGACGCTCCGCAAGGCGATTCCCGATTTCATCACCAAAGAACTCGAAAAAATCAAAAGGGAACCGCTCAAGACAAATTTGCTTAAGGAAGGGAAATTAAAAATCAAATTCTAGAGGTTGGGAATATGAGAATAATTGATTATCAACATGCTTTAAAATTCATTACGGAAAAAGAGATAGCTGCCATGGAGGGCGAAACTCTCTCCGCTAAATCGAAACTTGTGAATAGAACCGGCCCGGGATCGGATTTCACCGGCTGGGTTGATTACCCGCTTGCAGGTGAAGAAAACATCAAAAAAATCACTGCCGCCGCCCGCAGAATCAGGGAGAATTCGGAAGTTCTCCTCGTGATTGGCATTGGCGGCTCCTATCTCGGCGCGAAGGCCGGTCTGGAGTTGCTCAACCCTTATTTTGGAAAGCAGGGTGGGCCGGAAATCCTTTTTGCGGGGCACACCCTTTCCTCGTCTTATACGCGGGAACTCATAGATTATTTGCAGGGAAAGAACTTTTCCGTCAATGTCATTTCCAAGTCGGGGACGACCACGGAACCGGCGATTGCTTTCCGGATTTTTAAAAAGCTTTTGGAAGAAAAATATGGGGAGGAAGCCCGCGAGCGCATTTATGTGACCACGACGATTGGGAAAGGCGCTCTTTATGGAATTGCCGTGGAAAATGGCTACGAGATGTTTGGGATTTCTGAGGACATCGGCGGCCGTTATTCTGTCCTGACGCCGGTTGGCCTTTTGCCCTTCGCAGTTGCGGGCATCGATGTCGGAGCGATTCTGGAAGGAGCTGCTTCCGCGCGGGAAGACGCGCTCACAAAACCCTATCTTGAAAATGACGCCCTGCTCTATGCGGCTTTAAGAAATCTTTTCTACCGCCGCGGCAAAACCGTCGAATTATTGGCAAGTTATGAACCAAAACTCAGGTATTTCGGCGAATGGTACAAACAGCTTTTTGGGGAATCCGAGGGGAAGGATGGCAAGGGCTTGTTCCCTGCAAGCGTCCTCTACACCACCGATCTCCATTCCCTTGGCCAATATGTCCAGGACGGCGAAAGAATTCTTTTCGAGACCGTCATTAATTTTGAGAAGCCGGAGAAAGATATGGTTCTGATCCGTGAAGAGGAGGATTTTGACGGGCTGAATTACCTGGCCGGAAAGAGCTTGGACTATGTCAACAGACAGGCCTTAAAGGGCACCGTTCTGGCCCATGTTGACGGGGACGTGCCTAATCTGCTTTTGAACTTTCCGGAAATCTCCGCACGGCAATTCGGACGCATGGTTTACTTCTTCATGTTCGCTTGCGGCGTTAGCGGTTATCTGTTGGGAGTGAATCCCTTTAACCAGGAAGGCGTCGAAGCTTATAAGCGGAACATGTTTACTTTATTGGGCAAGCCTTGAAAATAAATTTCGGAAAACAGAATATTGGCCAAACGGAAATCAAATATCTTTGCCATATTTGATTTCTTGTCATTTCTTCGCCTCGTTTTTAATAAGTTGATATTGTGATGGAAAATGAAGGTTAAGAAGGTCTTCAATGCAATTCTCTTGGGCGTTCTCTTCATCACTTCTGTCGGGGCGGTGGTGGTGAGCAGGAATATCGTCTCTGAATCGAAACTGATTTACATTGATCCGGGGCACGGGGGTTCGGACGGCGGGGCGGTCGGATACCAAGGCATCAGCGAAAAAGACATCGTGCTTGCCATCGGGAAAAAGCTGAAGCATTTTTTGGAACAGGCCGGTTATGAAGTCCTGATGACAAGGAGCGGGGATTATGACCTTGCGCCGGAAGATAGCGAAAACCGCAAACGGGACGACATTCACAAAAGAACGGAACTGATCAATTCCTCGCGTTGCCGACTCTATGTTTCGATTCATGCCAATAAATTTTCCAATCCCAGGATTTTCGGCGCGCAGGTCTTTTATAATCCGCGCTCGGAGGAATCGAGGGAGCTTTCGGAAGCGATTCAGGAAGCGATCAAAGCCCTGCTTCAAAACACGGACAGATTCGCAAAAACCATCAGCGACAAATACCTCATCGACAATGCAAAGAAAACCGGCTGCCTCGTCGAAGTCGGGTTTTTATCGAATCCGGAGGAAGCGAAGATGCTGACCGACGAACATTATCAAGAAAAACTTGCTTATGCTATTTTTCTCGGCATAGCATCTTTTCTCGATAAGAACCGCTGATTATGGTATAATACATGGGGTGAAACAATGGTCAAAGAAATAGAAATCTACAGCGAAAGCGAAATGATCGCTTTGGGACATAGAATCGGCAAACTCTTGGACAAAAACATGGTCATCGCTCTGACCGGTGATTTGGGGGCCGGAAAAACCACTCTTACGAAAGGCATCGGACAAGCCCTGGGGGTGGAGTCAACAATCAACAGCCCCACATTCATCATTCTCAAAGTCCATTTCGGGAGAATGCCCCTCTATCACATGGATGTTTACAGAATAGGACCGGACAGCGGGGACGATTATCTGGAAGAATATTTTGAAAAGGAGGGCGTCGCCGTGATCGAATGGGCGGAAAACATCGCCCATCTTCTGCCGGATTCATATTTGGGAATTGAAATCAAGAATCTCGGCGGCACGAAAAGGGCAGTGCGCCTTTCCGGGAATAATCCGAAATATGAAAAAATCATTGAAAGCGTGATTGTATGAAAACTCTTTATCTTGATGCTTCTACAAGCCTGCTCTACGTTTCTTTTTATGAGGGCGAGAAAAAACTCTATGAGGTTTTGGGCGAGGGCAGGAACGACCATTCGGAGAATCTGTTGAATGCGGTGAAGGCCGGGCTGGAAGAATGCAATCTGAAAGTAAAAGATTTCGAAAGAATCGTCGTCGGCATCGGTCCCGGTTCCTACACGGGGCTCAGGGTTGCCCTGACCGTCGCCAAAATGTTTGCCTGGACTTTAAACATCCCCCTTTATAAAGCAAGCTCCTTGGATTTTCTTGCTTCAGGATATTTTCGGCGGGACGGGATTTATGCGATTTCCACCCGCGCGAAGAAGGGCCATGTTTACGGAAAACTGCTTGAGATAAAAGCAGGAAAGCAGAGAGACATCCTTGAGGATGCCTTTCTGAAAACAGAGGAGTTTGATGAAAAAATTGCCGCCCATGATTATCAAGCGGTGGGCGTTGACAATTATCTGATTGATCCGCTGCTTTTAAAAATTACAAAAGTCGACGATTTGCACGACATTACGCCTAATTATTTGCGTGGGGAGTTATGAAATATCTCATCAGGCCGCTTGAAGAAAAGGACATTGAGGCGATCGTTGCCGGAGAAATGGAAGTGTTCGGGGATTCGCTGGGCTATGACTTGATTTATGCCGATTTGAAACTGAATCCCTATGCCCATTATCTTGTGCTGGAAATTGACGGCGAAGTCGGCGGTTATTTGAGTTTGTGGATTACGGGGGAGGCCGCGGAAATGATTAATTTTTATGTCGCGAAGAAATACCAGGGAATGGGTTTCGGGAAGAAATTGCTTGATTTTGCTCTGCGCCTCTGCCGCTTATGCAAGGTCAAGTCGCTCAGTTTGGAAGTCAGGAGCTCAAACCTTCCTGCTCTGAGGCTTTATGAAAAATACGGCTTCGTCTTCTCCCATGTCCGGAAATCCTATTATCGGGACGGAAGCGACGCCCATGTCCTGATCAAAAAGTTTGAGGTGAAATAATGATTGTTTTAGGCGTGGAAACAAGCTGCGACGAGACAGCGGTCGCGGTCGTGAAGGACGGAAGGGAAATCCTCTCCAATGTCGTCTTCTCGCAAATCAAATACCATCAAGATTACGGGGGCGTGGTACCGGAGGTTGCGAGCAGGCATCATTTAAGAAAGATCATCCCCGTATTCGAGCGGGCGTTGGCGGAAGCGAAGATCAACCCAGCGGAAATCGATTTGGTGGCGGTGACGGCGAAACCGGGACTGATCGGTTCTTTGTTTGTTGGGATCAACGCCGCCAAGGCTTTTGCGCTCGCCCACGACTTGGAATACATGGAAGTCAATCACATCGAAGGGCACATCTATGCCAACTACATCGAAAAGGATTTTTATTTTCCGATTCTGGCCTTGGTCGTCTCCGGGGGACACACGGAACTCATCCTGATGCGTGACCATTACCAATTCGAGGTTTTGGGAGAAACCTTGGACGATGCGGTCGGCGAATGCTATGACAAAGTCGGGCGCGTGATGGGGCTGGATTATCCCGCGGGCGCCCTGGTCGATGAGCTCGCGCAGCGGGGGAAGCCGGCTTATAAACTTCCGCTGATTTACCTAGACAAGGACAGCTATGATTTTTCTTTCTCAGGTCTGAAATCGGCAGTGATAAATCTGCTCAATACGGCGAAAATGAAAAACGAAGAGGTGAATCTCGCGGATTTGGCACGTTCATTTCAGGACAGCGCGGTCAAAGTCCTGACCGACAAAACGATCCGCGCCGCCAAGGAACACAATGCCCGGCAAATCATCGTCGCTGGGGGAGTCGCTGCCAACCGCGGACTGCGAGAAGCTTTGCAAGCGGAAGTGAAAAAGCTTGACGGCGTCGCTCTGAGTTTTCCCTCCTTAAAATATTGCACGGACAATGCCGCCATGATCGCGGTTGCGGCTTATTTCAAACATCGGACCGAAAACAAGCGCTCTTGAGGGCGCTTTTCTACTTTTTTAAAACATTGCCTTGAAAATATTGTAAAATTCGAAGAAAAATGGTATAATTATAAATGATTATATAACGGATGCGAGAAGAGGAGGACTAAAAAATTGCACGTTTTCAACGTCTTTTCATTCGACGCGATAATTTTATTGGTCTTCGCGCTCTTCCTCTTCATGGGCATCTATTTCGGTTTACGCAAGCAATTGGGAATTGTGTTGCAGTTGGGGCTTCCCCCTGTGATTCTATATTTTCTTTTTGATGAATTCCTGTTTTTACATGAGAAAATCTTCAAAACAAGCACTGAACGGTACTTGTTCAATGCATTGTTTGTTTATATACTTGCTTATTTGATACTCTTTTTCTTAATCGGCTTGCTTTATGGGCTGATCAAGCCGCCGGTAAGAAAAAGGGTTTTGGAGCGCCCGCGGATCTACTCCCGGATTGTGGGCGGGGTTCTGGGGCTTGTCTCCGCATTTTTATTCAGTTCGCTGCTCCTCTATTTTCTGAAACCCGTTCTCGGGTTCCATTACCGTTCCCCCCTGACCAAGGTTATGGTTGCTGCGGACAATCGGGTTTTGACACTTTCCAAATTGAATCGCTATCAATATGTGAATGTCGATAAATACCGCGAGTATGACGAAGCGCTCGCTTTATTTACCGGAAGGGCGGCCCTCGATTTTTACGAGGAAACCAAAGAACGCATCGAAAGCCTTCCGGAATTGGAAACAAAAATTGCGGGCATCCGCCCCCTGCTTTCCTCCGCTTCCGCTGACCTCTTCGGAGAAGGCAAGTTATCCGAGCTGGTTCGGAAAGACGGAAAAAAGCGGGTCTACCAGAGGATTTTGGATTTCGAAAAGGAAAATGAAGATTTTTCTGAAATAAATCAGACCTTTTCGGAATTGCAAGAAAAGCAGGCCTATGTGTTGCTTGCGGAAATAATTGATGAAACTTCTTTTCCCGCCTTGATGGAAGCGCTGGATGCTAACCTTGGCGAAGTCCTTGCGGAGTTTCCGGATTTGGAAAGCAGACTTGCTTTTGAACGGGGCCACGGGGCGGCTTTGTATTATCTTGATAACGGGCCTGCATTCAGAAAGCATCTTCCAGAAGCCGGAGCGGAGTTGGAGCACCATGTCCTGGCTTTCGAAACAATGCTCTCCGGGGATCCCGCTCAGTTTGCGGAAAGTTTCCTTGCGGAAGCAGGCGGGAAATATCCGCAGCTTGGGGAAGCGTTCAGGGCTTATCTCCGGAACAGAGAGGCAATCTCCGAGCTCCCCAAAAATCTTACTTTCGCCGCGAAGATCGTGCTTGCGGAAGAAGCTAAGCATTGGTTTGTAAATCATCTTTGGGAAGACGTGGGCTTGCTTAAGCATTATCTCTTTGATGCTTTAGGAAATCCAAGAAACCGCAGCCACAGGCTTTATTCCGAATATTTCTTCGTCCATTATTTGGCTTCTGCGGATGAATACGAGCATTTCGGAGGTCAGGAATTATTGGAATGCTTGAATGAACTGGAGGTCCTTGTACAAAAGGGATTGCTTCCGCGGGAGCTTGCGGAAAAATATGTCGCCAATTTATTCCTGGAAGAAGACAGCATTCTTGCGATGCTTGCCGGGGATGGTTTTTCGGAGATGCTCGAGGTTGAGCATGAGTTTTTGCCGGAAAACTTGAAAGCGGAGTTGGCGAAAAGGGGAAAGCGATGAAGACGGAACCCAAATACTATGTTTTCGACAAGGACAGAAAAGAATTGGTGGAAGTCGCTTCCGAAAACGACAATTACCAGATGAACAACGATGCCAACAAATATCCCTTTTTAAAAACCAATCCCTTTCTTTATAATCCCGAAACCGCGCCGCTCGTTGTTTACAGCATTGAAGACTTTTCAATCACAGTCAAAAAACGGGAGTTGGTTTTCGGCGATGTTATCAGGGATCCGAACATTCCGCTTGCAAAACGGAAAAGAATCATAAAAAAAGCATTCAAAACATGGAAAAAAAGTTATAATAAAGAAAAGAAATTGACCTTCTCCGAAGGAGACAAAATCGTCGATGTGCTCGGAGAAGTATCCGTATTGAAATTTTCCTGGAAATACAAGCTCATTCTTGGTTTGTCATTCTGTTTGACCGTGCTCCTTTCCAGGATTGAAAGTTTGCTCTGGGAGAAGTTTTCCCTGACAGGATTCGGAAACTACCTCCACCAATTACTTTCTCAAATGTTTTCAGGGCGTAGCTGGCTCCGCGGTGTCGGGAACTTGACCGTCTACACACTCTTGTTTGCGATTCTTTTCGTTCTCATAGCAAACATGATTTCGAAAGAATACCTTCGGAATTACAGACTCACGGAAACATTTTTGAGCGTTTCCGAAAAAAACATCGACCGCTCATTCAAAAAAAGATGGAGGCAGGCCAGAAAATATTATCTACGCGCCCTGAAAAACATCAGAAAGGTTCCGCCTTTGGCCATCGGCGCCGTTCAGGAAGGACAAGTAAACATCCAATTGTTCAGGGAGGCCTGCCAGGTTCTGATTGACAGAGCCTATAAGTACAAAAAAGCAAAACCCTTCATTTCCGCATTCAAATTTGTTTTGCTTTCATTGGGGGTTCTCGGAACGGGAACCATCCTCGCATTTACTTTTTATGAGATGATTCTCTCTCTGTTCAGATAAATATACACAAGCATGTCTTGGGAAAGAGGAAATTATGAAAGAAGTAACTTCCGAAAAATTAGATATCGTTGAAAACGCCAGCGAAGAAAAAGAAGAGCAAGCGTCGGAAACTTCCCAAGCTAAGAGCACTAAGAAGACGGGAAGCAAGAAGACGAAGAAAGATCCGGAAGCTGAAATGATGGATGCTCTCGAAAGAGTCAGGCAGGAAGAAAGAGCTAAGCTTGAGGCTTTGCAAGCTCGTGAACGGGAGAAGACCAGACAAATGGTCGAAAAAGAAAGAGCTAAATTGGAAGCTGAGTTGGAAAAAGAAATCAAAGCTCTGGAAGCGCAGCTTGCGAAGGAAATGGCCAAGGCAGAAATAACCGATCCTGTGCCGAGCCTAAGTCTGCGTGAAGAAAAACCCGAAGTTCCGAAAAGAACGCGGAAAAAGGCAGCTGCCAAACCTGCGACCAAAGTGCCTGCGGAAAAAGAAGTTGTCCAGACCGCAGTCGCAATCGATTTGGGCGATCAACCGGTGCCCGAAGCAGCAGCAGCCTCCGAGGCAAAAGTTCCGGCCAAAGCTCCTGCGGAAGTTCCTGTTCCAGCCGAAAGCATGGAAGCAGCCCAAGAGAGCGCGGCTCTTTCCGAAACCGCATTCGCCGATGCCGTGAGCGCGGACGTGGAACCCGGAGCGGCGGAAGTTCCTGCGGAAGTTACCGAAACCGTTGCCGTGGCCCCGCAAGAGGGCGCCGATGCCGTGAGCGCGGATCTGAAGCCTGGAGCCGCGGAAATCCCTGCGGAAGTTACGGAAACCGTTGCCGTGGCCCCGCAAGCCGGCACCGATGTGCCTCTGGAAAAGGCGGAAATAAGCGCAGAAATTGCCGCGCCGGCAACGGCAGAAAAGGACGCGGGTACCGTCATCAACAGTTTGGAAAAACTGCGTGAAAAGGTTTTTGCGCAAAAGCAGCTTGAGCGTGAGCTCCTTGAAAAAGAGGCGACGAGAATTCAGGAGAAAGATCGGCAGCTTCTTGAGAAAATCAATCTGGTTTATGAAGAACTCCAGCAAGAAGAATTGCAGGGAACCCAGACTCAGATTGATTCTTTGCTTGAAGAAAGCGAAAAGCTGAGAAGGAGAATCGACGAGCTCGAAGCGATTGTCAATAAAGTCAAAGCTTTGAAACTCAACGACATTTCCGTCATTGACGAGAAAACCTTCGAACTTACGAAGGAGTTCACCGTCTATGCCTCCGATTCCGCAAGCGTAAACAAACTCATCAAAGACATCGAGGCGGAATTGGAAAGCCTTACGGAAGAACATCAAAAATCGCTGGCGAAGTTGCGGGAAGCCGAAGCGGCGAAGGACCAGTTCTATGCGCAACTCCTCAAATTGGAATCCGAGAACAAGGCCAATCAGCAGGAAATCAAGAGATTGCGCACTGAATTAGAAAACAAAGAAAAGCTATATTATTCGCAGATCAGCAATCTGAATAATCAGATCCTCAAGGCCGAGGAAAGACTCAAGGAAGAAAGAGATAATATCCGCTCAGTTTTGATGGAAATCGAAACTCTCAAGTTCGAGAAGCAGAAACTGATGAACGAGAACACCGGCCTGAAAGCTGAAATCGAGATGCTTAAAGACAAACTGGAAAAACGGCTTGAATCCAGCATTGATGTGGCCGCCCGCATTGATTTGCTTGAAGCAGAAAAATCATTGCTTGAGAATAAAATCCTTCAATTAAACAAACAATTAATCCATAAAGAAAGGATGAAACCCGAAGGGAGGGCGGACGATCCTTATTCGGATCTCCTCTCCGAAATCAGGCGTCTGAAACAGGATGTTGAAGAATTGAAAACAAGGCAATTTCCGTTCTTCATGCCTGATTTTTCCGCCTACTCAGATGCGGAAAAAAACTGCCCCTATGTCCGCTTTTTCAATCCCATGCTCATCCCCAATCTCACACCCCAGCCCCAGCCCCTGAACGAAGAATTGGTCAGGGAAGTCAGAGAACTGAAAAAAGAATTTGAAAACTTCAAACAGGGAAAATCCTCTGACGAAGATGGGGCCGATAACGGCGAGAAACAAAGGCTGGAGGAATATTCCCGGAAACTTGAAGAATATCGGGAAGAATTGGAAAGGAACAAGGCCGAATTGAACCTTTTGGCCGAAAGAAAGGATAAGGAGATCGCCAAAATCACGCAAGACTTTGAAACGCAGATGCAGGCGAAGGACAAAGAAAAGAACATGATCAAAGCGGAAAAAGAGAAAAAAATTCAAGAACTCCAGCAAAAAATCCGGGAAAAGGATGCTTTGATTGAGAAAATCAACCAGGAAGTCAAACGCCTGACAGAAGAGGACATCTTCGATCCTGAGTTCAAACGGAAAATCAGGGTCATCAGGGACATGCGCAGGGAATGCGAAGAAAAAGCAGTGAAGATGGAAGAAGAGCATTTGCATAATGTGAAGGCAGTCAAGGAAAAGATCGACGGCAAAAATTTGGAAATTGACGTCATCAACGACAGAATCTTCCAACTGGAAATGAGTTTTCGGCAGGCAGGCGATTACAGCAGCGCCGCCCAAGAAGAATATGAAAAAAGCAAAAGCAAATTGTTGCTTGAACGCGGGCTTCATGAAGAAAAATTGCGCGAATTGGAAGAAGACATGAAGCGCCTGGAAAGCAAGTACGAGGATTTCCTGAAAGGCAATGCTGAGGAAATTGAAAAACTGAACAATCAGGAAGCGGAGACAATCGAGTTCTACTTAAACAAACTCCGCCGTTCCCGCGCAAAGCAGCTGGAAGGTTTTCAGAATCCGGAAAGCGAAAAGCAGGAATTGCTAGATCAGCTTGACAGGCTGAAGGAAGAACCCGAAAGCAATCCCGACGAAATCGAAGTCGACATGCCTTTTGTCGCTCCGCAGGAAGACAAATCCTCTGACCTTGAAAATGAAATCGAGGAATTGACCCGGCAGTACAGCGTATACTACAGTCAAATCACGGAACTGAAAGCCGAACAGGACAAGCGCGTTGAGGCCGAAAAAAGACTCCGGATGAACGACAGGAATGTATATGACTATTGCAGCAGCAAGGTCAATCTCGAAGAATGCCTGAAGGCATATCAGGAGAAGAGTCTGCTTGCGGAAGAGAAAGAAAATGAGCTGAGCAGGACCGGTGACCGTTCCGCGCAGTTGAAGCTGAAGGCGGAGCTCCAAGACCTGGAAGTGCACAGGAATGATCTGCGCGCCAAGATTGATTTTTACAGGAAACAAATTCAGGAGTTTGAAAGAGCGGACATTGTCCAGAAATATCAGTCCCTGCTCATGCAAATCGAAAAAATCAACAACATCCTCCGGGAGAAACGCGAAAAAGCCCAAGAAATAAAAGCTCTGGTTCAAGCAAAAACAAGAGAATTGGAGATGTTAAGAGGATAAATGCTGATTACCATTAAGAAGTCAATTTTGGAGAAAGTCCCGAGTTTTGATGTCATCGCCCTCAAGATGGATGTGGAACTGAAAGGGAGCGAGGAAATCAAACCTTTGGTTGAAAAAATAGAGAAGGAGATAATGGAGGAGTATTCATTGGCTGATGTCCTGAATATTCCTCTTATTAAAGAAAGTCGGGATGGTTACAAAGCCTTCGGCAAAGACCCCTCCCGTTACCGCTTGGCTTGCGAGTCACTGCTCCGGAGGTTGGTGAAGGGCAGGGGGCTTTACTTGATCAACAATCTCGTGGATGCGGGGAATGTTTTGTCGATCATGGCAAAGCGTTCCGTCGCCGTTCTCGATTATGACAAAATCGAAGGCGATGTAGAAATCAGAATCGGAACCGAGGACGATGAATATTACGGCATCGGCAGAGGAAAAATAAATGTTGCCGACATTCCCGTCTATGTCGACAGAAACGGACCTTTCGGCTCCACGACTTCGGATACGGAAAGGACCGCCATCACCGCTGATACAAAAACAATCCTGCTCTTCATCATCTGTTTCAGCGAAAAGCAAATGGAAGAACACGAACAGTTGGCAAAGGACCTTTTCATTAAATATGCGAATGCGAAAAATATAGAAAGAATGAAGGTAAAGAAAGAATGCTAAGGGAAGAAATTTCGAACTTCATAAAAACCATCATGGAAAAGGACTTGGAAGCGGGCTTCGTGAGCGAAATCGTGACCCGTTTTCCCCCCGAACCAAATGCATATTTGCATCTTGGCCATGCCCGGGCGCTGGTGATGAATTTCGAACTGGCGAAATATTTCAACGGGCGTACAAATCTCCGCTTTGACGACACCAATCCTTCCAAAGAGGAAGCGGAGTTTGTGGAAGCGATTATCAGGGACGTGGAATGGCTGGGATACAAACCGTATAAAATCACTTTCGGATCGGATTATTTCGAAGCAAAATTCCAGTATGCCGTGAAACTCATTAAAAAAGGCCTGGCTTACGTCGATGACCTGAGCCAGGATGAAATCAGGGAGTACCGCGGCACTCTGACCGAACCGGGGAAGAATTCACCATACCGCGACAGGAGCGTCGAAGAGAATCTGAGGCTCTTCGAAGAGATGCGCCAGGGGAAATACCAAGATGGGGAAAAAGTGCTCCGGGCGAAAATCGACATGAGCCATCCGAATCTGAACATGCGCGACCCCGTGCTTTACAGAATCATGCATGTCGAGCATCACCGCCAGGGAAACAAGTGGTGCATCTATCCGATGTATGATTTTGCGCATCCTTTGCAGGATGCGATTGAAGGCATCACCCATTCTCTCTGCAGCTTGGAATACGAAAACCACCGCATCCTCTATGACTGGGTTGTTGAAAATTGTAAGACGCCCCATGTTCCACAGCAGATTGAATTCGGTCGTTTGAACATCACCAACACAATCATGAGCAAGAGGTATCTCAGGGAGCTTGTGGAAAAGGGGAAGGTCGAGGGCTATGACGATCCGCGCATGCCCACGCTCGTCGGTTTGAAACGCCGCGGCTACACCCCCGAAGCAATCAAGAATTTCATCATCGCGACAGGGCTTTCCCGCACCAATTCCACCGTCGAAAGCGATATGCTCGAGCATTTCCTCCGCGAGGATTTGAAGATGAAGGCCAAGCGCCTGATGGCGGTGATCAATCCTTTGAAAGTCATCATCACCAATTTTCCGGAAGGGAAGGTTGAATACCTCGATGCTCCGAACAATGTTGAAAACCCGGATTTGGGAACGAGGAAAATCGCTTTTTCGCGGAACCTCTACATTGACAGGAACGATTTTGTATTAGAGAAGCCTAACAAGCATTATAAACGCCTGGCTTTGGGTTTGGAAGTACGGCTCTTCCACGCTTATTTCATCAAAGCCCATGATGTCATCTACGACGAAAATGGCAACATTGAGGCAGTGCTCTGCACTTATGATCCGGAAACGAAGAGCGGCAGCGGTTTTTCCGCCCGGAAGCCCAACGGGACGATTCATTTCGTGGAAGCGTCGACCGCGCGTCCCGCGACCTTCAATCTTTTTGAGCCCTTGATTATTGATGACGAAACGGATGGGCGGAGTTTCCTGGAACGCCTCAATCCCAATTCGTGGCTCGTAAAAGAAGGGTACATCGAAAACGCGCCGGAAGGTTTTGCGGAACTGGACAGATTCCAATTCATCCGCGAAGGTTATTTTGCGGTGGACAAAACCTCTTCCACGGAACGCCTCGTTTTCAATAGAATCGTGCCTTTGAAATCATCCTTCAGATAGGAGAAAACATGCTCAGTGATTTAAATCCCCAGCAACAAAAAGCTGTTTTGGAAATTGATGGACCAGTGATGGTCTTTGCCGGTGCGGGCAGCGGAAAAACCAGGACTCTGACGCACCGGGTGGCTTACATGATAAAAACGGGTAAAGTTGCGCCAGGAAACATCCTGGCCATTACCTTTACCAACAGGGCAACCAACGAAATGCGGGAGAGGCTTCTGCAGATGATCGGCCCCTATGCTTACGAGGCGACGATTTCCACCTTTCATTCGCTCTGTGCAAGAATTCTCAGGAGAGAAATCGGCTTGCTGGGTTATAAGCAAAGCTTCACGATTGCTGACGAAGAAGATCAATTGAAGAAAATCAATGAAGCCGTGAATTTGGAAAACTTCGACCGCAAACAATATCCCGGCAAAAGACTGCAAAAATCTTTCAACTATCATAAATGTTTCGGAAGAAAGCCCGAGGATCCGATTGAAAGAAGGATCTTCGATCGGTATGAGAAGATCATGAAGGAAGAAAACCTTCTTGATTTTGAAGATCTCCTGCTTAAGGTTAAAGAAATTTTTATCAGCCATCCGGAGGTTCTGGAAAAATACTCTCAAAAATACCGCTACATTCTTGTTGATGAGTTTCAGGATACCAATCTGATTCAATACCAGATTGTGAGAATGTTGGCGGAAAAAAGCCGCAATCTCTTCGTCGTCGGCGATGACGATCAAAGTATCTATAGTTTCCGCGGGACCAATTATGAGAACATGAACCTGTTCAAAAAGGATTTTCCGGAACACAAGCTCTTCCATCTGACCCAGAATTACCGCTCCACGCAAACGATTCTGGACGGATGCAACAGGCTGATAGCCAACAACAAAAACCGCGAACAGAAAGAATTGTTCTCCGAAATTCCGGGCGAACCGGAAGATGTGAAAATATACCAGGCTTATAACGAAAAACTTGAAGTCGATTACATATTGAACGAGATATTCTCCTTGAAATTAAAGGGAGCCGAGTATTCCCAGATGGCGGTGCTTTACAGGAACAGCGTTTTGATGCGCAATTTGGAACTCGGGCTGATCCAGATGGGTCTTCCCTATCAGGTCTACGGGGGCATTTCGTATCTCAGAAGAAGGGAAATCAAGGATGTGATCGCTTATTTCAAGCTGATGCTGGATCATGACGACGTTCATAGTTTCAGGAGAATCGTGAACGTTCCTTCCCGTCTGCTCGGCGAGCAAACGGTGAAAAAGGTTTTGGAGATTAAGGACAAATACCGTATGGATCTCTTTTCAGCAATCGATGCCTGCAAAACCCTGCTCACTCCGAAACGTTACAAAGCCTTACAGGATTTCAAAAACTTGATCATTGCTTTCCGGGAAAAGATGGAGACGGAGAATTTAATCGATGTCTACGATGAATTGCTTGATGCAATCAAATACCGGGAATTCATGAACGAACTTGACAATTCGGACGAAAGGCTGGAAAACCTCGAAGAATTCAAGAGCATTTTGGTGCAGATTGAAACCGACTTGCGCAATCTCCCCAGAGCAACAAAACTACAAGAAGCCTTTGATGAAGCCGTGCTTTCGGAAGAAAAGCCCGAAAGAAGGCGTAACAACCCCAAGGGCATTACGCTTTCCACCATCCATTCCGCAAAAGGCCTGGAATTCGACTATGTCTTCGTCATCGGTTTGGAAGAAAACGTCTTTCCCAATGCCTACCGCTTTGCTTCGGATGAGGAATTGGAGGAAGAGCGGCGCATCGCCTACGTCGCTTTTACAAGAGCCAAAAAGAAACTCCATCTGTTGAGCACCCAAAGCCGCCTCCTGTACGGCGAAATCTTCCGGAATCCCACTTCCCGTTTTGTATTGGAATTTTCCGGAGTGCAGCCCCTGGAATTTGATTTCAACCAGGAGCCTGATTACGTTGAAGAACCAGAGAAGCCGAAGGAAAACGCCGACTTCCGCGTCGGCGACAAGGTCATTCATAAAGCCTTCGGTTCCGGAATTATCATTGCCATCGAAGGCGAGAGCGGTCAGATCTTTTTTGACCGCGAGAAAAGTTTGAAGAAAATCCTTTTGGATCATCCTGCTTTGAGAAAACTTTAAATCCCTTTTTAGGGATTTTTTTGATTTTTTGCGGAATACTTAAATTGACAAATGCCCCATTAACGTATATAATAAAAAAAATCAATGATGAGGTGCAAAATGTGGATGAAATTTCGCCACAAGGTGGCATTTGCCTTGCTCAGGCCCATTTTTAAAGTTTATGCGCGATTGCGATACGGTTACAGAACAAAAACCTATCGTCTTGAAAAAGGGCCCTATTTATTGTTGTTCAACCACACGACAAACTTAGATCCCCTCATGATGGCTCTTTCCTTCAAAGGCCCGGTATATTTCGTTGCCAATGACGACCTCTTTAACATCCCCGTCATTTCCCCCATCATCAAATACTTGGCTTCGCCGATTCCAAAGGCGAAAGCGGTCCGGGACATCTCGACCGTGAAGGCCTGCATCCGAGTGGCGCGGGAGGGCGGAAAGATCGGCATCTCTCCTGAAGGGAACCGTAATTACAGCGGTGTCTTGAACCATATCGACAAGTCGATCGTGAAGTTGATCAAGTTCCTGAAAATTCCCGTGGTCCTCTACAACATCAAGGGCGGCTTCGGGGTCAATCCCCGTTTTTCCCGAAAACTCCGAAAAGGAAAAATGTACGGTGAAATCGGACGCATCCTCACTCCCGAAGAAATCAGGGAATATTCGGAAGAGGAAATCTATGAGATTCTCGTCAAGGCTTTGACAGTGGACGATTTTGCCTTGAATCAGAAATACAGGGGCAAGGCTTTGGCCGAAAATCTGGAGAGCGCCTTTTATGTCTGCCCCGTTTGCGAAGATTTTCGGAAAATGGATTCCGAAGGCAATCATTTCTTCTGCCGTGATTGCGGGCTTGAGGTTGAATACACCGAGGAGTTGAAGTTCAAAACGGAAGATGAGCGTTTCAAATTCGAAAGAGTTCCGGAATATTACCGGTATCAGGAGGATTTCATCAGGAACGCCGATGTCATGAACATCACTTTTTCCGATTCCGGAATCGTCCTTAAAGAAATAGTGCGCCGTTTCCGTAAAGAAATCTTGAAAGGAAACATGTCTTTCAATCATGAAGGATTGCGTTTTTGGAATGATAAGAAAGGAGTCATCATTAAATACGAAGACATTCTCTCTTTTGCCATCGTCTACCAAAACACCTTGATCATCAATTTGGAGAAGCAAACTTACCAGGTCAGCGCCGGACCTTCGTTCAACGCGCTGAAATACGTGCATTTGTTTAATCAGATACGAAATCATCTAGAAGGAGTAGAAAATGGATTTTTGGGTATTTGAAATCAAATTTTTTGATGCTTGGATTGCCATCGGCGTCATGACCGTCGTCTTTTTGCTTGCGAATGTTCTGAGAAGAAAAGTGGGCATCATCAGGAAGAGCTTGCTTCCGACAGCCGTTCTGGCGGGGCTCATCATGCTGATTTTGAAAGCTCTGGGGCTCTATGATTGGCTCAATTTGGATAGGAATGAAGTCAACACATTTTTTGAAGCTCTGACTTACCATGCCCTGGCTTTGGGCGTCATTGCTCTGACCCTGAAATCAACCAAGAAAGAAAAGGCGCGGAACCGGCAAATAGAAATTTTCAACAGCGGCCTCATCACCGTGAACACCTATCTTTTACAAGGTATCATCGGTGCCGGGGTCACCTTGCTGCTTGCGACAACATTCATGAAGAATTTGTTTCCCGCATCCGGGCTGCTCCTGCCCCTGGGATACGGGCAGGGAACCGGCCAGGCCGTCAATTTCGGGCACATGTATGAAGTAAAACACGGCTTTTTCGGCGGGACGAGTTTCGGCCTCACGATTGCCACGGTCGGATTCCTCATCGCCTGTTTGGTGGGTGTCGGGCACATCGTCCTCATGCGTCGCCGCGGAAAAATCAAGGAAGTGGAAAAGAATGAATTCGTCACGACGGAAATCGTCGCTTCCCCCAACGAAGTTCCGGTTACGGAAGCGATTGACAGAATGACAATCCAAATCGTCTTGATGCTCTTGGTATATTTCCTGACCTTCCTCTTCATGTTCGGCATTGAGCAACTTCCTTTGGGGAAATTCGGCGAAGAAAGCGTCAAACCCTTGATTTGGGGATTTAACTTCCTGATCGGTTCGCTCTTGGCGGCTTTGCTGAAGATTGTGTTCAGGGGCTTGAAAAAAATAAATCTCATGACCAGGGATTATCCCAACAATTATCTCCTCAACCGCATTTCCGGCTTCTGCTTTGACATCATGATCGTCGCCGGCACTTCCGCCATCGAAATGTCAGTTTTGAAGGAATTAATCCTCCCCTTAGTAATAATCTGCTTTGTGGGGGCAGTTCTTACTTATTTCTATGTGCGGAAGCTTTCCTACACTCTCTTTCCCGATTACCAGGACGAAGCCTTCCTTTCCCTCTTCGGGATGCTCACCGGAACGACCAGCACGGGCATGATCCTTCTCCGGGAGGTCGATCCCAGATTTGAAACGCCTGCCGCGAACAATCTCATTTACCAGGCCTTCTACGCGATTGCTTTGGGATTCCCCCTCTTCCTGCTCCTCGGAATCGCCCCCAAGGGCACGAAGCACACTTTCATTTCTCTCCTGGTTTTGGTGGCGATGTTCATCGTCTTTAACATCCTCCTCTTCCGGAGGCAGCTTTTCGGAAAAAAACGAAAAGCATAAAAAGGTATTTAACATAAATAATAAAAGTATATGTCCTTGTGCATATACTTTTTCTTATCTGGTATGTTATATTACAATACATATGAGACCTAATCTTGTATAAAAAGCAAAAGTGATTTATACTC
>LFRY01000053.1:0-1309 GCA_001512995.1 Acholeplasmatales bacterium DTU067
GGCCCCATGTGCGACACATTGTATAAAAGAACCGAGAGCGGTTATATTTTTGGAAAAAACAGCGACCGCAGCCCCAATGAGCCTAATCTGACACTGTTCTACTCCCGGAGGAAAACCGCGGAGAAGACGGTGCGCTGCACGTACATCGAGATTCCCCAGGTTCCGGAAACCCATGCCGTGCTGCTCGTGCAGCCGAGCTGGATGTGGGGAGCGGAGATGGGAATCAATGAATACGGCGTCGTCATCGGCAACGAAGCTGTTTTTACAAAATCCCGAGGTAAGAAGCAGGAACGCCTGCTCGGCATGGACCTGATCAGGTTGGGGCTCGAAAGGGGGAAATCCGCCCGCGAAGCCTTGGAAATCATTATCGCTTTGCTTGAAGAATACGGCCAGGGAGGAAACTGCGGCTTCGATAAACCCTTCTATTATGACAACTCCTTTTTGATCGCGGACGACGACGAAGCCTATGTTCTGGAGACCAGCGCCAGGGACTGGGTCTATAGGAAAATTGATGACCATTACAACATCAGCAACAAGCTTTCGCTGAATGAGAGCTATACGAAAGCAAGTAAGGATTTGCCTAATTTTGCTTCCAAAAACAGCGATTTTCTGTTCACGCATTTTTCGGGCTCGAAAATCCGGGAAAAGAGCGGGTGCGAAAGCCTGAGGAAGGAAAATTTCCGGCTGGAAGACATGTTTGCTGCTTTGCGGAGCCATCATCCGCGGGACGTGGATCGCCTATATACCAAGGGCAGCGTCCGGAGCGTCTGCATGCACAAATCCTTCCTGGGAGACCACGCTACAGGAAGCATGGTTGTGGAAAGGAGGAAAGACAAGCGGAGGATCTGGATTACGGGAGCTTCCTCCCCCTGCCTATCCGCATTCAAACCCGTCGTTTTCGGGTTTCTGGAAGCTCCGGTCTTTTCGGATCCGGAAGCAAGCCTGAATTATTGGCTGGACCGCGAATACCTGCAAAGGGCGATTTATGCCGGGCTTGTTGGCGAAGGCGAATACAAAAATAGACTGCAGAAACTGGAAGCAGCTTTCCTTTCCGAAGCCGAAAGCTTGGAGCATGCCGCGGATGAAGACTTCCGGAAATTTGTCATTTCCGCCTCGAAAGAAGAACAAGGATTCATCGAAAGCTACCGCGAGAAAATCGAATTCCTGAAAAAAAATCCGCAGGCGCTTCCGCGCCTTTGGAGGAAGATCACGGCAAGGCTCGGCAAGAATGTATTTGAAAGGCATCTGTCTGCACGCATTTAACCAAAAAATACCATAAAGAATGCGTTGATAGTATTTCCACAATATG
>LFRY01000053.1:1472-1965 GCA_001512995.1 Acholeplasmatales bacterium DTU067
TAATTGGTGTGCTCGTTACTTTGATCGTGATTGTTTCCGGCTTGAGCTTTGCTTATTGGGCAAACAATGTTGCGGATGCGGAGAAAAAAACCGACGGTACCGTCGAAATCGGAACCGGGAAAGATGTCACCACCCGTGTTGAAGTCGGTACCGAAAGCGGACAGAATTTGGTTCCGGAAGGCCGCGTCGATGATTCCAACGGAGACGATGCCGTAGAATTGGTTGTCCTGGAATATAAGGTTTCCTGGAAAGAAGACGGCGACCAAGCCGGAGGCATCCTTGGCAAACTGACGGCGGCAATCGACAACATCGCCATTGGCGGCATGGAAAACCTCGGCAGATATGCGGTCGTGGACATTGTCGCAGGCAATGACGCGGACATTAATTTGAACGGCGAAGAAGTCATCGTCAAGGTTGAAGTAAGGCTCCTGGAGCCCGAAACAAGGGAAGATTATTTGGCAGTCGCCGGCAAAACCATCACCTTTGACATTAG
>LFRY01000056.1 GCA_001512995.1 Acholeplasmatales bacterium DTU067
GAATTCTCTTTTCACGAAGAAGTGCAGGGCATTGATTTTATAAATAATCATTACCGGGTGCGGACTGACCGCAGGGTGATCGAAACCAAGAATCTGATCAACGCCGCCGGTCCCCAAGCCGGAGTGATCGGGGAAATGGTGGGGCTCGAGCTTCCCGTCCATGCCGAGCGTCATGAGATTTTGGTCACGGAGCCCGTGGAAAGGATGCAGGGGCCGATGGTGATGTCCTTCGGAAAGAATCTTTATTGCCAGCAGGTTCCCCATGGCGGCTTCATCATGGGAAGGAGCACTCCCGGCGAACCCCCAAGTTTTAATATTTCTTCCAGCTGGCAGTTCTTGGACGAAATGGCGAAAACCATCTGTGAGATCCTGCCCCCGCTCGGGAAACTCCGCGTCACGCGGCAGTGGGCGGGATCCTACATCATGACACCGGACCGCCAGCCGATCATCGGAAAAACCAAACTGCCGGGTTTTTATCTTGCGATCGGTTTCAGCGGGCACGGTTTCATGTTTGCGCCGATGACGGGGCTCTTGCTTGCGGAAATCATCCTCGGCGAGGAACCCTCGCTTCCGGTTGATGGGCTCGATCTGGAGCGTTTTGAAAGCGGAAAGATTTCCGCATATGAAAAATCCGTTGTATGAGAAAGGA
>LFRY01000031.1 GCA_001512995.1 Acholeplasmatales bacterium DTU067
CCGGGCTTTTTATCTGGGAAAAAGGTTTCAAATTTTGCCAAGCTATGTTATAATTAAGGAGACTTTGATGGGGGATTATTGATGAACGTAAAAGAAGTTTACAATGATTTGATCAAAAAGGAACTGACTCTCGATGACTTTGGGACGATTGTTGAACTGAAGAACCAGTGTATGCTCGAGATGAATCAGGAGTATTATTATCTCTGCGACAGTCTGATTGTCGACATCTACATCAATGAAAAGCTCTATGATGACGCTTTGAAAATCTGCATCAAACACATCAACAGCATCGACAGCATCGTCTTCAAAAAGATTTATCTTTCTTTTTTGGAACGGGCCATTTATATTTTGATCCAAAAAAAGAATTACAAAAGCGCCTACAGATATGCTTATATGAAGAGCAAGGTCATCGATTTGGACAATATCGACGAGGTCAATCGTTGGTATTTGGAGATGGCCTATATTTATGCGGCGCTCAACCAAAAGGATAAGGCCTTGCTTAATCTGAAGGCGATTTTAAACAATTACCCGAGCGATTATTTGAAATCCTACGCCTTAAGCAACATCACCAAACTCTACATCGACCAGAATATGATTGCGGAAGCGAAGGACACTTTGAATGAATGCATCGCTTTGGTATATAAATTGAACGACGAAGAAGGCATCACTTATTGCGAATATTTGAACGCCAAGCTCTATGTTCTGGAAGGCAATTTCAGGCTTGCGAGGCAGAGTTTCCAGGACATCTTTAAAAATTTGCATCAGCTATCCGACGATTACTTGAGCATCGCCAACGAATATATTTCCCTGCTGATCGAAATGGGCCTTTATAACGAAGCCTACCGCTTCAGCATCAAATACATCAAATCGGTCGAAAAGAGCAGGGACCTTTACATCAAAAAGGATTTCTACAGGAACTACCTGAAAATCTACATCCTAAAAAACAAAAGCCTCCGCGAAGAGGTCAGGGAACTCCTTTCCGCTATCGAAATCCTCGAAGAAGAAATCGAAAAAAGCGATCAGCTCTTGTTTAACGAAACCAGCGAGGATGACAAATATCTGGAAGTCCAGAGCAGGCTCCATGATTTGCTTTCGAAATTGGAAAGAACAGTGAACATCACCAATTTGGCTTTACAAAACGAAACCGAGCGCGAGTGCCTGCTTGAGTTTTCCAAAGCGCTGGAAGAAGAAGTCGGTTTTGGCGGTGCGCTCTTTGTTTTCCTTGCCGGGAATGATTCCGAAATCTTCCCCGGATATTTTGAAAACTATAACATGATCAAGACCTATGAATATAAGAAACAACGCCTCTATGAGCGGGAATTTTCGTTCAATAATTTAGCGGGGACGGTTGTGGAAATGCTCATCAATGCCAGCCATGAAGTTGCTCTGGATTTCAATGAGACGCCGATTCCCGTGAAGAACCTGCTCACCGAGAAAACATATGCGGAAGAGGGGGTCAAAGCCCTCTATGCGCTCCCTCTTTCCAAGGATAAGGAAATGTTCGGGTGCGCCGTCTTCCATGCCTTTGAGCCGAGCTTGATTGAACAGGAAAAGCTTCTGAACATGAAGATTGCTGCCAAAGCTCTGGAAGCACGACTTGTTGCTTTGTCACAGCAGGAAAGCATCCGTTCTTTGAAGACCGTTCTGCAGACAATCGCCAAGGAATTGAAAGAAGGCATTTATTATCTGGATCCGGAAGGCCGGAAACTCTATATTTCGGAGGAACTGGCAACTTTCCTGCAGGCGGATACCCATCTCTCGACTGAGGATTTTGAAAACCGGATCAACGAAGACGACCGAAGAATATATGCGAACCTGGTGAGGTTTGTGGAAAACGGGGAGCCCTATCATCTGGAATATAGGGTGAGGGTCGGCGAAAGGGAAGTGCTGGTCGCGGACAAGGGCAAGCCCTACATCACGAAAGAAGGCATCATCAAGTTCTACACCGGCACGATTACAAAACTTGACAGCGAAGTGTATTTAACTGATGAAAACGCGGGCATAATATTAAAGGACGAAGAATACGCGCAATTCTTCGAAGAGATATCCGGGAAAGCCCATGATTTGGAATTCAAATGCACTTTCGCAAAATTCCTCCTCGATGGAAAGAATCTGAACGGCGCGGCCTATGAGCGCGTGAAAGAATATGTTTATGAGCTGATCCGCGAACATTTTTCCGAAAAAACCTTCCTTCTCCAGGACGGAAGCTTCGTTTCGGTTCTGGAAATCAATGATCAAAGAATCATCGACCGGAAGGTCAAAAAGATACTCGGAATCGCGGACCAGGGCATCATCTTCGAAAACAGCGCCGTCCATTTCGATCTGAATGCGGCGGTCGTCCGCTTCCCACGCGATACCTACAATCTCCAGGAAATCGAGGAATTTTTGGATATTGCCCTGAACACTCCGGACCGTTACCAGATCTTCAACGACGACATCCATAAACGTTTCTTAAAGAAAAAAGCGATCAATTCCTGCGTCAGGGCTCAGCTCCAAAACAAGGAGCTTGAACTCCTTTATAGGAAACTCAAGTCCTGGGACAACCTCCCCGCCTACGAAATCACCTTTAACATCCCCGGACTCCCTCCCGGTGAGGAAACAAATCCCCATCTTGAACCGAAAATCCGCATCCCCTTTGAAAAATTGGGCTTAAAAACACTCCTGAAAAATGAATTAAAGGGAAGATGCTATTTCCACATTTCCTGCAGGACTCTGGATCTGCTTTTGAGCGACGGTTATTTCGCCAAAAAAGACATCGGCAAATACCGGAACATCGTGCTCTGCCTCGATGATTGCTCTCCGCATTTTGAGCGTATTTTGTCCGGACTCGCGCCTTTTGAATTTAAAATCAATGTCAATTTCGAAGCTTTGGAAGGGATTCCTTTCGGAACGCTCGCCAAGCACGGATTGAACGGAGTCACCGTGAATAAGGGTCTTGAGGACCGCGAGAAAATATTGGGTTTGCTCGCTTCCATGGATTATGAAGTGCTTGCGAATTTTCATTTCCCAGATTACGAAAAAATCGTTAGCAGAACGGATGAGCTTGTCAGCGAGCCATAAAAAAAGATTGTTTATGGGCTTAAGATATGATATAATTAGTCTAAATTTGTTATAGATTACAAGATATGATTAGCAGATTGGAGTAAATATG
>LFRY01000059.1:0-4308 GCA_001512995.1 Acholeplasmatales bacterium DTU067
AAACACATGCTTACCGAACGTGATTGGGAAAAATATCTTGCTTTCTTTAAGAAACATTTGCTATAAAAGGCGAGGATACTTGGAAATACACTCGCCTTTTTTCTTTGGATGACAAAAAACGGAGACGAAAAAAACAGCCGCTTAGGCTGTTTTTTAGTTGGTGAATTCTCTTTTTCGGAAGAGAAGCATTGCTGCGATGATTAGGGCTAAGGAAATTCCTCCCGAAATGGCAAAACTCAGCCATTCGAAGCTTTCTTTCAGCTTCAGGAAAGAAAGCGGATCGCTGAAAGTGAAGGGTGAGATGTATTTGATTTTCTTGAGAATTTCGTTTTTCGTAAGCGAAGAAAAGAAAGTGAATAAATATAGGGGCAGGGGAATGATGAGTGCAATCGTTGATTTGGCGCTCCTTTTCAGGAAACAGGCCAGAGCAGCACCGAGAAAGGCGATAAGCACAAGCAGGAGCAGAAAGAGCGCCATGTAGATGAAAAAGCGGGACAGATTCAGATTATTGTTGACAGAAAGGAAACCAAGGACGGAAAAAAGCGTGACGATGATTGTGAAGAGAAGTGCCTGGATGAGGGCGGCCGTGAGTTTCGTGAAGAAGAAGGCTGTCCTGGAGACGGGGAGCGAATAAATTAAATCCGCGGTCTGTTCCCTTTCCTCCCTGCTGATTAGGTTGAAACCGGTGAGCGCAGCAAAAATCGCGCCGAACAATTGCAGGAGCAGGCCGATTTCGATGGCGAAATAATCGATTTCGTTTTTCGGTATTCCGCCAAAAACATCAAGCAAGTCCAGAAGTTCTTCCGAAACCTGGGAATATAAATCTTCCACCAAGGGATACATGACAAGCATCGCATAAATGAAGATTCCGACTGCAAGCGACCAGCCCAGAAGGCCATTCAGGGATCTTTTCAGTTCCATTCTCAAAACATGAAGATTAAGCATTTTTCTTCTCCTTTTGGTAATAGTGGATGAAGATTTCTTCCAAATCAAGATCCTCAATCCTCAGGGATTGCAGGCGGTAATAGGATAGTTTTTGTACAAGAAGATTGATGTCGCCTTTGAAGGAATAGACCGCTTCGCTGTTTTGTTTTCCCAAATATTCCAAACCCTCAAGTTTGACTCCCTCGAGTTTGGGACTGACAAAGACTTTTTTGTATTCGTTTTTCTTGAGGTTTTCGATCGTGTCGGAAAAGAGTATCCGTCCTTCTTTAATCAAGAGGACGCGGTTGCAGACTTTCTCCACTTCCGAAAGCACATGGCTTGACAAAAGGATGGCCGCGCCCTTCTTTCTTTCTTCTTCGAGAAGGGCGAAAAATTCCTGCTGGATTAATGGATCGAGTCCCGCAGTCGGCTCGTCGAGAATGATTGCTTTCGGGGAATGGAAGAGGGCGGCGATGATGCCGACTTTTTTTCTGTTTCCGAAAGAAAGCTCGCGGGTCCTTCGGCCCAGATCAAGATCCAAACGCTCCACAAGCTCATGTATTCTTTCTGAGCTAGTTTTTCTAATCCTTGCAAAGTATTCGAGTTGCCTCAAAGCCGTTAGTTCCGGATAGAGATAGATCTCGCTCGGAAGGTAGCCGATATTCAGGTTGACTTCCGGGGAAGGTTCCTTTCCAAAGACGGAAACCTTTCCTGAAGTTTTTTGAATTAAGCCCATGATCGTTCTGATGACGGTCGATTTGCCGGCGCCGTTCGGGCCGATGAAACCGAGTATTTCTCCCGGGAAAAGCTCAAAGGACACGTCCTCCACGCCCCGCGCCTTTCCGTAATATTTTTTCAGATTTTTGATTTCGATTACATTCATCACATAACCTCCGGTTACCAATAATATAACACTTTTTTCTCTCCGAAACAAGACCAAAATAAAAGGCCCGATCATTCGATCATGGCCGCTATTTCTTTTTTTAACTCCGTTGTGATGTCCTTTTCTTCGATGCGCCTGATGATTTTGCCTTTTTTGAAAAGCAAAGCGCCGTTCCTCCCACCGGCGATGCCGATGTCTGCTTCGGCGGCTTCCCCGGGGCCGTTGACCGCGCAACCCATAATCGCGACTTTCAACTTTCTGTTCCCCAGGGTTTCCAGGTAATCCTCGATTTCCTCAACAATCGGGAGCATGTCGAACTGGATTCTTCCGCAAGTGGGGCAGCTTACGAGCAGGGGTTTCTCGTAGAGGTTCAGATCCGCAAGGATTGCTTTGGCAACCTTCACCTCTTCGGTGGGATCCGCGCTCAAAGAAACGCGGATTGTGTCGCCGATGCCCTTGTGGAGGAGGATGCCGAGGCCGATAGACGAGCGGATGGTTCCCGCTCTCAGACTCCCGGCTTCGGTTACGCCGATGTGCAGGGGATAGGGGAAGCGCTCGCTCGCGAGCTCATAGGCACGGACCGTCCTTTCCACATCCGAAGCCTTGAGGGAAATGACGATTTCCTGGAAATCAAGTTCTTCCAGAATCCGCACATGCCTTTCCGCGCTTTCGACCAGTGCCTCCGCTGTCGGGCTTCCGTGCTTTTCCAGGATGTCTTTTTCCAGCGACCCGGCATTGACGCCGATTCTGATCGGAACCCTTTTTTCTCTGCAGGCATCCACGACCGCCTTGATCCGTTCCCTGTCGCCGATGTTTCCGGGATTGATGCGGAGTTTGTCAGCGCCGGCTGCCAGTGCCAGCAATGCCAGGCGGTAATCGAAATGGATGTCGGCGACCAAAGGAATTTTGATTTGCTTTTTTATTTCCTTGAGCGCCTCTGCGTCTTCCCTGTTGAGGACGGCGACGCGGACGATCTCGCAGCCGACCTCCTCCAGGCGGCGGATCTGCGCGACCGTTGTTTCCAAATCCCGCGTCCTTGTGTTCGTCATGCTTTGGATCGCGATGCTGTTGTTTCCGCCGATGGCGGTTTTACCGATTTTGATTTCCTTGGTTGGTTTGCGTTGCATTTATGGTCTCCGTGTTGGCGGTTTTCTTTCTTCTCTTTTTGCGTTTTCTCTGCGGGGAGCGGATTCTGTTTTCCCGCAGGATATTATAGATCGAGCTTCGGGAAAGTTCATAGCCCTGGCTCTGCATGATTCTTGCAAATTCAGAAAAGCTGGTTTTGCTTTTTCTATATTGTGTCCGATAAATGTGGGCCAATTCCTTCCGAATGTCTTCCTCGTAAGTGTTGACGGGTTTATGGAAACGGTTTTTGTGGACGACGCCGAGTTCGCCCTCTTCAAGAACCTGGCGTTTCAAATTGCGCACCTGGCGCGTCGTAATCTTCAACATTTTCGCCGCTTTCGGACCGTTGATTTCGCCGGCGATCAATCTGTTGATGATGCGGAGCTTTCTTTTCTCATGCCTTCTTAATTTGACAGGTTTTTCTTTTTTCTCCTCCACTCCCTCTTTTTTTTCTTCCTTCTTTTCTACCATTGCACTTCTCCTTTAATTGATAAATATTTCCTTAGATATATTAACATAGATTGTCGAAGAATGCAAGGCAAAGAAAAAAAGGATATCTCCATATCCTTTTATCTTTTGGTCTTTTCCCTATGCAAAGTCTGTTTCCGACATTTCGGGCAGAACTTCATCAGCTCGAGCCTGTCGGTGGTTTTTTTCCTATTTTTCTCGGTGAGATAATTTTCCGAGTTGCAGACCGAGCATCTCATCAAAAATGTTAAGCGCATTTTAGTCCTCCTAGTGCAGTGTCTTACTAGTAGATTATATACCAAACCTTCCCTTTTTGCAAGCAAAACTTCTCTTTTGTGCGTTTTCCGTTTACCGCCCGCAAGCGGCATCATATCATAATAGCAAAAGGAGGTATGTATGAATCAACACAACCACGAATGGGACGGAGACGAATGGTGTTGGGTTTGGGACGAAAACAGATGCTGCTTCCGCTGGGTGCGTCGCCGGCACAGCTGCAAACGGGAACGCCAGCATGTCCATGAATTTCTGGGGAGCACAAGGTTCACGGAGGAAGGAGAAGAAGCCCACAACCATCGTTTCGCGGGGGTGTCCGGCCCGGCGATACCGACCGGCAGTAGCCATGTCCACCGCATCGTCACATTGACAGATAACACCGACCATTTCCATCGCATCGAAGACACCACGGGCGAAGCGATTCCCGTCGGGGAAGGCAGGCACGTTCATTTCGTGCGCGGGGAAACGAGTTTCGACGATGGGCACAGGCATGAATTCATTTTCGCGACCTTGATCGAAAATCCCACCGGAGAAGACGGATAGAAAACAAAGCAGTTTCATTTCGATGAATCTGCTTTTTTTATTTCCGGGATTGTGGTATAATCAAAAAATGGAAAATGCTTTTATAGAGGTTT
>LFRY01000059.1:4320-11255 GCA_001512995.1 Acholeplasmatales bacterium DTU067
GTGTTCTAGATGGAAAAAAACAAATGGGAAGGAAAGATTGCTGCATTCTTGGGGGACAGCATCACTCATGGGTCGAGTTCAGAACTCAGGTTTTCCGACATTGTGGGCGAAAGGATGGGATTTTCGAAAGTTTATAATTACGGTCACGGCGGTTCGAGAATCACGCTGGTTTCTCCTGACGATTTCAGTTTCGTAAACAGGTATGAAAAGATGACGAGCGCCGCGGACATTGTCTTCGTCATGGGCGGAACCAATGATTACGGGCATGGGGATTTGGAAATTCCTTTCGGAGATTTTTCTGACCGCACAGCAAATACTTTCCACGGTGCGCTCCACGTGCTTTACCAAGGCTTAATCCGCAAATACCTGGGCAAAACCGTCATCGTGATGACTCCCCCGCACAGAAGAGGTTTCGGAAGCTGGGACGACCTGTCTCTCAATCCGAAAACGGGTAAGAATTTCTCCGATTACGTGAATGCCATCAGAAAGACTGCGGAATATTATGGCCTTCCTGTATTGGATTTGTATCGAATTCTTCCCTTGAATCCGGTCATTCCGGAAATTCGGGAAAAATTCATGCCCGATGGCCTGCATCCGAATACCGAGGGGCATTTGTTGATAGCGGAAGCGATCATCAGTTTCTTGAAAATTTTATAGAAACCTGAAATTCTGTTTTAAACCATTTATTCTTTAAATATGCGATGATAAAATATAAGTAATCAATGTATTCACGATAATATCGGAAGGAGAAAAATGGGAAAAAAGCGTTGCACCCTTTGTCCTTGGCTTGGTCGGATCGGTCCTTGCCATGACCAGCGCGCTCTGCATAAATTTTTGCGCTGAGATGTTCCATATATTGGTCAAAAAAGCCAACATAGATCCCGTAAAATCCCTTTTGTTTCAATTGCTGAACTGGGGTCCTCCGGTTTTGGGGCTTGTCGGCTGCGTCGTCTATGACAATAAAGCGCAGATTGGGGGAGGAATGATGCTTGTTTCGGGAATAATCATGCTTTCTGGAATGTTTTTCCGCTATTTCCCTCCCATATTGGGCGGCATCTTGCTCATTGTCGGGGGAGCCCCCGCTTTGGCTCAGAAAGCTTAGGAAATGTTTCTTGCTCCCTGAGGACTTGCGGTTCAAGTCCTTTTTTTTAATGCAAACCATTCATCCATGATTGTTGAGCCCGGTCTTTAGTTTTGATTTTTTTCCCTTTCATATTTTTCTTCCTTTTTTTACATTTCCCTCCTGTATAATAAATGCGAGGGGATTTTTTATGGGGAAGGAAAAGAAAAGGAGCGCGGACGAACAGGAAAAACAGGAAACAACATTCTATTATGAATTGGTTGGCATCATTTTTATCATCTTTTCCATCACCGTGCTCGGAGAATTGGGGAAGATCGGCTCCTTCATGCTGGTTTTGTTTAAAGTGGCTCTCGGAGATTGGTATTGGGTGATTATCCTTTTTCTTCTGTTTTACGGTTTTCAGTCGCTTTTGACCCATAAGAGTTTTAATTTTAAAAACCAGCGTTTCATCGGCTTCGTTTTCATCTGTTTTTCCTTATTGCTCTTTGCGCATTTTCCCTTGCACAGTTACGTGACCAAAAGGGGCGATGCATATTTTTCCGAAACTTGGAGGGTTTACAAGGATTTCATCGCCACCAACATCGACACATATTTGGGCGGCGGTCTTCTGGGAGCGCTGATGTTCTATGCCGTCTATTATTTGTTCGGCGCAGTCGGCGTGGTTTTGATCGGCATCATCATCATCATGTTCGGCTTTTCCCTCATCATCAACAGACCCCTGATCGACATCTTGAAATCTTTCGGAAAGGGGACGAAGAATCTCGGAAAATACGCCCGCAATTTCAATAATTTTTTTAAATATCAGATCGGAAGCGACCGCAAGAAAGCGGGAACGAAGCGGGATGTTTTTTCACGTTCCCAGCAGGTTCCCTTGAAAATTTTGGAAGAGCACCAAAATGTGATGAATTATAATTTTCAGGAGAAACATTGCCTGGAAATGCGGAGCCTGATCCATTCAGTCTTCAATAATTTCAACATTGAATACAAGGACGTCGACCTGTCCATTTCCTATAAGATATCCAGTTTCCGCTTCACGATTTTTTCCGAATACAATCTCAAGGCGCTGATGGAAAGGCTCAACAACGTGATCGAAGAAGACCTCCTCTTTGCTCAGGACGGAAACAGTTTACTGATTCAGGTGGCAAACAAATACCCGCAGATTTTGACGGCCAGGGAATTATTGATGAAGCAGCCGAGCCTCAAGGATAATTATGTCCTGCCTTTGGGGCTCAGTTATGAAAACAAACTCTGCGAAGCGGATTTGTCACGTTCCGGGAATCTGCTTTTGATTGGAAGCAAGGGTTCCGGAATCAGGAATTTCATCAATTATTATATTTTTGCGCTCTTCGCGAAGGTGAATTTATGCGAATACAGGATCGAAATCTTCGATAAACAAAATGATTTCGTCCATCTGGAACAGATCCTGAGAATCATCGCCGACAAAGACATAAACGATTATTTGAATGAAGTGATCGAGGATATTGATCAGAAATTGGAGAAGATCAACCAATACGGGGCGACGACAATCGATGAATATAACAAAAAACTGGAAATCGAGGGTTCCAAGGAAGCGAGGATGCAAAGAAGGTTCATCATTCTCAATCATTTCCAGGCGGACAGGGAAACCTATTCCTATTTCGAAAACAAACTGATGTATGTCACGCAGCTCGGGGAGAAGGCCGGCGTCGTCGCGGTCTATGTCGTCCGTGAGGAGTTCTATGTCTCGAGCATCATCATGAGCATTTTCTTCCATAAGCTCGTCTTCAAACTGGACAGCATCCCCTTTTCCGTCAAAGTGATGAACAATGAAAACGCGACCTACCTGCAAAGCCACGGAGATTCTTTTTACCTGAGCCAAATCAGAGCGCGCAGGATTCAGACGGCGCTTGTGTCCAAAAAAGACATCGAAGCGGTGCTCGCGCACTTAAAATGAAAAGGCACTCATGCAAGAGCGCCTATTTTTTTGCGTTTTCTTTGGCCCTGCGGATCGCTTCGTATCTTTCTTTCAGGGCGATTTCGTATTTGCTGGAATCCTTTGGCTGATAATAGACAGCGTCCTTGATCGGATCGGGAAGGTATTGCTGATTGACCCAGGAGCCGGGGTAGTCATGGGGGTAGAGATAGGGTTTCTGCCTGGGGTCGAAAGAATAGGTGTTTTTCAGATGCAGGGGCAGGTTCCCGCTCCGCCCCTCTTCAACATCCTTCAAAGCGGCATCAATCGCCAAGAGTGATGAGTTTGATTTCGGGGAAAGCGCCATGTCGATGACGATGCTGGCCAGAGGGAGCCTCGCTTCCGGCATGCCCAGTTCCAGGGCGGCTTCGCAGGCGGCTCTGACTTTCGGCCCCATGGCGGGATTGGCAAGCGAGATGTCCTCATAGCAAATGCAATAAAGCCTCCTGACCAGCGGGAGGAAGTCTTCCGCCAGCAGGAGTTTTGCCAGGTAATGCAATGCCGCGTTGACGTCGCTTCCGCGGATGGATTTATGGAGTCCGCTCAGGGTGTCGTAGTAATTGTCCTCGTTTTTGTCGATGTTAATCGGGGGTTTTTGGACCACGGTCTGCGCGAGCTCGATGGTGAGCGTCTCGCCTTCCTGCAAAGCAAAACCAATCGCTTCGAGCATGTTGATCAGGCTCCGCGCTTCGCCGTTCGCCATTCCGATGAGGTATTTCCTGGCTTCCTCGGTGATGTTGGGATTTCCGATCTTGGCAAGCGCCCGCGCAAGCAAAATATTCAGATCATCTTCGGTCAGGGCATCGAGTTTGTACACCAGGCAGCGGCTTCGGACCGCGGGGTTCACGGAATGGTAGGGGTTGACCGTGGTGATGCCAATCATCGTGATTCTTCCCATTTCCACATGGGGCAAAAGATAATCCTGGATGTCCTTCTTCATGCGGTGGATTTCGTCAATGATGACGAGAGTTTTTTTGTTCGCCCCTTCGATGATCTCCCTTAAAAATGCCTTGTTGTCGGTGGAGGCGTTGAAAGTATGGGCGGGGAGTTGGAGTTCGCTCGCGACGGCGTGAGCGATCGTAGTTTTGCCGATGCCGGGCCCGCCGTAGAGGATGAGCGAGGGGAGTTTCTTGTTTTCCACCATTCTTCTGATGACGCCGTTCTTACCGACAAGATGGGTTTGTCCGACGATGTCATCCAAGGATGCGGGGCGCATTCTGTAAGCCAATGGTTCCATAATTTCACCTTCGTAAGCTTATTTTACCATAAGCGCCTGCATCTGTAAAGTTAATCGGATTCGGGTGTTTTCAAGAGGGGCGGGAAATTCACGCCGATGATGCCGCCCAGCGAGGAAGCCGTGAGATAGCTCGCGATCTTTACGAAATTCTTGGCAACGAAGGGCACATGCACGAAGAAATTGATGATGAGCGTGACGAGAATGATGAAGGTCGCGGCGATCAGGCCTTCCAAAAGCCCGTTTTTTTGGGCGGTGTTCCCGGCGGCGATGCCGAGAATGAAAAAGAGGACGATGCCGGCGATGAATGTGGTTGTGTTGAAGGATGAAGCTTTGCTGGGGGCTTTCCCGAGGTAGATCAACAATGCATAAATGCTTGAGAAGATGGCAAGAATAAGGATGAAGCAAAAGTAAACGAAGAGTTTCCTTTTGATTTTTGTTTTCAATTTTATCACCTATGAAATTATATTTTCAAATCGGCGCGAATAGAACCGGAGGCTCTATGGATTGGCTCATATTGGTTAAGATTGCAATCGTCTATTTTGCGATCCTGCTTTTGATGAAATTCATGGGGAAACGCGAAATCGGCCAGCTCAGTCTCTTCGATTTCGTCATCATCCTCGTGATTGCGGACATCGCGGTCATCGGCGTGGAAAACACCGACCCCCCTTTTTACATCCACATGCTCGGGATTTTTCTTCTGGGCCTGATTCAAAAAATCCTGGCAAAAGCGATGCTCAAATGGTCGGCTTTGAGAAGTTTTTTCGACGGGAAGGATTCCCCGATCATCATCGACGGAAAAGTCAACATCAAGGAAATGAAAAAACAGGCTTATAATTTTGACGATCTCGTGACGCAGCTCCGTCTGAAGAACGTGCGCTCGATTTCGGAAGTGAGGTACGCAATTTTGGAAGCGAATGGGGAAATCAGCGTTTTTAAGAAGAACGAATTTGCAAATGAAACGAAAGCCAATTATGCGACGAAAACAATCAGCCCGATTACCAATACAAAAACTTCGCAACTTAAAAACCAGGCCGGAGAACAGCAGGAAATCTATCCCTTCCCGTTGATCGTTTCCGGAAAGATTAACGGCAGGAATCTGAAAATCCTGAATCTGGACGAAGCCTGGCTTATGAAAGAAATCCGAAAGAAGGGTTATAAATCAGAAAAAGATGTTTATTATGCCAATTATGAAAACGGGAAATTATTCATCGTTGAGACTTGTGATTTTTAAGAATCTTCCTAATACTAAAAAGAACAGCGCTGTCAGTGCAGTGTTCAGCAGGTAGCTTTTGCTACCTGTTTTTATGATCTGAAGAAAGAGAAAGGTTGAGATTGCAAGGACGGCGACTTTCAAAATCACTTTCGGGGAATAGCGGAAACGGTAGCGGTTTTTTAGATAGAAATAAATGATCAACGAAACGACAATCGTGTTTGCGAGGAGGACGATGATCAAACTATTGTAGGAAATCCAGGGCACGAAAGCGAGAAAATATATCAATGCAAGTTTTATGACATCCGCAACGAGATTGATCCGAAAGAGGAGTTTGGCTTTTCCCAGGGCCTGCATGATCGCCCAAAGCGGGGACAGGAGATAGTAGAAGATGAAAAACGCGCTTAAGTTGACGACGTAAGCGGCTCCGATCTCTGTTCCGTAGAGGAGGCGCATGTAATCATGGGCATGGGCGGTGAGCAGAATCGTCACGAGGATGCCGGGAACGAAGGACAGCAGGCAGGATTTTTTAATGTAGTGAACGACTTCGTCCCTGCGCCCGCTGGCATTGCTTCTGCTGATGCTGGGGATGATGGCGGCGGCGATGGATTGGGAAAGAAAGGAGCAGAGGGTGATCAGGGGGAGGGCATAGGCGGTGATGGCGCTGTATTTGTAAAGAATTTCTTTGTTTGCATAACCGAGTTTTGCGAGCGCGAGGGTGTAAATCAGAGGTTCGAAAAATTCGGTCAGGTTCCCCAGGAGACGGGAAAAAGTCGTCGGCGCTGCGACTGTCAGGATTGCTTTCCGAGGGTCGCTTTCTGACCCCGCCAGAATTTTATCCGTGCTCCGGAAAATTTTCCAGAGGATAAATATTAAAGAAATGAGTTCGCCGAATCCCATTGCGATGACGGTCATCGTGACCGCGCCGGCAAGCCCCAAAGAGCGGAAGAGAAAGAGGAAAATGGTTCCGCTAGCGATGCGCGCGCACTGTTCGATCAAATTTGCATAGGCGGTGATGTTTATCCTGTTTTTGCCGTTAAAATAGCCGCGGAAGACGTTGTTCAGCATGACCAGGGGAAGAATGAGGAGGGAGGAGAGAAGCGGATAGAAAGCCTCTTCTTGGCGGAGCCCCTTGCTCACCAGCGGTTTGATGATGGCGACCAGGAGCAGGGAAGTGGCTGCCGTCGCGAAAAGGCCGATGGTGATGGCGGCGCCGAGGATTTTCTTGTCGGAGTATTTTTTTGAGACCGCGTTTTCCGCAATCACCTTCGAGAGCGCGGTGTTCAGGGAAAAGCCCGCAATCGACATGAAGAGCATGAGCGAAGGCAGGATGATCACGTATAATGAAATGCCCTCGTTTCCGAGCAGGCGCGTCAGAATGATTCTGTTCGCAAGGCTCAGCACGCGGATGATCAGGCTAGTTGCGATCAGCACCAATGTGTTTTTTATAAGCTTA
>LFRY01000066.1 GCA_001512995.1 Acholeplasmatales bacterium DTU067
TTCATACGAGTACACGGACATCCTCCTGACTGTTTAAGTCCAGGTTTTTGTCCGCACCCCCAAATGGGGATTCTCAAGTGGCCATTGACAAGGCCCATGCCAGAAGAGGCTTTGATGAAGCTATCAAGGTTGCTGGCAAAAAGGCGAATAACTCCAAGGCCATGGAAGGCCTTAAGTTCTGCAATGAGCTTTTTGACATTGAGCGAAAGCTTAAAGACTTAGGCCCCCAAGAACGCTATGAACAACGGCTTCTTCACAGCAAACCTGTGCTGGAGGCTTTTTTGGCATGGCTAAAACAGGTTAGTGAAGAATGTGTTCCTCAAAGCCATTTAGGTAAGGCTGTATCCTACTGCCTCAAGCATTGGGAGTTTCTTAATAATTTTCTTTTGGATGGCCGTTTGGAGATTGACAACAACAGGGCAGAACGTTCCATCAAGCCATTTGTCATTGGCAGAAAGAACTTCCTGTTCTGCATTACACCACGGGGCGCCCAGACAAGTGCTACAACCTACAGTATTGTTGAATCTGCCAAAGAGACCGGACTTAAGCCATTTGAGTATCTGGAATACCTGTTTACCGAACTGCCTAATGCATCTGTCGATGATCTCTACAGCTTCTTGCCGTGGTCACCAACGATACCGGATCGCTGCCGGACCAAGAAATGAGTTTACTATTGACCTCTGCCAGTAACGGCGGAGGTTTTTTATGTGTTCAACGAATTGCTTCATAAACCGTAAGTTGATGGCTGAGAATTGTCAAGGTGTGTTTACCTTGACGCTTACGATGTCCCAGTGAAATGCCGCACACTAATTGGTTGTTTTTAAAGGATTGTTTATTTACTTGTCGAAATATCAAATATTGAGGTTATTATCGCGAACACTTTTTGATAATTATTCTTAGCAGAGTAGTGAGAAGTAGGAGGTGGTCGCGGCACATTTTTGCTAGGAGTATAGCATTGGAATGGGCTTGTTTATTAAGTATCGAATATGAAGGGAGATTTCTATGAAACGTAAACATATCTTTTGGATACTTGTGATTGTCTTTTTGGTAGGCGTTTATGGTGTTGCCATGTCGGCAGAAGTGACTAATGTAGTAGTTCGGCCAGGTTGGGCGCCTGATGCTCAAGGTGGACCAACAGGCAAAACTGTAGGTCAGACTGGTGACCGCTCACGTGGAGGCTACTCTAGAGATCTATTCTTTGTTGGTTTCGATGATCCAGGACAGTGGGTTGAATGGAATATGAATATTCCGGAGGCAGGTCAGTATCGGCTAATCATTCGTTATTCCACCCACGAAGCGCCAAAATTTGTAAGACGCAATTTC
>LFRY01000017.1 GCA_001512995.1 Acholeplasmatales bacterium DTU067
CAAGCATTAATAGCTTAAATATTTTTATTTTTATTACTGTCTACTTGACATGTATCAGTTCAGTTTTGGTAGCTTTTTTTCTTGGTTTTTTATTTGATAAGATCTTATTTATCATTATTAGATTCAGCCTGCTCTTCGAGGGGATTGATGCCCTTGTTGACATAATCCGGATAGTCCTGTCTGTTGATGTGCTTGTCGAAAACACTATGGCTGTATAGAGTCCAGATCACTGCGGTATGCATGGCTCCAAAAAGAAGGAAAACCAGAATGCCGATGAATCTGAACAACACCGAAGGAAGCATGATGAAAACCAAAAAAGGAAAAAGGCTAATCAAAAAGATCAATAAATTCTTAGGGAAGTAGCGGAATGTAAAACTAATGCTTCCCTTGAAGAGGGAGAAATTGCCTATCCAATACAAGGAACTCATCGGAAAGGCAAAAATCAACTGCATCATTGTCAATAAATATATGATGATGGTGCCCGCATAAAGCATAACATTCACAAGCGCGCTTTCGTAAAGCTTTAAGGAATATTGGTGGAGCAGGTATTCCAGTATGAAGACCGCAACACCAAAAAGGAATCCAATCAAGAGGAATTGCTTCCAGCTTTGTTTGATTCCTTTTTTAAAATCATGAACCAAACTGACCGATTCCCCCCAACACATCCTCCTGATGACATAAAACATGCCGGCCAGACCCAATGCACCGATGCAGAACAGCGGAACCATTGTCCCGTATTCCAGGAACATCAAATTGCCCAGAAGCTCAGCAACCTGTGAGGGATCACTACTTTTCAGTTTTTCCATGACATAAAAACCGGAAAAATAATACCAACCGAATAACGGGAGCCAAAATAAGGCATTAAAAAATCCCACGGAAAAAAGGGTTCCGAAACGGTTCAAAATAAGATGTTTATATACCTGTCTCCGATTGTGAGGAAGATCTGAAATGGTCAGTTCCTTTTGATTCAGGGATCCTTCAATCAACTTTTCAATAAAACTCTGTTTCCTCATGATTATCCTTTCCGGGTTCTCGCTTCTAGAGTTTTTATTATTATAAGGCAAAACGGGTTGCCTGTCAAACAAAGAATATGGAGAAAAAAGGCAAGGAAGATTTACTGCCTTGCCGCTATTCAAAGCAAATGTTTCTTAAAGAAAGCAAGATATTTTTCCCAATCACGTTCGGTAAGCATGTGTTT
>LFRY01000033.1:0-15412 GCA_001512995.1 Acholeplasmatales bacterium DTU067
ACAACTTTCAAAAGCACAATGAAAATCCGGAAACCGAGATACATTTGGAGCTCAGTATCGGCTATTTAGTCTATGAGCCTGGGAAGGTTTCAGCATCCGAATTCTTAAAGAAGTTGGATCAGAGGATGTATCGGGATAAATTCCAAAGAAAGAAAAGCGTATTGTAATTTTTTCTTGTCATTTAAATAAATTTAAGGTATGATTATAAGGGCAAATTGGAGGGTCCTATGGTCGTAAAGTTAGAAAATGTTACAAAAACTTATAAGAAAGGCGTCCGCGCTCTGGATAATCTTTCTTTCGAAGTGCGGGACGGGGAAATTTTCGGTCTCTTGGGTCCCAACGGCAGCGGCAAGACGACATCGATCAACTGCCTATTGGGACTTTTAAAATATGAGAGCGGAAATATTGAGGTTTTCGGTGAGCCGATGTCCGCCAATCGCTATGATCTGAAAGCGGAAATCGGCTTCGTTCCGCAGAATGTCGCAGTATACACGGAACTCACGGTCTATGAGAACGTTGATTATTTTTGCGGGCTCTATGTGAAGGAAAAGGAAAAGAGAAGGCGGCTTGTGGAGGAAGCGTTGAACTTCGTATCCCTGCTTGAGTATCGGAATGTTTATCCGCGCAAGCTTTCGGTGGGCCTGCTTAGGAGGCTGAACATCGCCTGCGGCATCGCCCATAAGCCGCGCCTGATTATTTTTGACGAACCGACGGTCGGCGTCGATCCGCAGACCAGGAACAGGGTTTTGGAAGGCATCAAGCGGCTGAACAGAGAGGGCGCGACCGTGATTTACACGAGCCACTACATGGAAGAAGTCGAGCAGATCTGCGATTACATCGTGATCATGGACAAAGGGAAAGTCATCGCGCACGGAACCAATGAAGAACTGAAAGCTAGCATCAGGCATGGGGAGACGATTGAAGTGCAGCTTCTGGAGCCGAAGAAAGAGTATCTCGAGCTCTTCGGGAAAATCCACAATGTTTACAGCACCTATTACAAGGACGACATTTTGGTCATCAAGAGCGAAAAAGGGAGCACCAACATTCCCAATGTCCTGGAAATTCTGAAAGACAAGGGCATCAAGTACGGCCTGCTTTTCTCGGAAATCCCGACCCTGAATGATGTCTTTCTGGAAATCACGGGGAAGGAGCTCAGGGACTGATGCGGCTTTTTGCAATCCGCTTGAAAATGCTGCTCAAGAGCAGGGCAAATGTTTTTTGGACCTTCATCTACCCCCTGCTCCTCGGTCTTTTTTTCTACATGGGTTTTGGGAATCTTTCCTCCCGCTCGTCGTTTGCAACCGTGCACGTTTCTGTTGCAAGCGACATGGCTGATCCCGTTCTTCTCGAAGCTTTCACTTCGGCGGAGTACGACGATGGGAAAAAGGTTTTCCAGGTGCATGCGAAGCTTTCGCGGGAAGAATTGGAGGCCGTACTCCAGGAGGAGAGGATTACCGGCTATGTTTACCGGGAAGGGGGAGAAATCACTTACCGCATCCGGACAAACGGCATTGGAGAGTCGATCATCAAATCCTTCCTGGATGAGTTCATCCAAATGGAGCATTTGTTTCAGGAATTGGGGCAGCTTGATCCGGATGTGAGGGCGGGGATGCTAGCGGATTTGATGAAAGACAACCGCTATCTCCAGGAAATCAATACCGCGACCAATCCCGATTACAATAACTTCGTCATCTATTTCTATGCGTTGATTGCAATGACCTGCATGTTCGGTTCATTCTGGGGCGTGAGTTTGGTCGGTGATTTGCAGGCGGACAATTCTTACCGCGCGCTGAGAACCGCGATCGCCCCGGAATCGAAACTGAAACTGCTTACGATTTATTTTTTGGCTGCGCTTGCGCTCCATTTTTCCGGAAATCTGCTCCTGATTTTTTATCTGAAATACATTCTTGATGTTGAATTCTCGCAAAACCTTTTGTTGATCATTTTGGCATCCTTCGTGGGCTGCGTCGCAGGAATCGCCATGGGGACTTTCCTGGCTGGGATAATCCGCGCTCCGGAACGAAAAAAAGAAGGAATCATGGTTGTGGTTTCGCTCTTTTCGAGCGCGCTTTCCGGTCTGATGATGGTGAAGGTGAAGTATTGGGCGGAGACTTATTTCCCGCCGCTCAGGTTCATCAACCCGGCAGGCCTGGTTACTGATTCCTTTTTCAGCCTCTATTATTTTTCGGATCTGAGCCGCTATATCCGGGATCTCCTCACGCTTTCTGTTCTCTCCATACTGCTCGTGTTCGGAACCTATCTCAAAATGCGGGGGGAAAAGTATGACAGTGTTTAGGCTTTACTGGAGGATTTTCTGGAAGAACAGCGTCATCGCCCTCATCTATTTCATGGTCTTCATTGTCCTGGGATTGATTCAGGTGCAAAATTATCCGGAAGATGAGTTCAGTTTCAGCATCGTCAAAACGAAGATAGTTTTTGTTGATCGGGACAATACAGAAATCACGCAGGGTTTGAAATCCTATTTGGAAAAATATGCGATTTATAAAGACATCGAGGAAGGTAAAATAGAAGAGGCGCTTTTCTATAATGAAATCGAGCTCTATGTTGAGATACCCGAGGGATTCACGGAAGCGCTTAAAGAAGGTGAGATTCTTCCCATCGGCATCAAAACCGGCTCCCAGGCTCCCAGGGCGCATATCATCACGCGGACAATCCAAAAGTATTCCCATCTGGCCTATGTCCACATAAACAACGGCCAAGATTCGGAAGCCTTGGTTTCCAAGCTCCGGGATCTCTTGGACAGGGAAGCGGTTGTTTCGGAAGTCGGGCGAGCCGGGGCGGATCTGTCGGAATCCGTGTACTATTTCAATTACATGGCCTATCTGCTTTTGGCATTGATAATCTCGGTAATCAGCGTGATCATGCTTGCCTTCAAGCCTTTGGAAATAAAAAGGCGGAATCTGCTTTCCTCCATCTCCAACCGCAAAATGAACCTGATTCTCCTTTTCTGCAATTTCCTCCTGGGAATCGGCTTTCTGCTTGCTTTGTTAGTCTTAGGCATCATTCTCTATCCCCGGCAGGTGCTAACCGGAAGCGGGTTTCTGCTGATGCTCAATGCCTTCATTTTCATATTCCCGGTCATGGCGCTCTCCTACCTGGTCGTGACTTTGTTTGACTCAAAGAACGTCATCACGGCATGCGGAGTCGTCTTTTCGCTGGGATTTTCTTTCATCACCGGCGTCTTCATCCCTCAGTTTTTGCTGGATGAGAAAATATTGTTGATTGCGAAATTCATCCCGAGTTACTACTATGTCGCGAACAACAACAAAATCAACGAAATCGCGAACCTAAATTTCCAGAATCTCCGCCCCGTTTTAACCAATTTTCTAATCCAGCTCGGGTTTGCTTTGCTTTTCATCCTTATCACTGTCTATGTGGCGAAGAAGAGGGAAACTCAGGAAAATTAAAAAAAGGGAAGCAACTTCCCTTTTTTTCATAGGGCATTAAGTTTCGCCTGGAAATGCCTGAGCACGGGCGGTTCCCAGACGATTTCGTAGCCCTTGATCGTTTCCCTTCTTTTCTTGATTTCCGCCAAAGCGTCCGCGACATAATCCAGATGGGTCTGGGTGTAAACGCGCCGCGGGATGGCGAGCCGCGTGAATTCGAATTCCGCTTCCAACTGTTCCCCGGTTTCGGGGTCGCGCCCGAGCAGGAAGGAGCCGATCTCGCAGGAGCGGATGCCGGCTTCGATGTAGAGTTCGACGGCTAGAGCATGGCCTGGGAACTGATGGTAGGGAATGTGGGGTAGTAACCCCTTCGCATCTACAAACACCCCGTGCCCGCCCGACGGCTTCTGGCAGGGAATACCCGCTTCCTCGAGCCTTTCCAAAAGATACCTGACCTGGCCGATGCGGAAGCGGAGGTATGCCGGGTCCAAAGCTTCAAGCAGGCCGATGCGCATCGCCTCCAAATCCCGGCCCGCAAGCCCCCCGTAAGAGAGGAAACCTTCGTAGGAAATGGTCCGGGTCGCGACTTTCCGGTACAGTTCCTCGTCATCCTTGATGCCGATGAGGCCGCCGATGTTTAAGAGAGCGTCCTTCTTGGCGCTCATCGTGAACATGTCTGCATAAGAAAACATTTCGCGGACGATTTCTTTCAGGCTTTTGTTTTCGTAGTCGGCTTCGCGTTCCTTGATGAAATAGGCATTTTCCGAAAAGCGGGCGGCATCGAGGCAGAAAGGAATCCCGTGCTCTTTGGCGATTTTCGAGACCGCGCGCAGGTTGGCCATGGAGACGGGCTGGCCCCCCGCTGAGTTGTTGGTCACGGTCATGACGATGAGGCCGATTTTTCTCCGATATTCTTCGATCAGGCAGAGGAGTTTTTCCGTATCCATGTTCCCCTTGAAAGGCGCATCCAAATTAGGCTCCTTCGCTTCCGGAACGACCGCGTCCAATGCTTTCGCGCCCGCCAGCTCCACATGGGCCCGCGTCGTGTCAAAGAAGGTGTTGGCGATTGCGTATTTTCCTTCTCCCAAAAGCAGGGGAAAGAGGACTTTTTCCGCCGCCCTTCCCTGGTGGACGGGCTGGAAATGCCGGTAGCGGAAAATGTCATGGCAAACTTCCAAGAGGCTCTGGAAACTCTTTGAGCCGGCATAAGCTTCGTCCCCGTTCATGATTCCGGCCCATTGCTCGCTGCTCATCGCGTTGGTGCCGCTGTCGGTCAAAAGGTCGATGTAGATGTCTTCGGATTTCAGGTTGAAAAGATTGTAATGAGCTTCCTTTATCCTCTCGGTCCTTTCTTCCCGGGAAAGCAGCCTAATTCTTTCCACGGCTTTGATCCGAAAAGGTTCCGGTATGTATTTGGCCATAATAACCCCCTTATGTTTATTATAGCATTCCGAAAACGGTTAGACAATAATGGGCATGTTTTTTGTATTTATTTCGAATTCAAGTTATAATATTTACGAGGTGATCAAATGTACGCGAACAATATAAAACTTTATTGGACGAATGGATTCCGCGGAAAACTGGAAACGGAAAACGGAACCCTGCCCTTGGGAGCGGAACAGGGCGAATTCAAACCCTATCAGCTCCTGCTCGGCTCTTTGGGCAGTTGCTTTTACAGCACATTTTTGGGAATTGCCAAGAAAAAGCGCCTTAATTTTTCGGAAGCGCGGATGGAGATTTCGGGCAAGAAAAGGGACGAAGTGCCCACCACCCTTGAGCATGTGATCATCAAAATGACGGTCGTCAACCCGAGCAAAGAAAAAGATTTCCTCCATTCGGCTGAACTTGCGGGCGAGTATTGTTCAATCCATAGGACGATAGCGCTGGTTGCGAAGATTGATCTGGAAGTTAATTTTGAATACCGAGAAGAAAAAGCCGGGGATTGAGTCCTTGGCTTTTTTGATAGTCTATTTCCATCTTCCCCCATGTTGACATAATATGGAAGGATGTGTTATATTGTTTTAGAGCGGGAGAAGAATTATGGATAAACATCGTAAAACATTTAAAACAATATTATTCTGTTGTCTTTTTTTTACTTGCTTTTGTAATAGCCTGTAATAATGAACCTCCTGTCATTGATAAATATCAACAGGAAAAAGAGGAATTGCTTGAACTTGGAATAACTTTAGACCAAAACCTCACTTTACTTGTTATGAGGAGGATTGTACAGGAGAGGGAAGAATTGGTTTCTAAGGCAAATGAATTAGGTATTTCCAATTCGACCCATTATTCCAATAAGATTTTGACTGAAAAAATAGCGGAAGCAGAAAGAATGATTGTAAGAAAATAGTTGGAAGAAGAAGCATTCGCGATGGGCGTGAGGTTTTCTGATGAAGACACGAATGAAGAAATAAGGGAAAAAATCAATATTCGAAGAGAGTTGATAAATAGAGCTGTAGAAATAGGGGCTTCGATAGATCTGAAAAATGACACAAATGAAGAAATAGAAGCAAAGATTGAATGGAAAAAAGCAGCGCTTGAAGCAATGGGCATTGGTGCTGAAATAGAAGAAACAGATACCTTAGAAGAGATCCTAGAAAAACATAACAAAAAGATATTACTAAACCAAGAAGCACTGGAACTGAAAATTGATGTGCAATATAAAACAGCAGAACTTGGAAACCGAATACTTGCAAAATATGTATTACCATATCGTTATTTTTTTCTTGACAATGAAAGTTAAATATGTCTATATTAAAATTAAATGAGCGTTGACTTTGTCAACGCTCTGAGCCAAGATTCCTTGGCTTTTTTTCTTAACAATTATGTTTCGACCTTATTTCAATTTAGAAAGGCTTGAAAAAGGTCCCAAAGAACTCAAAAGAAATGAATCCTTGGCTATTAAGTTTATCGCTGCAAAGCTTCGTTCACTCCAGATATTCCTTTTTTACATACTTCGAAGTCATGATCCGCAAAAGCCCCGGATAATTGACCGCGAAGCGGAGCGTGTCCCCGGGTCTGAAGTCCCCGTTTAGTTGTACAAGCAAATGGTCGCTCGAGCCGCCCAGGATCAGGACGTTTTCATCGAGGGGCGTAAGATCCTCCAAAGCCGCATCCTGCTTCCCGATTGCGAGAATACCCCTTTTCATCAGCCCCCGATCCTTGATTTCCGGAACGCGCCCGAAGGAATCCATCCCCATGATGCCGATCGGGTAGCTCGGCTTGGTTTTCACTTCGATCAGTTCCGCCGCCAATTCGAAACAATCCTGATGCAATCCGGGAAGGATCTTTCCGTAAGCCGTCTCCCTCCCCAGGAAGAGCGCTTCCCCGATGCGGAGATTGTTGATGCCGGGCGGAATGTTCGGAAGGAGATGCAGGGAGGAAGAATTCCCTCCGGAGATAATTTCAAACTTGATAGAAAACTCCCTTTCAATGCGGTTTTTGATTTTGATGAGTTCGGAAAGGTTTTCGTAAGTCGGGATGATCCCGCCGTAGCAGGTGAGATTGGTTCCGATGCCAAGGAGGCGGATGTTTTTCAGTTTCAGTATTTCCGAAACTTCTTCTAAATAATCATCCCTGAAGAAAATCCCTTCGCGGAGGTCTCCCAAATCGAATATCAGGATGATGCCGTGGGTTTTGTTTTGTTTGGCTGCTTCTTTGTCCAGGAGTTTGATGACCTCGATTTCCGAATTCAGGGAAATGTCGGCATGGCGGACCACTGCCTCGGCTTCGCTCGGCATCGGCAGGCGGAGGAGAACCTTGGGCAGATTGATGTCGGAAAAGGCAATCAGGTTTTCGATTCTAGAATCCGCAAGCTGGGAAAAGCCGAGCCCGGCGATATCGCCGATGGTTTTTCTGTCCCCGGCAAGCACTTTCGAAACCAGGGAAACGGAAATTCCGCTTTCTTTGCACATTTTGAGAAGCTGGCGCGCGTTTTCCCTGATTTTCCGGAGATTGATACTTAACACCGGATACTTCATAGCTCCTCCAAACTCTTTAGAATTAATTTTGTCACGGCTTCCGGGTATTTGTCCGCAAGGACCCCCAAAGGCGCCATGACGTAGTGCCTGTCAATCAATACTTTCGTATTCTCCCCGGGAAGAAGAAGCCCGGGGTGTTTTCTTTTCAGAAAGTTTTCGATGATGTTTTTGCCGTTCGGAAGCCTTGTCAGGGCTCCGCCCGTGGCGATGAAATGCTTCACGGCGGTCAGGTCCTTCCCTTCCGCGGCCTTCGTTCTCCCGGAAGCTCCGTAGAGATTGATGATTCTTCCGGCGTGCCTTCTCATTGCCGCATCGAGGGCCGCGCCCGCGAGCAGTTCCGTCAGGGGGATTTGCTTCGGGGAGGGGATTTTCTCGTAACCGGAAAGAAGCTTTTCCAGTTCCTGAGCGTTGAATCCCATTTTTCTTTGGATCTCATCTCTGCCGAGCAAAGCGATGAGATTGTCTTTGTTTACGAAGACGCCCAAATCGCCCTCGACCGTCCGTTTCGCGAAGGGCTCAGGGGCGGAAAGCAGGGGTCCGTATGCTTCCGACTCTTCCGAAACCGAAAACACGTCGGTCGTGGCCCCGCCGACATCGACGCAGACGAGGTCCCCCAGGGTTTTGTGGAGGAGGAGGGCGGCCTTCATCACCGCTCCGGGAGTGGGAATGATTTTTTCGGAGACGAAATTCCGGATCTTTTCCATCCCCGGCGCCTCGGTGATATGTTTTTCGAAGACGGAGTGGATGATTTTTCTTGCCGGCTCGACGTTCAGAGAATCGATTTTCGGATAGACGTTTTCTGTGACGAACAAAAATTCCTCCTGGCCGTGTTTCCGGAAAATCTCCCGCACTTCGTCCCGGACGGCGCTGTTTCCGGCGTAGACCACGGGGGTGTTCAGTTTCAGGGAAGAGATCGTTTCGCTGTTTGCGAGCGCGGTTTTCGCTTCCCCGTAATCGACCCCGCCCGCGATCATGATGATGTTGGGCTTAAGCGCTTTGAGTCTTTTAATATCGAAATCGGAAAGCAGGCTCGCAGTGATGAGTTTCAGGTTCGCCCCGGCGCCCAGGGCAGCTTCCTGCGCCGCTTTCACGGTCATGTCATGGACGAGGCCGTGAACGGTCATTTTCAATCCTCCGGCGGCGGATGAAGCGGCATGGGTCTCCCGGGCGCTGATTTTATCTCCGAGTTTTCCCTCCAAGTCCCGGAGCGCGTTCCGGAAGCCGCTTTCGACATCCTCCGGGGTCGTTTCGCTCAGACCCTGGCCGAGAAAAATGGGAGAACCATTCAGTTTATCGAAGGCGTAAACCGAGGTTGTCGTGCTTCCGATTTCCGCCACCAGCGCGTCAACTTTCATTTTTCCTTAGTTCCTTCAGTCTTTGTACAAGGAAGGAGGCGACTTGGTTCCCTTTGGTGCCGCGGCCGAAGCCTTCGTCGACTCCGGTTTCGCGGGCCAGGGCGGGAATCACCTGCGTTCCTCCCGCGATGATGATGATTTTGTCGCGGATGCCCCTTTCGACGGCGTATTCGTGGACTTTTTTCATATTCCTATAGTGGATGTCGTCGTGGGAGATGATCGTGGAGATGAGGATGGCGTCGGCGTTTGCCTCGACTGCCGCGTCGACGATTTTGTTTACGGGGACGGAAGTGCCGAGGTAAATACATTCGATGCCGAATTTTTCGATGCCCCCGTGCTTGATGTCGATGATTTCCCTGAGCCCCACGGAATGCTCGTCTTCGCCGATCGTTCCGGCGACGATTCTTAAGGGATGATTTCTCATAAAATCCTTGATTTCTTCGTCGCTCAAGACCGAGGGGGTTTCCGGAAGCTCGATTTCGGAAAGGTCGATCGCGAAGTCGATTTTCCCCTTGACCTGGATTCTCGTCGCTTCCTCCGGATGGAGAACTTCGCGGTGGATTACTTCCGGTTCCAGGAGGTTCATCTTTTCCGCAATCAACACCGCCGCCGCTTCCGCGTACTCCGCGGAAGTGGGGAGCGTCATGTCAATGACGACGGTCCCGTCCGCGAGCCACTCGACTTCCGGTTTTACAAATGAGGTGTTGAGATAGGCTTCCTTTTCCTTCAGCCTCGTTTCTACATTATCCTCCTCATCCAGTTCATCGATGTAAATGATCTTGCTTCTGTCTTCGAAAGTGCAGCCGCCGATGAGTTCCGCGGGTGTTTCTTTGTAGGGTTCGTATTGGTTGTTGTTGCATCCGAAATGGGCGGTCACGGGCGCGAAATAATCGGGATCGCGGGGGTAGACCGTGCCGGCGCCGATGCCTCCGTCAATTTTCCTGGCGATGCCGTCGCCGTTCCTTTCCGGATATATTCCGGAATCGACGAAGAAGCCTTTTTCCACGGCCGCGAAATACCCCCCGACTTCAAGCATCTCTTCAAGAAAGAGGACGGCCCTTTCTTTGATTTCGCGGACGGCTTCCTTCATGTAACCGTCATCGCGGATCTTCAATAGTTCCTTGATTCCGTCCAGAGCAGCGAAGGTCTGTTTCGCGGTGTCCAGCGCTTCAATGTTGTACATGTGCCAGGGGACGTTCCGGCCCTCGTCGGGCGTAATCGTCGACTGGATGTCGGCGCTCGTGAGTTTCGAAATCAGCATGTTGATGACATGGGTGACGGTGGCCTCGCGGGTTGAGGATTCCATGTACTTGGTGTTCATTTGCGCCCGCATTTTATATTCATCGAAAAAGTCCCGGAGCGCGACCGCATAGGGCAGGTTGATTTTCAGATCGGGCGCGGGAGAAGCCGTCGGGGGAACGGTCGAGAGGGCGATGTTTTCTTTTTTCATGCCCGCTTTCACGGAGAAGAGAGAATTGATCGCATGCTGGACCAAGAGCTCCGGCATGACGTTTTCCGCAATCACCGCCGTCGCGTTGGCGTTGTGCGCGCCGTCGATCTGGAGCATGTCCGCCCAGGCCATGATCCGCTTCGATTCCGCGGCGTCGACGAAGGATCTCACCATGTTGATGTTGCGGTAGAGGACATTGTACTGGGGATCCTGGTGGGCGCCGTTCACCCCTTCTTCCGAAAACATCACCGCGATGTCCGGTCCCGCGACCCCGGAAACATAGGAATGGTAATTAATCGGGCGCCCGACTTCATCTTCGATGATGTCGAGGGCCTTCCTTTGGGCGCGCACCTGCTTCCTGGTGATGGGGACGCCGCCCACGCCCTGGGGCGTGCCTTCGATCAGGCCGTCGAAATGGGACTGGCCGGCCGTGCGGATGACCATGATGTGGTCGGCCCCGTGCCAGGCCGCCATCCGCATCCTCCTGATGTCGTCTTCAAAGCGCCCGGAGGCGATTTCGGTCGTGACGACGGCATCGGGCTGCGGATCGATGTTATCGAAATATTTGGCAGCGGGCAGGGGAACGGATTGTTTCAATGATTCCGAACAGTCGGAATAGACGTATCTTCCGAGTTTGAGGTCCTTCACTTTCTTCCGCCAGGTCCAACCGCGCCGGCGGGGTTCATATTTATCCAAATCTTTCAGGATTTCCCTGATGTCAAGCTTTTTATTTGCTTTCATGTTCCACCCCGAAACTTTTCTTTACTTCATCCCAGCCGCGTCCTTCCAAAAGTTCGAGGCCGGCTTCGCGGATGGGAATGTTTTTGAGCCTGGAATAGCGGAAGACAGCGTGCCCGGCCCCTTTTCCGATGAGCCCGTGCTGCAGCGTCTTTTCTACTATCCCCTTCGCCTCGATGCTGGAAAAGCCCATCCTGAGGAGGACGGAGCGTTCGATCGCGGGCGTGGTGTGCGTCTGCGCGATTTCGATCAAGGGGTCGACCACCCTTTCCGCAAGCTCCCAAAAATAATTTTTCAGTTCCTCGTCGGAGAGTTTCCGTAAATGCGCTCTCCTGGTTTCGAAATCGTCTTTTCTGATCATCTTTCCTCCCATTCCTTTCCCAATTCTTTCAAAACCGCTTTTACATACTCTGCGTCCCTATTAACTTCCTCAGCGAGGAACACTAAGTCCTTCGCGGTGAGGGCCCCGACGCCTTCCGTCGCGCGTCTGATCAGGGACTTCCTTGCGCGGTCCAGGTCATAATCCCGGGCTTGGATTTTTCCCGCGGAGTCGGGAAGGACGATTGATTTCCCCGGGATTTCTTCCTCGGGGTTTCCGAAACGGACTTCAATGCCCATTTTCTTGGCGAAATCAAGCTGCGCCTGGTGGTGTTTGCCGGCGCCGGTGTATTCGGTTTCCTGGACGACGATGATTTCGTCCGCGGGGTATTCCCTGGCGAGGCTGAAAGCTGCCGCGAGCGAAGTGTTTCCGGCAGGGCCCCTTTCGATTCCTTCCAGAGCGGCGAGCATTTCCGTGGCGAAGAAGACCTCGCCCTGGTTCACTGTGACGTAGCGATCCATGTAGCGAAGGGGGCGCGCCGCCGAACGGGGGACGTCGCTCCTGTCGGGATTGGTCATGAAGGGCATCCCGAAGCCGGTATGCCCGGTCGTGAAGGATTTCCTGTTGAAATCAACATCGCTTGCCATGTGAAGTCCCGCAAGATTGACGGAGGCGGCGATGATTTCGATTTTTTTATCCGTTGTTTTTCTGATGCCGCGGGCGGTGCCGGTGAGGTTCCCGCCCCCGGCGTTGGTCACGATCACCGCTTTCGGAAGTTTTCCGGCAACCCTGAGCGCGTCCTCAACAATCTCCACCCCGAGGGTTTCAATCCCTTGGATCGCGTAGGGGGTATAGAGGGATGCGTTGAAATAGCCGCTCTCTTCCAGTAGCTTCAAAAATGTGTAGAAGAGTTCGGGGCCGACGGAAAGCTGAATCACTTCCGCGCCGTAGGCTTCGCAGGCCCGCGCCTTTTCGATGATTTCCGGCTGCCCGATGCCCTTGGAATCATAGCATTCCTGGACGACGATGCATTTCAGGCCCTGTTTGGCGGCTTGGCTTGCGACGGCGGCTCCGTAGTTCCCGCTGGTCGCGGTAATCACGCCTTTAAAGCCCATTTTCTTGGCATGGTGGCAGGAAAGCGCCGCCCTTCTTGCTTTGAAGCTTCCGGAATCGTTCAGAGCTTCGTCCTTGATGAAAATTCTGGCGCCGTAGCCCGGTTTCGCGAATTTCCGCGCGAGGGCGGTGATGTTCTTGAGTTCTTTCAGGGGCGTGCCGCCGACGCCGTTTTCCCACTGGATTTTCCGGACCGCATCCAGGTCATAGCCCGCGTCGGCCATCATTTTTTCATAATCAAAACCGATGTTCTGAATTTCATAGGCATCGTAATCGACGTCGATTGCTGCTTTCATGATTTGGCTGCGCCTGGCCATCACTTTCTGATATTCATTCACGCCCGAACAACTCCTTCTTTACAATTTCCCTGATTTCCAGAATCTCTTGTACAAATGCCCCATAATCATGCCTGAAGGCGGGGTTTTCTTCCAGCAAAACCCCTTCTTCGATACGCCCCGTGGGGGTTTTGATTTTGACGGTTGACCCCACTTCCGCGTCTTCAAGGAGGTAACCCTTGGTCCACATTATGAGCTGGACCTTTTTTGTCTCCTCGGGAATGTGTTCCGCCCTTTCTTCGGGACGAAGGACGGTTTTCTTGATTCTGACCCAGGAACCCTTTTTAATCATCTTTCACCTCAATCATTTCCCTGACGTCGCCGGCAATCGCGCGGGGCACGGGCAGATCGATCATTGTCTTCAGGCCCGGCGTCGCGTTGATGACGTGGGGAATCATGTTGACGCAGATGGCGATGGTGCCGATGCCGCCGTCGACTTCGGGAACGATGCTCATGTTCACCTGCGGGCGGCCGGAAAGTGTGATGTAATCCCCGGTCTGGACGCCCCCGAGTTGGGGTTCGATTTGCTGGGGATGTTTCATCTCAATCATGAGTTTCTCTCCGCTGTAGGCCTTTGCCCGCATGTCCGCGCCCGCGACCGCTCCCGCCTTCGCAAATCCATATTTCGACTTCCGGTCGACTTCGGTAACGATCGGAAGCATTTCCTGGTGGAACTTGTCGATTCCGAGTTTCAAAGCGGCATCGATCATGGCAACGGATTCTTTGAAACCGATGTGGCCGGCGAGTTTGCCTTCCTGTTTTTTCGCTTCGAACTCTTCAACTGACAAACCGACCCCCTGTTCCTCCATGACGGTCTCCCCGAAGGGGGACAGGGAATTGATGCGGGCGACTGCGATTTTTTCAACATCTTCCATGATGCCCGTGAGGCAGATCACCAAAAGATCCATCATCATGCCCGGATTGACGCCGCAGCCGAGCACGGTGACGCCGTTTTCTTTCGCGATCCTGTCCAATTCACGAGCCAACTCCGGTTCCTGCGCGGCCGGGAAGGCCATTTCTTCGGCAGTTGAGATGACGTTCAGTTTGTTTTCCAATAAATATTTGATCTTCGGGAAGGATGTTTTCGTGTAGGAATCGGTCGCGACGATTGCGACGTCGCAGCATTTTTCATGGACCACATCCTCGATATTGTCCGCGATGATGAGATTCCCCGCATCGGGAACGGGAAGGTCAAGCAATTCGTAGACGCTTTTTCCGGCAAGTCTGGGATTGCGGTCACAGACGCCGGCAAGTTCAAAGCCCTGTTTCTTTAAGAGCATCCTGGCCATTCCGGAGCCCATGGCCCCGAATCCCCATATCAATACCCTTACTTTTTCTTTACGCATAAATCTCCTCTCCTAAAGAATTATTTTTGTTCCGGCTTCTCCCTTCAGGGCCGCTTCCGCTTTTTCCAGGGATGCGATCAAAGCCGCGCCCTTCGGGTTTGCTTCCAGGAAGCTGAGCGCTGCTTCGATTTTCGGAAGCATGCTGCCCGGATGGAAGTGGCCGGCGGCGATGAATTTTCTTGCATCGCTAGCCTTCAAAACATCCAAATTTATTTGGTTCGGTTTTCCGAAATTGATGGCGACCTTGTCGACGGCGGTGAGGATGACGAAATAATCGGCGCCGAGGAGGCTCGCAAGCAGGGCCGAGGCAAAGTCCTTGTCGATGACGGCGGGGATGCCTTCGTAGAGCCCGTCTTTTTTGATGACGGGAACACCGCCGCCGCCGGCGGCGATCACGATTGAGCCCGCTTCAAGCAGTGCGCGGATGCTTTCGCTTTCCAAAATCCTCATCGGTTTGGGGCTGGCAATGACCCGCCGATAGCCCCGCCCCGCATCCTCCTTCATCACATAACCGCGTTCCTTTGCCAATTTTTCCGCTTCCGCTCGGGAATAGAAGGGCCCGATCGGTTTCGTGGGATTTAGGAAGGCAGGGTCATCGGGAGAAACCTCCACCCGCGTGACGATGGTCGCGACTTCCTGTTTCCCCCCGGTTCTTCGCAGTTCGTTTGCGAGCGCTTCCTGGAGGTGGTAGCCGATGTAGCCCGCGCTCATGGCGTTCAGTTCCGGAAAGGGCATGGGTGAGAAAGCGCTTTCAAATGCAAGACTGATTATCCCCACTTGCGGTCCGTTGCCGTGGGTGATGATCAATTCGTTTCCTTGTTGGATTAAGGGAAGAAGCGCCCGCGCGGTTTTCACCGCCAGCTTTCTCTGCGAGGAGGGATCGCTTCCCAGGGCGTTCCCTCCGAGGGCGACGAGGATTCTTTTCATAGTTTTCCGCCCAGAGTCGCGAAGATGATGGCTTTGATTGTGTGCAGGCGGTTTTCCGCTTCCTCAAAAACTAGGGACTGCTCGGATTCGAAGACTTCGTCCGAGACCTCCATGGCTTCGAGATTGAACTTCTCGCCCACTTCCCTTCCGATCGCGGTCTCCAAATTATGGAAGGCAGGCAGGCAATGGAGGAAGATCGCCTTGGGAGAAGCCATTCCCATCAGTTCTTTGTTCACCTGGTAAGGAAGAAGAAGTTCGATCCTTTCCTTCCAGACATCATCGCTTTCTCCCATCGACACCCAAACGTCGGTGTAAACGACGTCAACCCCGGTAACGCCTTCGCGGAGGTCTTCGGTCTGGGTGATTTTCGCTCCCGTTGTTTTTGCTATTTCCCGGCATTTTTTCGTCAGTTCCGGGCTCTGCCAGAGCGCTTTCGGCGCGA
>LFRY01000033.1:15467-34418 GCA_001512995.1 Acholeplasmatales bacterium DTU067
AGAAAATCGGCGAGCACCTGCGTCGGATGATAGAGATCGGTGAGGCCGTTCCAAACCGGGACGCCGGCATAGCGGGCAAGGATTTCCGCAGTTTCCTGCGCGAAGCCGCGGAACTCGATGCCGTCATAGAAGCGGCCGAGCACGCGCGCCGTGTCCTTGACGCTTTCCTTTTTTCCCATTTGCGAGCCCGAGGGGCCCAAATAAGTCACGTTCATTCCCAAGTCATAGGCCGCAACCTCAAAGGCGCAACGCGTCCTCGTGGAGTCCTTTTCAAAAATAATGGCAATGTTCTTGCCGGGAAGTTGCGGTTGCTTCCGGCCCTCGCGTTTAATTGCTTTCAACTCGCGCGCGATTTCAAGCAAGGCCATGATTTCTTCGGGTTCGTAGTCAAGCAGGGTGAGAAAACTTCTGTTTTTGAAATTCATTTATGATCCTCCGTTTTCATATGTCTTCGCGGTAGAAGGGCATGCTCATGCAGCGGGGCCCGCCCCGGCCGCGGGATAATTCGCTTGAAGGAATCGCATGGATTTTGACCCCATGTTTTACAAGCAAATCGTTCGTGATGTGGTTTCGCTGATAGACGATGACTTCTCCGGGCGCGATCGCTAGGCAATTGGCGCCGTCGTTCCATTGCTCGCGGCTGCCGGCGACGACGTCCCCGCCACCGCAGGGGATGAGTTCGATTTCGCGCTCCAGATAAAACTCAAGGATTTCCTTCAGGGATTTTTCAATCGGCTTCACGAGCAATTTCCCTTCCCTTTCCGGATCCCTCGTCAGTTCGAACACCCGCATCGTTTCCTTAAGTTCCGCATGCGTGGTGAATTTGTCATGATCCACCTGCGTGAAGACGGTGTCCAGGTGCATGAAGGAACGCGTCTTCGGAATGTCCATGGCGAGCACTTTTTCAAAGCTCGTTTCGTATTTATAAAAGAGGTTCTTTGCGAGTTTTTCAATCGATGCCGGGTGCGTGCGTTCGCTCACGCCGACGGCGATGATTTTTTCGCTCAGGACGATGACGTCCCCCCCTTCGATTGTGGAAGGGAAGTCGCGGAAGAAGTAGATTCCGGGAGGGTTCCCGTAGACGGGATGGTATTTGAAAATGTATTCGCCGTAAATCGTCTCCCGGCTCCGCGTCAGCGTGTACATTTTGTTTAACATGATGCCGTGACCGACGACGCAGAAGGGATCGCGGGTGAAATAGAGGTTCGGCATCGGATCGGTGATGAAGGGATAGTCCCTGATGTAATCGGAAAGCGTCCTTCTGATAAAATTAGGCACTTCCGATTTTTTGATTCCCGCCATGGTCTTTTCGACCATTTCTTTGGTGTCGGAAAATGAATTGAGATAATCTGTCAGAACTTCGGTCAAGGTTTCGCTGTAAATGTTGGCTTCGGACAGGAACTGGCTGATGAAACTTGCTTTCACTTCCGCGTTCGCATCCAATGCTTCCGCAACCAAATCTGCAAGATAAACCACCTCGACTCCGCATTTCTTCAGCAAATCCGCCAAATAATCATGTTCCCGGACGGCCAGATCAAGCCAGGGAATGTCGTCAAAAAGCAGTTTTTCCAACATCTTCGGGGTGAGGTTTTCGAGTTCGCCCCCCGGCCTGTGCAACAAAACTTTCTCCAGTTTTCCGATCTCCGTTTTTACATTAAACAAATTCTTCAAAGGCTTGTCTCCTTCTTTATAAATTCTATGCTAATTATACCATATTTTAACTATGAAAAGAAAGAACCATTCCGCCTGGCAAAGCAAAAAAAATATTCGGGTCAACCGAATATTTTGTCAACAAGCACGGCTCTGACGGGAGCGGCTTCCGCGCCTTCGATTTTTAGGGGCAGGGCAAGCAAAAGATACCTTCCCTCGGGCACATCTTTTAAGCGCAATCCTTCAAGAACAGGAATCCCCGCCCCGAGAAGAATTTTATGCGTGGGGTGACCTTCCTGGTCCCTTTCAATGCCGAGGGCGTCAATCCCGATGCCGGAGGCGCCCAGTTCTTTCAGATATTCCGCTCCGTCCGCTGAAAGATAAGCAAAATCGAATTCAAAAACATCGCTTTCGGAATTGGCTGTTTTCAGGAGCACGAAATCGCCCTTTTCGATTTGTTTCGTTTGCAATTCCGCGGCACCGATTTTCCTTGTTTCAGGAAAGGCGAGCACCCGGCAGGGCGCGATGAATTTCTCCAAGGGGTAATCCAAAACCGTTTTTCCATCGGGAAGCATGTGCAGGGGGGCATCGACATGGGTCCCCGTGTGAAGATTCATTTCCAGGCGCGTTTCATAAACATGCCCCTTCCTTTCCGGAAGCAAACCTGGTTTTTTTTCATCCCGGTTTTTGTATACCGGCATCTTTTCCGATATGGTCATGGAAATGTCATAAATTTTCATCCTCATCCTCCGAATTGAACCAATGTTTTCCGTCTCTTTTGATCATCTCCCAGGCCCCCTCCGGTCCCCAGGTGAAAGGAGGGTAGAAGTGGAGTTTGCTTTTATGTTCCTTCAACCCTTGTACAAACCTCCAGGAATGCTCGATTTCGTCCCAACGCGTGAAGCGGGCGGAATCGCCCTTGATCGCATCATCGAGCAGCCGTTCATATGCTTCGGGTGAATTGAGCCCGATATGGCAGTTCTGGCAGAAGTCCATCTTCACGGGCACGATTTCGTCCGTCACCCCCATTTTCTTGGCGTTGAAACGCAAGTAGACACCTTCCTCGGGCTGGATTTTGAAGACGAGGAGATTGTGTAAATCCTCATCGTAGGGCGAGGGGAATTTCTTGAACTGGATGATGATTTCCGTTTTCTTCACGGGCAGTCTCTTCCCGGTCATGATGTAAAAGGGGACGCCGCGCCAGCGTTCGGAATTGAGGAAGAGCCTGAGCGCCAGGAAGGTCTCGGTTTCTGAAGTTTCAGAAACATTCCTTTCTTCGCGGTAAGCGGGAATGTTTCCGTCCCCTGAGTACTGCCCGAAGACGAGGTAGTTTTCTGCTTCCTCCGGCGTAAGCGGCCTCAAAGCGGAGAGGATTTCAACCTTCTTATCCCTCACGGTCTCCGTGTCGAGGTTTTCCGGCTTCTCCATCGCGATTAAGCTCAGGAGTTGCAACAGGTGGCTTTGGAACATGTCGGAAAGCGCACCCGCGCGTTCGTAATAATTCCCGCGATCCTCGACGCCGATCGTCTCCGAAGAGATGATCTGGACCTGTTCGATGAAATCTTTGTTCCAGAGGGGTTCGAAAATCGTGTTCGCGAATCTGATGAAATGGATGTTCTGCGTCATCTCTTTTCCGAGATAATGGTCGATTCTGTAGATGTTTTCTTCCCCGAAGGAGTCCGAGAGGAGTTTGTTTAAGGAGGCGGCGGAAGGGAGGTCATGGCCGAAGGGTTTTTCAATCACGACCCGGACACCAAAATCCTTAGGGAGTTTATTTTTTAAATTTACGGTGATGGTTTCAAAATGTTCGGGCGCGACAGCAAAATAAAAGATGGCAAGTTCCGTGCCGCGGAGCGCTTCAAAGAGTTGCGGGTATTCTGTTTCCTTCGTGAAATTCATTTTCAGGTAACGGATTTTTTCCCGGAGTTTATTCCAAATCTCAGGTCGGGGTTTGTTTCGGGAATGGTTCTTCACATGCTCCGCCGCTTTTTCCCGGTAGAGTTCGGAATCGAAATCCCTCCTGCCCACGGCGATGATTTCGAAAGTTTCCGGAAGCCTGTTTTCGGCCTGGAGATTATAAAAAGCGGGGAGGAGTTTTCTTTTTGTCAGGTCGCCTGTCGCGCCGAAGATTACAAAAGTTTTTTTCAAGACTCATTTCTCCTTTTGTTGCTTTGTAATTTATTATTATACTAGCCCATTTGTTTTATTATTTCAAGGCAATTGCTTTTCAGACATTTTATTAAAACATGCTGCCTGCAGATTTTGATTCAAGACCTGCAAACATTTTCAAACAAAATTTGCATGTAAACATTTTCATTCTCTTGTTATGCCGCTTTCTCTGTGGTACAATTGTAGCGTAGTTTTGTAACTGTAAATTTAATAGCATCGCCAATATAATCCGGATAATTTGGTTCCGGAGTCTCTACCAAGCGACCTAATCGCTTGACTATTGGCAATGGGCCAGCGATAAGCTGTTTTTAAGCAGGTCTAAAAGCAGGTCTATTGGTAAATATTGGCGAGTACTCTATGTGCTTGCTTTTTTATTTACTGCAAAACTAACAATCTAACGAAAGGGAAAAGGTATGAACGACTTTTTCAAACTCAAGGAAAATCGTACTACTGTGACCAAGGAATTGGTTGCTGGCTTGACGACCTTCTTCGCCATGGTTTACATCATCTTCGTCAATCCTGCCATCCTCACGAATGCGGGAACCCTGGACAATCCGATGCCCCATGGCGCCATTTTCCTGGCGACGATTATCGCGACCGTCATCGGAACTTTGGTCATGGGTCTCTTTGCGAACGTTCCCTATGCTCTCGCTCCGGGCATGGGCCTCAATGCTATGTTCACCTATACGATTTGCAAGGGCATGGGCTTTGCTTGGCAGGAAGCTTTGGGAATGGTGTTTATCTGCGGCCTCATTAACATCATTATTACAGTTACTAAAATCAGAAAAATGATCGTTAGGGCGATACCGGAGAATCTCCAGTTCGCCATCGGCGGCGGAATCGGTCTCTTCATCGCTTACATCGGCGTGAAGAATGCGGGCATGCTCACATTCACCGCCGATCCTAATCATTGGTTTGCAATCCCGGGCGGTGGAGTCGTGGTCGACTCTACTATCGTTCCCTCATTGGTTGATTTCAGTTCCACCGTTCCGATATTGGCAGTCATCGGTTTGGTAATCTCCATTGTTTTGATGCTTCTGAAAGTTAGGGGAGCGATTCTCATCGGCATCATCGCCACCACCCTCATCGGCATTCCCCTGGGAGTAACCGATCTTTCTCCGCTGAAGACTCTCTTCCAAGACATCGGAAAACCGTTCCAAGAACTCGGGACAACCTTCGGTGCTGGCTTTAGAGGCATCGGCACTCTCTTCCAGGATGCGTCAAAAATACCGATGGCATTGCTGGCAATCTTCGCTTTGAGTCTCACCGACACATTTGATACAATCGGCACCTTCATCGGCACCGGCAGAAGAAGCGGCATTTTCACCGACGAAGACATCGCGGCCGTCGAAAACAGCAAGGGCTTTAAAACCAAAATGGAAAAAGCTTTGTTTGCTGACTCGATCGCGACTTCGGTGGGTGCCATCTTCGGAACTTCCAACACGACGACCTATGTGGAATCGAGCGCGGGCATTGAAGCCGGGGGCAGGACCGGACTCACATCCGTTTTCACAGCTGCGTTTTTCCTCCTCTGCGTATTCCTGGCTCCGGTCGCGGCAGTGGTTCCCGGAGCAGCTACCGCTCCAGCATTGATCGTGGTCGGCGTTTTGATGGCAGGAAGTTTCAAGGACATCAATTGGAGCGATTTCTCAGAAGCCGTACCTGCCTTCTTCACGGCGCTCCTGATGACTCTTGCTTACAACATTTCCATCGGGATTGCTTTCGGCTTCATCTTCTATGTGATTGTGAAACTCTGCCAGAGGAAAGCAAAAGAGATCCATCCGGTGCTCTGGGGTAGCGCGGGTCTTTTCCTCATTTATTTCTTGCTCACTGCACTTGATGGTGCCGGAATCATATGAAAAAGAATAATGACGAATTATTGGATTAAAGACGAATCCATGATTCGTCATTTTTTTGGGAAAAAATTAAATAAGGAGTTAGATATATGATTGAAACCAAAAAAATAATCGGCTATTTGCCGGACGAAAAACCTTCATTCTTGAAGCTTCTGCTCTTTGCCTTGCAGCAGATCATCGTCATGTTCCCCGCGACCGTTCTCGTCGCGATTCTCACCGGCTTTCACGTTTCTACAACCATCTTCGCCAGCGGTCTGGCCACGCTTTGCTTCATTCTAATCACGGGGAAGAAAATTCCCCTTTATTATGGGTCCAGTTTTTCCTACATCACGGCTATCTGCGCGATTACCATTCCCTCCGAATACGGCATACCCGCTCCCGACGCTCTGATCTCCCAAGCTCAATTCGGAATCGTCCTTTCCGGTTTGATTTCCATCGCCGTGGGGCTTTTGGTCAGGAAAATCAGCATGGAAAGAATCGAAAAAATCCTGCCCCCGACAGTGACGGGAAGCGTCGCCCTGATCATCGGGCTATCCCTTGCCGGCACCGCGCTCAAAAACATGGTGGATCCGGAAGGTGTTTTGGGAGTGACGGAGGATAACTTTAATTTAGCCCAGAATTTAAGCATCGCGATCGGTCTCGTTACCCTCCTATCTACCATCTTCTTCTCGGTCTATGTCAAAAAAGGAACCTTGGGGCAGATTCCGATTTTGCTCGGTCTCCTGCTCGGCTATGGCTTGGCCTATTTTGTGGGGAAGGAATATGGGATCGGCTTTGTGGATTTCTCGCTCGGAGCCAACGAACCCTTCTTCAAACTCCCCCATTTCACGTTGCCGAAACCTTCCTGGGAGGCGGCGCTTGCGATCATGCCGATTGCGATTGCGACGATTCCCGAATCGACTGCACATCTTTATCAGCTCGATTTATATGTGAACAAGTTGGCGGATGAAAAGGGAGTTTCGAAAAAGTATGGGATTGCAGGAAAACTTGGCTTGAATTTGATCGGTGACGGCTTGGGCGACATGATCAGCGGCGCCATCGGCGGCCCCGCCGGAACCAACTACGGCGAAAACATCAGCACGATGGCAATCACCAAGAATTACTCCATCCACGTCCTCATGGCCGCAGCCATTATCACAATGCTGCTTTCCTTCTTCACGCCCCTCTCGGCTGCCGTCTATTCGATTCCCAACGCCGTCATCGGCGGGCTTTCGGTCTACCTCTTCGGCGTCATCGGGGCCCAGGGGATTTCGATCATGCTCGACAAGAAGGTCAATCTCTTCGACGCAAAAAACCTTTCCGTAATTGCCACGATTCTGATCATCGGCCTCGGAGGTAGTTTCTTGGGAAGTGTTCCCTTCTTTGGAATCGACCTTCCCCCGATTGCCACCGCAGCGATTTTCGGAATTTTCCTGAATGCGGTCTATGAGTTGATTGACTTCTTTGCGAGAATGCTGAAAAAAGAAGCATGAAAAAAATCCTCTTAAGGCCCGGCTTTAAGAGGATTTCATTTTCTTGATGAAAAGATGTGCGAAATGATGTATAATGCTGGTAATGGGGGCGGAAGAACATGAAAGACATTCTGAAAAAAATCCTTGATTATCTGGTGAAAACCTTCAACGGCATGGCCTACGGTCTCTTTTCAACACTAATCGTCGGCACGATCATCAACACCGCCGGGGAATTGCTTGATATAAAATTCTTGACCGAACTGGCGGTGTTACTGAAGAACTTGACCGGCGTCGGGATCGGCATCGGCATCGCCTGGAGCCTGAAACTGGAAGGTTTGCGTCTGGTCGCCGCGGGCATTGCGGGAGGCATCGCCTCCGGCCTTAAAATCGGCGATCCGATGGTGGAATACCTCACCGTCATCGCTGCGATCGAGGTCCTGAACCTCATTTTTCGAAAAAAAACCTTTTTGGACATCATTCTGATTCCGCTTGCGTCCTCTGCCGTCGCTTACGGCGTGTACCTGCTCATAAATGAGCCCGTGTCGGGCATGATGCGTTCGCTCGGCGAATTCATCAAATGGGCGACCGGAGCAAAACCCTTCCTGATGGGCATCATCATTGCGGTGGTCATGGGCATGGCTCTGACCGCGCCGATCTCTTCGGCTGCCATCGCCATCGCAATCGGGCTTGACGGCCTGGCGGGCGGAGCGGCGGTCGTCGGCTGTGCGACGCAGATGCTGGGGTTTGCGGTCATGTCCCGGAAGGACAACAATTTCGGAACCGTGGTTTCCGTCGCTCTCGGAACCTCCATGCTGCAGTTCAAAAACATTTTGAAAAAACCTCTGCTCTGGCTTCCGCCGATCATCGCGAGCGCCGTTTTGGGGCCGCTGGCGACGCTCGTTTTTCAGACCACCTGCACAAAGGAAGGCAGCGGCATGGGAACATCGGGCCTGGTCGGACAGATCGGAACCTTTCATTCGATGGGGGATGCCGCCTGGCCGAGCATCATCATCCTGCAGTTTGCGCTCCCCCTCGTGCTGGTTTTTCTATTGGATGTGCTTTTCCGGAAGGCGGGTTGGATCAAGAAAGGGGATTTACAGGTTTAATCTTCATTTAAGGAAACTGTTTTATCATACTCGCGAGGGTTATTATTGCAATGATTTTTCAATTATGATAAAATAATTTTAGGTATGGAGGTGACTTATGCCAACCAGAACATTCCTGAATTTACCCAAGGAAAAGAGGATTAGAATCCTCAGGGCGGCCAAGAAGGAATTTTCGCGCGTGCCTTTGGAAAAAGCGGTGATCGCGAACATCGTGAAGGAGGCGCAGATTCCGCGCGGAAGTTTCTATCAATATTTTGAAAATGTCGAGGATCTCTTCATTTATCTGATTCATTACATGTACGGCATCGACAGGAAAAAATTCCAAAGATACCTGCGGGAAACCGACAACGATGTGTACGAGGCTTTGAAAATGAAGTTTTCCGACACAATCGACAAACTTGCAAACGAAGAAAACAGGCAATTCAGAATCAATATCATCTCCACTATTTTCAATGACAAAGCCCGCGAGGACCTGCTCGAGAAAATCATTGAACCGGATGTGGAACTTGATCTGACTTGTTTTCCGGCCGAGGTCAGGAAATCGAAACATTCGCATAAAATCGTGAACCTGATAAAAATGATCGGGAAAGCCTGCCTGGAAAAGTTTCTGACGAAGCGGGCGCCCGCCGCGGAAGTGAAAAACCATTACAACAATTACATCGATTTTCTGAAAATGAGTTTCAATTTATAGGCCAGAGCGTTGACAAAGTCAACGCTCATTTAATTTTAATATAGACATATTTAAAAAGTGGGAGAAAAGGATTTATATTATCTATTTATTATATCATTTTGTTATAAAATAACTAATATTTTATACTATAGTGGGGAAAAAATAAAACTACTCTTTTAGGATTTCCTAAAAAAGTAGTTTGTCAACAGGCTGAGGCGCAAAAAAGCGCCTTTTTTTCATGATTCTACTTTTTGTAGACAAACTCTACTCATTATTCATTGGCATCCGCCTGTTTGTGGCTTATAATTTCACTGAAAGCAGGTGGGACCATGATCATAACGGTAGTATGCGACGTGCTGGGCAAGGAAAACAACGGCACGGCCATCGCAGCCATGAATCTGATCAGAAGCCTGAAGGCAAAGGGCCATGAAGTGAGGGTCATTTGCCCCGATCAGGACAAGAAAGACCTTCCGGGGTACTATGTGGTGAAGACCCTGAATCTCGGGCCCTTAAACAATTACGTGAAGAAAAACGGAATCGCGCTTGCCAGGGGGGAGAAGCAGGTGCTTGAGGAAGCGATCCGCGATGCTGACGCGGTTCATTTGATGCTTCCCTTTTTCCTGAGCAAGGCGGCGGTGAAAATCGCCAAAAAATTTAAAAAACCCCTGACCGCGGGTTTCCACTGCCAGGCGGAAAACTTCACGAACCATGTTTTTCTGATGAACAGCAAACTGGCGAACAAGCTCACTTATAAATATTTCTACCGCACCGTTTATCGCCATGTCGACTGCATTCATTATCCGACGCAATTCATCAGGGACACTTTCGAGAAAATCGTCGGAAAAACCAACGGGGTCGTCATTTCGAACGGCGTGAACGGCGAATTCCGGAAAAAGAAAGTTCCGAAACCGGAAGCTTTTCGGGACAGATTCGTGCTCCTTTCCATCGGCCGCTTCAGTAAAGAAAAATCACAGCGGATTCTGATCCAAGCAGCGAATCTTTCCAAACACAGGGAGAAACTTCAGCTGATTTTTGCGGGGGCGGGACCCCAGCGCGAAAAATTGGAAAAGGTGGCGGGGATTCTTCCCGTGAAGCCGCTCTTCCGTTTCTTTTCCCGACGAGAGTTGGTCGATTGCATCAATTATTCGGATCTCTACATCCATCCTGCGGAAATCGAAATCGAAGCGATTGCCTGTCTGGAAGCGATCAGTTGCGGTTTGGTGCCGGTGATTTCCGATTCGCCGCGGAGCGCGACCCGGCATTTTGCCCTCGCCCCGGAAAATCTCTTCCGTCTGAATGATCCGGAAAGCCTCGCGGAGAGAATCGATTATTGGCTGGACAATCCGGAAGCGAGGGAGGAAGCAAGCGAAGCCTATCTCTGCTATAAAAACAAATTCGACCAAGGGGGCTGCATGGACGCGATGGAAGAAATGATTCTCAGGAACGCGGAGGCAGTCCGATGAATAAAAAAGTCATTTATTATTCCGATCCCGTGGATGACGATTTCGCGGGAACGAAGATCAAGCAAATCGACATCGGGCCCGATTTTCCCTTCATCAACAGAAACCCCTTCTTCCGTTTGGCGAGTTTCATCCTCTATTATTTCATCGCCTTTCCCTTAATCACTATCTTTTGTTTCCTGATTCTCCGCCTGCGCGTGAAAAACAGGAAAGCCTTAAGAAAAGCACGCGGAACGGGCTACTTCCTTTATGGGAACCACACGCATTTCTTTGACGCCTTCACCCATTCCCTGATCGCCTTTCCGAAAAAATCCTATGTCATCGCCAACCGCGATGCGATTTCGATCCGGGGCTTGAAACAGATTGTGATGATGCTCGGCGCGCTCCCGATTCCCTCCGGAATGGAAGCGATGAAGCAATTCACCCGGGCGGTGGAAGAAAGGTGGCGGAAAAAAAAGGCAATCGCCATTTATCCGGAAGCGCACATCTGGCCCTATTACAATAAGATCCGGCCCTTTCTCGCGACTTCCTTCCGTTACCCGGTGAAACTGAATTCGCCGGTCTTCGCCATGGTCACTGTCTACAGGGCAAGAAAGATTTTCAAAAAGCGCCCGCCCAAGCCGACCATCCACATCAGCGAACCCTTCTACCCAAGAACAGATCTTCCCTGCCAGGAAGCGAAGCAGGAGCTCAGGGACAGGGTGCATGCCTGGATGACGGACTGCATCGAAAAGCATGGCAGTTTCGAATACATCCGCTATGAATACAGACCTAATTAATAATCCCCGCAGGGCGGGGATTATTTTTTGTAATAGACCTTCAAAATGAACCAGGAAAGCAATATCAATTGCAGGGGAATGCAGACGATGTAAATCATCCACATCTTGTCCACTCGCGGATAGAAAGTGAGATGCAGGGAGAGCGCGATCGTCCAGATTAGGATCGTGCCGATGATGAGTTCATAGAGCCTGCTGTTCCACTTTTTTCTGAAAAATATGAGAACAAAAGCGGAAAAAGGCAGGGCATAGATGAAGACGAGCCAGGGTCTGGAAACTCGGAAATTGCTGATGATCAAAAAAACGAAACTGATGGTCGCGATCGTGTAGATCACCACCGTCGAAAGCAGGGAGATGATTTTTTCCGCCTGGTAGATTTTCTTGTTTTCCCCGAGCTGATCGGAGATGAGGTCGTTCACGGTGATGTTATAAAAATCGGCGATGAGCGAAAGGACATAAATGTCCGGCAAACTTTCTCCCCTTTCCCATTTCGATATCGCCTTGTCAGAATAATTGAGCGCGACCGCCAATTCCATCTGCGTCAGATTGTTCATTTTCCTGTATCGGATCAAGTTTTTCGAAATAGTTTTCTTTAATTTTTCCTCATTAACCATACTTCCATTTTACATTATTCCCCATAAAATTTCAAGTTAGCGTTGCGATGGCTTTTCTTTTGTGTTATAATAATGGCGATTACGGTTGCTTTTCAAAGCATTAAAAGGGAACACGGTGAGAATCCGTGACAGCCCCCGCTACTGTATGGGATTAATGGTTCCGTAAGATCCACTGGGAAACCGGGAAGGACGGAAACCATGCTTGAAATCCCGAAGTCAGGAGACCTGCCGTAATCAGCGCGAACCATTTCGGCGGGAAGTGGGTTTTGCGAGCAGAGAAAATTGCCGCCGAAGCGGCATTTTTTTATCAGGAGTGCCCATGAGTTTGAAGAGATCGCATCCTGCCCCGGTTTTTGTGCATCTTGCCCTGGTCATGATTCTCACGATGCTGGTAAAGAATCGGGCAGTTCTGGCGCTGTCCCTCGCGGCCGGGTTATTGACGCAAACGCTTCATGAAAAAATCAAAGCAAAAACCCTGCTCTGGAATTTGCTTTTTTCCGCGCTGATAATCATCCTCAACCCGCTTTTCAATCAGAACGGCTCACCACTCTTTTACATCGGCCGGCTCAGGATTACGGAAGAAGCCCTCTTGGCGGGGCTGGACATCGCTTTGATGATACTGGCCGTCATCCATTGGTTCATTCTCTTCAATCATTTGCTTTCCGCAGACAAATTCATCTACCTTTTCGGAGGCGCGCTGCCGAACACCGCCCTGCTTGTTTCGATGGGATTGCGATTCGTTCCCCTCTTCTCCAAGCAGGGGGAAAGAATCGGCCAGGCCCAGAGGGCTTTGGGCCTGCATGGGGAAGGTTTTTTCAATAGAGTCAAAAGCCGGATGAAAACCTTTGTCGCGCTCATCTCCTGGTCCCTGGAAAACGCCCTCGATGCGGCGCTGGCGATGAGAGCGCGCGGATTCGGCTCCGCGAAAAGAACGAATTACGGACCCTATCGCTTCCGGGGGAGCGATCTCGCGTTTTTGATTGTTTCGATATCGGCATTCATTGTTGCCATCTCTCCGCATTGCAGGGTTTTGGGGGCGGCCCTCTTTTTCTTCGGCGGAGCAATCCTGGAAATGAAGGAGAAATTGAAATGGCATTGGTTGCGGTCAAAAATCTAAGTTTTCATTACGATGACAAACCCGCTCTGAAGGACGTGAGTTTCTCGCTTAGGGAAGGGGAATTCGCGGTGCTGACGGGACCCTCGGGAAGCGGAAAATCAACGCTTTTAAGAATCCTTAAGAAAGAAGTCGCTCCGAAGGGAAGGCTGGCGGGCGAAATTCTAATTTTCAATCGACCCCGGGAAGAGCTTTCCCCGCGCCTCTCCGCGGAAATCGGATATGTCATGCAAAAGCCGGAAAACCAGATCGTGACCGCCAGGGTATACCATGAACTGGCCTTCGGTTTGGAAAATCTCGGCTTTCCCAAGGAAAAAATCGAAAGCAGGATCGGGGAACTCGCTTCCTTTTTCGGAATCGCTTCCTGGTTCAGGAAGGACACTGCGGAGCTATCCGGGGGCGAAAAGCAGATGCTTGCGCTCGCTTCGGTCATGGCGGCGGGGCCCAGGCTGCTTTTGTTGGATGAGCCGACGGCGGAGCTCGATCCGATCGCCTCGGAGCAGTTCGTTGCCCTGCTCGGAAGGCTCAACCAGGAATTGGGGATCACCATTCTGCTCGTTGAGCAACGCCTTGATTCCGTGCTGAAGCTTGCGGACAAATTGCTCGTCATGGCAGCGGGCGAAATCATCGTTCAGGGCAAGCCGGAAGAGGTCCTTCCCCGGCTGGAAAATCCGGAAAGAGTCGCGCTTCCGAGCGCCGCGAAGATTTTCCTCGGCTTAAAGGGAAGCGGTCCCTCTCCGCTCACGGTGCGGGAGGGCGCAGAGTTCTTAAACAAATACAGCCCGGGAATCGGGGAATTTTCGGAAAAGATTGAGTTCGGACAAAGGGTTTTGAAAATCAGAAATCTCTGGTTCGCATACGAGAAACATTCGGAAGTCTTCCGGGGCGCGGATTTGGACGTCCATGAAGGCGAAATCCTCACCCTGGTCGGCGGGAACGGGAGCGGAAAAACGACGCTCCTGAAGCTTCTGGCCGGTTTCTACCCACCCTTGCAGGGGAAAATCAAAGTATTCGGTAAGAGCCCCAAAGCCCACGGGAACGCATATTATAAAGAAATAATCGCCTATCTCCCCCAGAATCCCCAGGACCTCTTTTTGGAAGAAACCGTCGGGAAAGAAGTGGATGGCGAAACACTGAGGGAATTTGCCTTGGAAGAACTTGCGGAGAGACACCCCTATGATCTGAGCGGGGGCGAACAGCAGCGCCTCGCGCTCGCAAAGGTATTCGGAAAAAAGGCGCGCCTGCTCTTGCTGGACGAGCCGACCAAGGCGCTCGATCCCCAGTGGAAAGGGAAACTGCTCGGAATTCTAAAGGCAAGAAAGGCAGCCGGCGTAACGATCGTCATCGCGACCCATGATCTGGATTTTGCTGCGCGGGTGGGCGACCGCTCCGGGCTCGTTTTTGACGGGAGGATCCAAAGTTTGGCGCCTCCCCGGGCCTTCTTTACGGAAAACACATTTTATACCACCGCCGCGAACAGAATCGCCCGCCGGCTCTATCCGGAGGCGCTGACCGAAGAAGAGGTCATCGAACTGGCGAAAAAGTACGGTGAGAGAGATGAAGAGAATTAGCTTCCTCCTTTGGATTTTGATCATCCCCTTGTTGTTGTTGCTGGAGGCGACGGGGGAATATAGGATCATTTCCGCGGCGATTGTGGTTTTGGCGCTGCTTCCCTTCTTTTTGCGTTTCGAAGGCTCCCGGCCCCGCGCCTTGGAAATCGTCCTCATCGCCGTCCTGACCGCTTTGAACGTCGCCCTGCGGATCCTTTTTTCGCCCCTCCCCTTTTTCAAGCCCGTCACCGCGCTCATCATTCTCTCCGCTCTCGTTTTCGGAAGCGAGACCGGATTCCTGATCGGGGCCCTGTCGGCTCTGCTTTCGAATTTTTACTTCGGGCAAGGGATTTGGACTCCCTGGCAAATGTTTGCCTGGGGGCTCGTGGGGGCGCTTTCGGGAACCGCGAAGGGCATCCTTGATTTTGAAAAACCTTTGCTTTATATATGCATGATTCTCCTCGGCATCTTTTCTGCGTTCCTTTACGCCGGCATCATGGACTTGCAGACCGTGTTCTTCATCGAGAACCGCTTCCATCTGCCGCGCTTTCTGGCGGTGGCGGGGGCATCCTTTACCTTCACCCTGGTGCACATGGCCGCCAATGTCGTTTTTCTCACGGTTTTCGGAGGAGCTGTGTTAAGAATTTTCAAGAGAATCCAAAGCAAATACATCTGATGCTTTTGGAATACCCGGATTCATGATATAATGATTTCCGGAAACACTAGGAAAGGTGATGACCATGGAAATCAAAACAATCGTCCGCCAATCGGTGGTCGCTGCCCTCTATGTGGCCCTGACCCTCGCCGTGAGCCCGATCGCCTACGGACCGATTCAGTTCCGAATTTCGGAAATTCTCGTGCTTCTCTGCTTTTTCAGGCGGGATTACGTCGTCGGCCTGACTCTGGGTTGTTTCATCGCCAATTTTTTCAGCCCCATGGCTCTGACCGACGTGCCCTTCGGAACGCTCGCGACCTTCATCTCCGTTTTTCTGATATCGAGAAGCAGAAACATTTTTCTCGCTTCGCTCTATCCGGTCGTCGCCAACGGTCTCATCATCGGCCTGCAACTCCACTTTGTTTTCGGTCATCCCCCATTGTTTTCGATTTTGCAGGTCGCCCTCGGAGAATTTGTGACGGTGAGCGTTGCGGGCGTGATTGCCTTTCTGATGCTCTCCAGAAGCAAGGCATTTTTGGAATTGATCGAAGCAAATCAGAACATCTAGCCCCCAGGGGCTTTTTTTATAAACTATGAAATTTTCTCTTGTTGTCTTGGCGAACAATGAACGATCATTGCTTTAGTCAATATTGACATTGAATGATTAAAAATTATAATTTAATAAAGAGCCCTTCTTATATAAATTAATGTCAGGTTTTCCCATAGTTAAGCGTTTTATAAGTGAGAGGATGAGTTTGCTATGGCACCAAAAATGATGTCGGAAGAAGAATTTTCAAAAAAATATGGTTTGTATTCACAATTATTATTTAACATAAGCTATGGTTAACGCGCAATCAAGAGGATGCAGAAGACATACTTCAAGAAGTTTTTATGAAGTATATTAGATTAAACCCTTCATTCCCAAACGAACAGGAAGAAAAATATTGGCTCATCAGAGTAACGATCAATGAAAGCATTAGCTTGACCAGAAAAGCATATAGAAGAAAAAAAGCATCCCTTGACCATTGCGCAATATACAATTCCCAAAAAGAAGACCATCTTATTGATTTAGTAAGGATTCTTCCAGAAAAATATAAAAGCGTGATTATCCTATTAAAGAGTAAATGGCGATTTTGGGGAGTTAATGTAATCATTAATGAGGTAAATGTTGACAATAACTATAGTTCAAGAGTGTTTAATGAATACAAAAGTACACAAAGTAAACTAAAGTAAACTAAACTAAAGTAAAGTAAAGGAAAGAGGGGAAAAAGAAAATTTTTTTCTTTTTGGTAGTTTTTTCTTTTTTAAATTCTAGTTCTTATTCTAGTTCTTATTCTTATAGGGTTAACAGTTTGTTCACAGTAAACTTCACAGTAGGGTTTACAAGCAAGAAAAATTAAAAAAAATATAAAAAAGTTTCAATTTTATTAAAAATAGTATAAAATGGAAACAACTAGGAATACTATTAAAATGAGATAAAAAGGGGGTAACAAGTTTTATGACAAAGACAAACAAAGTGATTTCGAGCATAGCGGACGGGTGTATAGCGTTCGGATCTTTATTTGCATTTTTCGGAGGATTTTACGGTTCAAAAACAGAAATAATTTTAGTGTTTTCTGCAATTTTAATTGGTAATATTCTAATGTTTTGGACTAAAAAATGGGAATTTGGTAAGTTAAAAGATGTTCTTGGGAGTATACTTACATTAAGTTTAGGTTTATTGGCATTATTAACCGTAATTACTCAAGTTTTTTGGTTTATGTATGCTTGGATTGGTTTAGCAATTATCTTGATTTGGGTTATGATAAAAGGATGATTTTTAATCGAAAATTTCCTACTTAAAAATGACATAAAAAAGCAATAAAAAACTAGGAAAAAATCGCTTAATTCCTAGTCTTTTTTTATTTTCATTTTCTTTTATTTTGAATAACTACACAACTCTTTTAATGCTTGTTTTTGTTCTGCGGTCAAATCTTTCAAGCTGTCGATATAAGCGAATGATTCTTCTTTATCGGTTGTGTTGTTATATCCTGCTAAAGCAAACAAAATGTGTTTTTGTGCTTTATTAAGTTTTTGAGCTTCTATAAAGTTTATAACATTTTTCTTTTTAGAATTATAGATTGTATTCCCGTCTTTATCTTTAGTTCCTTCGATAGATTGAAGTTGGATATAATAATAAGCATACATATTTTCTTTATTTGCACCTAAAGCCTTTGAAACAAGATAGGCTTTATTATTGCCACCTTTAGCATAATCTCTGGCATAAGAATAGACTTTTTCTATCGCTTTTTCTTTTTCTTCATCTGTCAAGTTTTTATAGAAATTAGACTTAAATAAATTATCTAAATTTTCATAAGAGAACTTACCAACTTTCTTTTTAAATTCGGTATATTCTTTTTCGGTCATATCTATCCTGACACCGTCTACCGTATAATAGGAATTAGCAATTCCCGGTAAAACTGAAACATTTCCATATGATTCATAAAGTCTTAAAATTTCTTTATCGACCTCTGTTTTCTTGTTTTCGCTGATCCAGAACGGATATGCAAAGTTTTCCATCAATCTGTTTTCAAAAGAAGTATTTATTTCTTCTTCGCCCCAAACATTTACATATGGTTCTAACAAGAAAGAATAACCGGGAATTTTGCTTAACAAATAATTAATTTGTTGATTTACTTTCTTTTCATATCCCCTAGCAGTAGAAGTAGTAATTCTGCGTGTTGGGTCTATTGTTTTTGCTATTTGACCGCCTAAAGTTGGGAAGAATTGACCCGCATAAGCAAGCAACATACTACTGAAAACACCTGCTAATTTATTATCACTATAACTAGACATAATATTATTGAAACTCTGCAAGAAGGACATTTCTGTAATTGGATCAAGCAACTTTTCCATTGAAGCCAAAACAGGCCAAATATCATTAAAATCTTCTATATCCATTCCTTCAAAAAGAGTTACACCTGTAAAGAATGGTATAGACGAAGGAGCTAACCAATCTAGAGTATAAGTTTTATCTCCGATTTTAATAGAATAATCTTGTTCGCCGATAGATTTTCTATAAGCAGATTCTTTTCTATCTTCATCACTTCCGGATTTAACGATACCCATTTTAGCAAGGAAATATCCTAAAGTCATAATCATTGTTCCTGTAAAGCCTTCAGAAAGTCTGTCTACAAATTGTCCGGCAGATATTTTTCCTTGTTTTAGTTGTTTTAACTCTGTTGTTAGAGTTCGAGCAAAACTTAAAGGCGAATAATCAAAACCTCGTCTAGCGATATTAACCGGAGTTTTAGCAAACGGAACCACAGAAACGATAGCCATATCCCAAATTTTACCTTTTGCCCTTAAACTATTAATAGCAGTGGTAAGTGCATTTGCATCTCGGAAAGTTGCTTTTAATCCTTGTTCCATAGCATATGCTTTTCCTTGTTCTAGCAAAGCAGAATCATTTTTTAATTGTTCTATTGTATAACCTTTAGCGGTTGCCCATTCGGCGAGTTCTCTACCCATTCTATCTCTCATAAAGATAAAATCGGCTTCTTCCATAGCAAGATAATTAAACTTTCTTGCTGCTTCTAATAATTTATTATCAAATACTTTGTCTGCCCCTACTTCGGCATATTTACTAGTTTGGTCTGCAACTTCTTTAATTGCGATTTCTGCTACATTAGATGCATATTCAGTCATTTTAAAAGTAGGTTTTTTAAATGTTCTAGTTCGTTTAGATTTATCTTTAATAAAAACAGATTGAACCGTTCTGGAAACTTGATTTCTAAAATTGACAACTTCACGCATTATAGCATTTGATACAAAGTTTCTATTATTATGACCGCTTGTCGGTCAGAGAGATTTCAGAAATCCTAAAAATCAGTGAATCCGC
>LFRY01000034.1 GCA_001512995.1 Acholeplasmatales bacterium DTU067
AGGCTTTTCCGTTGAAGTCACCGACTTAAGAGATGCGGAAAATGCCGGTGTATGGGAAGTAGATCCGGAAATTGAAGTCAATGGTAAAGTCGTGAGCGGAATTCTCTTCGTTCCGAAAAAAGCCAGCAAAGACAATAAACTTCCGGCTGTTGTTCTGACCCATGGCTATTTGAACTACCGTGAATTGCAACTCCAGAATGCGGTCGAGCTCGCAAGACGCGGTTTCGTAGTTTTGACGGTTGACCGTGAGGCTCATGGTAATTACGGAAACACTGGAAATTCTCCCAGCTTGATGACCATAGGCTTGTATGATGCAGCAAAATATCTCTACAATCTTGAATATGTGGATAAGAGCAGAATCGGTATTTCTGGACACTCTATGGGAGGCTTCGATACAGCAAGCACTTTGAGAGAAGATGCTCTGAAGCCAGAAGATGCTCCCAGCGGTAAAGGTCTCGGCATTATTTCCGCTGGTTTGATCCAAGCATGGAGCACTTATATGGGCGCAGGTCCTAATGTTTCTGTGGGAATACTGAAAGCTCGCGATGACGAATTCTTCTTCCAAAGCACCTTACCCGACGGAACGCCTTCAATTGCAAGACAATACTTGCAATCTGTAGGTGCTGCAAATTTTGTCGGAATCGAAATTAAAGATTCGATTAATGTTGTTAACGGCGGTAAATATCACAACGGCGAATTGATTGAAGTCGAATTAGGCAAAGCGGCCCCCGCAGGCTTCCGCGCCATTTATGAAGCTAATGAAATCCATCCCCAAAACCATTTCTCGATTGAAAGTGCCGGTTATGTGGTTGATTTCTTCTATGCGGCATTCGGAACACCCGATGGCTATAAGACAATCAAACCGTCCAATCAAGTTTGGTGGATAAAAGAAGGTTTCTCATTCATCGGCTTGCTTGCGCTTCTGGCGTTGATTTTCCCCGTCGTTTCTCTCATACTAACCATTCCTTGCTTTGCAGGTCTGAAAAAGAAGAAGCTTGTTACGGGCGAAGGCTTGGAAGTGGAAGAAGATCTGCCAAAACTCTGCGGAGTTCAAAAACATCTTTCTTACTGGATCCCGGGAGTGGCCGTCATGCTCTTCGGCGGTTTCATCCTGAAAACTGTGGCGATTGATTTGAAGAAATACTTCCCGCTCACACAGCGTTTCCCCCAAGACACAACCAACTGGGTAGCGCTTTGGGCGATGATTTGCGGTCTCTTCGGTCTTGCCATGGTCATTTTGACCTATGTCGTCAATCTGATCGTGAACAAGATCAGAAAGGTTGACACACCCGTCCAGAATCCTTTCGAAGTCGCAAGAATCGGAAGCGTCAGCAATTTCCTGAAGACCCTGCTCGTTGCTGCCATGACAGTCGCTGCGCTCTACCTCGTTGTCTTCATTAACTGGGGCATCTGGAAGACCGACTTCAGGCTTTGGACTTTGGGAATCAAGGTCTTCAACATCCCGATGATGTTCCCGACGATGCTGAGATACGCGGCTCTCTTCTCGGTCTACTACATTCTCTCCGCAATCGGCAACATTACCTATCGCGTCAAGAACCTGCCTGAATGGGCATCGATTGCCATCAACGCCGTCTTCAATGCCTTCGGCGTGCTCTTGGTAATCCTCATTCAGTACATCACATTCCGTTCGTCGGGAGAATTGTGGCAACCCGAAATGAACCTCAGCTACATCGTTGTCTTCCCGTTAGTGGCAATCCTTATCTTCGCTACGATCATTTCCAGAAAACTCTACAAGAAGACAGGCAACATCTGGCTGGGATCCTTGATCAACTCCCTGCTCTTCACGATGATGACTGTATCTGCCACAGCAGCATCGTTTGCTTACATACTGGCTTAATTGCGAAGGCCCGGAAACGGGCCTTTTTTCAATTGCAATGAAATTTGCATGTTTTCTGCGGCCTTATCCGAGAATTGAAAAAAGGGGAAGAAAATGGTATACTGAAACGAGAGGTGTGATTTATGAATCCCGTGGGAAGAGCCGTATACAAGGCATTCGTCGAGGGAAAGTGGCTTGACATTACCTATTTTAATAAAAATAAGGTAAAGACCAGGTATTGGATTGCGATCAAGGATATAGTACCTCTGAAAAAACTGCTTGTCGTGGAGGGGTTCAATTATTCAATTGCCCCGGAGCCAACCGAACTCTTGGTTTATTTTGATTCGATCCAAGCCGCCAAAGTGATTGAAGGGACTTATTATCCCCGCAATGAAAAATTATACGAGGACATGAAGCTGCATCCTCAAAACTATGCTTTCCTCACCCTTTCGCCCCTGAACATCAACATCTTGGATTATTATGCTGAATGCCACCGCTTGGACAACCAGCCCTACATAAAGGAAAATACCTTCGTTAGAAGGGTGGACGACGCGGAATTGAGGAAGAAGGGGTATTACGAGTTATCAGAGTCGCAGTTCCAGGAACTCGTTTCCTTTTTCCGAAAGGAGCTTGGCCAAGACCGGGCATTTCGGAAAACTTTGGAATTCGCCCTCAACCAGCTGGCAATCAATACCGAAAAAGGCCTCTATGTCCTCGCTTATCGGCGGTTGTTTTTGGAANNTGTTTTTGGACATCAAAAACAAGCGCTTGGTACCCGCCAAGGAAATCACTTTGAATTGGGAATTCAAAATCGAGGGCGGCCTTTACAGGGTGAGCCAATTTTTGGCGGAAGACGACCAGCATTTACTGGATGATTTTGAGAAAAACCAGAAAACCATCACCGATAAGATCCATGAATACACCGAGGGAAGGGCTAGGGTTGACGATTTTCCGCATGTTTTTTCACTCGAAAGAGATTATAACCTTGATTTGAACAGCGAATACCAAGGGATCGTGAGAATGTTTTCGGAGGAGAGAGCACACGAGCCGCTGCGCGCCTTTTTTGGAAAGCTGAAAACGCCCTCGAATCGCCGGAAAAATTGGCCGCTCATCCTCATGGACAGGAAAGTTGACATCGATCAGTTGCTCGCCATCCACAAGGGCTTGAAACATCCCCTGACTTACATTCAGGGTCCCCCGGGCACCGGCAAGACGAAAACAATCGTGAACACGCTCCTTTCAGCATTTTTCAGCGGAAAAACGGTTTTGGTCGCCTCGGCGAACAACCATCCGCTCAACGGGATTTACAAACAGCTGCGCGCCCTTGTCTACAGGGACAGGCCGATTCTCTTCCCCGCGATCCGTCTGGGAAACAGGGACGTCGTCTTCCAGTCCCTGAACGAAATCCGGGAGATGCTTGAGAAAGCAAAGGACATCCGGATTTTCGAAAAAACGCTCGACAAAAACAAACTTCACCACGAAAGAAGGACCAAGAAACTGACGGAGCTCTTGGAGAGGCATGAACGCAAATTGGATTTGAGCGAACGTTTCAACGCTGCGGAAGAAATGCTCGCCCGCATCGACCAACCCGCTTTCCAAATCTTCCTCCGGGCAAACCAAGAAGATCTTAAAAACAAGCTTGGCGAGCTCGGCGAAATCAAGGAAGAAAACCTTGACTCGCTCATCCAGATTGACGAAGAGGAATTGAAAAAATACCTGTACTTTGTCGGAGCGAAACACATCAAGAGGCTCTTCGAGCCCAGGTATGCGGAACTCTTGGAAATCCTTGAAATCGAAGACTATGACGAACGGGTTAAGGCCTTCAACCGCTACTTAAGCAATGATTCAAATCTGAAGCTCTTTCTCAGGGTTTTTCCGATCGTCATCACGACGAACATTTCTTCCTGCAGGCTGGGCTCCCCCGACGCCCATTTCGATCTTACGATAATTGACGAAGCAGGCCAATGCGATCCGGCAACCTCCCTGCTTCCGATTCTCCGCGGAAGGAACCTGATGCTCCTTGGGGATCCCGAGCAGCTCAGACCGGTCATCCTGCTCGACAAAAATGACAACGAAAAATTGAAAACCAAATACGGCATAAATGACCACTACGATTATCTGGAGAACTCGATTTACCGGGTTTATGAGCTTGTCGACATCATCACAAAACCGATTCTCCTCAGTTCCCATTACCGCTGTCACAAAAAAATCATTTCCTTCAATAACCAAAAATTCTACCGAAGCCGCCTGAAAATCAAAAGCAAAGTCGAAGAAGAAAAACCCTTGGTCTTCGTTGACATCCCGGATCCCGTATCGGAAAACAAGAACACTTCCCTTTCCGAAGCGGAAGCGATCCTGTCCTATCTGCAGGAAAACACGGGGAGGAAGATCGGAATCATCACGCCCTTCGTAAAGCAGAAGAAACTGATCGAAAGACTTCTCCGGGAAAACGGGCTGGAAACCGAGGTGGGGACGATCCATGCCTTCCAGGGCGATGAAAAGGACATCATTCTCTTCTCTTCCGCCATCACCGACAGCACCCACCCCGGCACCTATGGATGGCTCAAAAACAATCGCGAACTGATTAATGTCGCGACTTCAAGGGCAAAGGAAAGATTGGTGCTCTTTTCCTGCGAGCGGAGAATTTTGGAACTGGCGGAAGACGAAGACGACTTTTTCGATCTCTACCAATACATCAAAATGAACGGCGAAAAAGAAGCCAGGCCGAACGAGAACCGTTCCCGCGCACTGGGGTTCAAACCCTACAGCACAAAAACCGAAGCGGAGTTTTTGGAAACCTTGAGCCACGCGCTTTCCATCTGCGACGCAAATTGCTTTATCAGGGATGAGGTGCCTGTGAAAAAAATCGTTCCCAAGAAATTTGCGGATCCGCTCTACTACACGGGACAATTCGATTTTGTCATTTTCCGGAAGAGCACGAACAGGCCTTTGATCGTCTTTGAGCTTGACGGTCCCGAACATGAGGAGGACGAAGCGGTGAAGGCGCGGGACAGGAAGAAAAAAGAATTCCTTGATGCCTGTGGTCTGAGGCTGGTCAGGGTCAAGAATTCCTATGCGCGCCGATACAACTACATCAAAGATATTTTGGCCGATTTCTTTGGAAGCGCAAACTGAAAATTCGGGGAAACCCGAATTTTTTCTTATAAATATGAAAACGCTTGAATTCATGCGGGCAATGTGATATATTCAAAACGTAAAAAACAATACTTGGAGGCAATATGGTCATAGGAATTCCAAAAGAAATACTGCATGGAGAAAAGCGCGTTTCCGGAATACCGGAAACTGTGAGAAAAATGATTGCGGACGGTTTTGAGGTACTTGTGGAAAAGGGGGCGGGAACGGAAAGCCACTTTTTCGATGAGGATTACCTTGCTGCGGGAGCCAAAATAATCGATGATCCGGAAATCATATACCGGGATGCAGATGTGATTTTGAAAGTGAAAGAACCGCAGTTCAATGAAGAGAAGAACAAGCATGAAATAGATATGATGCATGCCTGTCAATATCTGATCACCTTCCTCCATCCGGCCGCGCCGGCCAATCACGAGATGATAAAGAAAATGGCTGAAAAAGGCGTGATTGGGCTGACTTTGGACAGTGTTCCAAGAATCGGTCGCGCGCAGAGCATGGACGCTCTGTCTTCGATGAGCACTTGCGCAGGGTATAAGGGCGTTTTGATGGCCGCGAACAATCTTTCGAAATTCATGCCGATGATTGCGAGCGCGGTCGGGATGATCAAGCCCGCAAGCGTGCTGGTGATCGGAGCGGGTGTTGCCGGACTCAGGGCGATTGCAACCGCCAGGGGTCTGGGCGCCGTTGTCCATGCCGCGGACATCCGCCCGGAAGCAGCGGAACAGGCCAAATCCTTGGGAGCGCGTATCATCGATTTGGGCATTCCGGAAGAATTGGCTTTGAGCCCCGACAAGAAATTCGCAAAACCTCTTCCGGAAGAATGGCTTGAAAAAGAAAGAGCGGCTTTGAAGGAATATGTCGCGAAGGCGGACATCGTCATCGCTTCGGCGCTTGTTCCTGGCAGAGTCGCGCCGGTGCTCATTACCGAGAAGATGGTGAAATCCATGCAGCCGGGAAGCTGCATCGTCGATATTTCCATCGACCAGGGAGGGAACTGCGAACTGACCGTTTCCGGGGAAAGGGTAATTCGCCACGGAGTGGTCATTGAGGGCATCAAAAACATTCCCGGCATGATCCCCAACGCTTCCACATGGATGTTTTCAAACAATGTCTATAATCTACTAAAATATTTAAGCAAGGACGGAAAAATCGTTCTTGATTTGAATGATGAAATCGTCGCTTCGATTTTGGTGACGAAGGACGGCAAAATCGTGCACGCGGGCACGCTCGAGGCGATGGGACAGAGGTGATGGGATGACCGAGATACAATACATCCTGTTGGCTGTGTTCTTTGTTGCGATGATCGTTGGCTACCTGATCATCAATAAGGTTCCGAGCCTCCTGCATACGCCGCTGATGTCGGGCATGAACGCCCTTTCCGGCGTCACCGTCCTCGGGAGCCTCGTCGCGACCGCTTTCGCGATCGAATCGCCCCACTGGCTTTTGGGATACATTTTCGGCTTTCTCGCAATCGTCCTGGCGATGATCAATGTCGTCGGCGGTTTCGTGGTCACGGGCAGGATGCTTAGGATGTTCGTCCATAAGGAGAAAAACGATGGCTAGAATTCTCTCGGATGCTATCATCACGGAAGAACTGTACTATGTTATCTGCGCCATTCTTTCATTCTTGGTTTTGTTTGGGATTTATCTGATGAGCAAGGTGGAGAAGGCACCGCTCGGAAACGCTCTCAGCGCCACGGCCCTCGGGCTGGGCATCATTCTGACCTTGGTTCATAAAGAAATATTGACTGTCTGGGTGCTTTACCCCGCGCTCGCCCTGGGCGCATGCATAGGCCTGATCCTTGCGCTCCGTGTCAGGATGATCGAAATTCCCCAGTTGGTGGGCCTATTAAATGGCGTGGGCGGGGGAGCTTCCGCGCTTGTTGGGCTCTTTGCCTACCTTGAGGCCGGGGATTATTTTTCAAAAGCGACGGCTTTGCTTGCGGTTGCGGTCGGAATGGTGACCCTCCTCGGGAGCCTGGTCGCCGCGGGGAAATTGCATAAACTTCTCCCGCAAAAACCCCTCGTTCTTCCCATGCATACCCTTCTCACCGGATTTTTCCTGATTCTGACTCTTCTGGCAATCATCCTCGGAACCGTAAACCCCTGGAATCTCGGCCATGTCTTCTTGGTTGCTTCTTTTGTCTTTGCTTCCGTTTTCGGAACCATCTTCACGCTCCGCGTGGGCGGTGCCGACATGCCGATCACGATTTCGCTTCTGAACAGTCTCAGCGGCGTCGCCGCGGCAATCAGCGGCCTTGCGGTCGCGGATGTATTGCTTGTGTCCGTCGGCGCGATCGTCGGCGCTTCGGGGCTTCTGCTCACGCAAATCATGTGCAGGGCAATGAACAGGAAGCTTCTGGACATACTCTTGGGGAAGACGACCGTTTTCCAAACCGAAGAAAGGGAAATTAAAGAAAAAAAATCCCAAAAGGATCCCTTGAAATTGGTTAAAAGCGCAAAGAACGTCATCATCGTCCCCGGTTACGGAATGGCGGTCGCCCAGGCCCAGCATCTGGTGAAGAGTCTTGCGGATAAGCTGAAAGCGCGGGGCGCACAGGTGAGGTTTGCAATCCATCCCGTTGCCGGAAGGATGCCCGGTCACATGAACGTGCTGTTGGCGGAAGCGGATGTTGATTATGAGGATCTATACGAAATGGAAGCAATCAATTCAGATTTCAAAAACGCCGATCTGACAATCGTCGTCGGCGCGAATGATGTTTTGAACCCGGCTGCCCGGAATATGGAAGGAACGCCGATTTATGGGATGCCGATCCTGAACGTCGACGAATGCCCGGAAGTATTGATTTTCAACTATGATCTGAGACCGGGTTATTCAGGGGTGCCCAATCCTTTATATGAGAAAGAAAACGTCACGCTCGTCCTCGGGGACGCGGCGGAGACGCTTCCGGAAATATTGGCTGGATTTGAATCCGAATGAATGGGAGAAAACCTTGAGTTTTCTCTTTTTTTGTAGTATCATGGTTGATGTTCGTTCTGAATACCAAACCTTGAACAAAAATAATATTACTGTTGCTTTTTCGTGAGAAATCTAGTATAATATATTGTGCTTATGAAAGCAAAAACGACGGTCATTCTGCGCCCATAGCTCAATTGGATAGAGCGTCTGACTACGGATCAGAAGGCTAGGGGTTCAAATCCTCTTGGGCGCGCCATTT
>LFRY01000014.1:0-9976 GCA_001512995.1 Acholeplasmatales bacterium DTU067
AAGGCTTAAGGGGTACCTTATCACAGGCGCAGCTCATTATCTATTAAGCTGCAAAAGCGTAATTATTGTCTGCGGTTAATTTAAACCTCGGCGTTTTTACATGCGCAACCATGGCATGCTGTTACGACTTCATAAAGCCTGTCGAAACCACGTCTATCCCGAATGGTATAGAGGCCTAGACTTCTATTTTATGATTGACCTGATTAAGAAAAACACCAACTTAAAGATTGACACAGAAACCGCAATGTTGGCTAACCATTTACCGACAACCTGAAAAGGAATGAGTTTAACCTTAGCAAGTTTGACGGAAAAAACGTAAGCCAAAAAAGCAAAGACAAAAACTCCGAGCAAATATATGACAACGATGTTCGGGTGAAAAAGAAATAGCGCCATCAAAATGAATGAGATGATTCCGAAGATGAAGCAAAGAATCGGATTGTCGACGAGGCTGCTTTGCTGTTCTTCCGGAACAATCGGATCCTCTTCCGTAACGTATAGATGCTTGTATTTCTCATACTCGTCAAAGTCAAATGCGCAACTCTCGCAAACTTTCGTATCGTCGGGAACCATCCTTCCACAGCGGATACATTTCTTCATCCTACCACCTGGTTTTGCTAATTCTCTGTATTTCTCTCTTCATTGCTTCCTTTTTGATATCCTCGCGCTTGTCATAAAGCTTCTTCCCCTTGCAGACCGCTATTTCCAGCTTCGCAAGCCCGTTTTTAATATATAACGTCAAAGGGATGATGGTGTGCCCGGCTCTTGAAACGCTCCCCTCCAGTTTTCTGATTTCGCGTTTATGCGCAAGGAGCTTTCTCGTTCTCGTCTCTTCATGGTTGAAGATGTTCCCTTGCCTGTATTTTGCGATGTGCATGTTGTAGATGAAGAGCTCGCCGTCTTTGACCTGGCAATAGGCGTCCTGAATCGAGACCTTGTTCTCCCTGATTGATTTGATTTCCGTCCCGGTCAGGACGATTCCCACTTCATATTTATCTAAAATGAAATAATCGTGGTGCGCCTTCTTATTTCTTGCGACGACGCTTGTTTTTTCCATGCCCTTTCACCCGTTCATTTTTCTTTGGTGCTTTCTTCTTTTTCTTGATTCCCCCATTGTTATTATACACCAAATCGAAATCAATTTCACTAGTTTTCTTATCCGCCTTTATCACTTGAACAGCCACCTTATCGCCAAGCCGGTAAGTTTCCCCGCCGATACCGATCAGACTTTGCGAAACGGGGTCAAACACATGGCGTCCGGGTAGCCTCCTGATATGGACCAAACCTTCGACCGTGTTCGGAAGCAGAACGAAGAGACCGAATTTCGTAACTCCGGAAATCACGCCTTCAAATTTTTCGCCGATGAAATCTTCCATGTACTCGGCTTTCTTCATATCCTCAACCCGGTATTCGCATTCTATGGCGTCCCTTTCCCGCTTCGAAGACTGTCCCGCGATGTCTGCGATTTTATCTTGGAGGAAAGGAAATTCGGCGGCATCCATTTCGTAATTGAAGAGGTATTTCCTAATCAGCCTGTGGACGAGCAAATCCGGATAACGGCGGATGGGAGCGGTGAAATGGGTATAGCAGGAACTGGATAATCCGTAATGCCCGACATTTCTTTCGCTGTAGACGGCTTTTGCCATCGAACGCAGGAGGATCGTCTTTAAGAAAGCGTCCTCTTCTTTTATGTTCTGAAGGAAATCCTGCAACTGCCGAGAGTTCATTTTCCTTCCCATTTGGTAGCCGAGATTCTTCGCAAGCAATTTGAAATTATCCAGTTTCATCTGGTTGGGTTCTTCATGGACACGATAAATGAAGGGCAGATCAAGATGGTAAATTCTCGTCGCCACGGTTTCGTTAGCGATCAGCATGAACTCTTCGATAATCCTCTCGCCCTCGCCGCGCTCAATCGCTTCGACTCGAATCGGTTTCCCTTCGTCATTGACGATGATTTTCCCTTCCGGAACATCAAAATCCAGAGCCCCGCGCTCATTGCGCATGGCATTCAAAACCTCTTTCAACTCCCGCATCAAGAGAAGATCCTCGTAAATGTCGCGGTACATTGCAATCAAATCGAGGTCGCCGGCCAAAATTTTGTTGACATTGGTGTAGGTCATCCTGTGCGTTGTGGCGAGCGCCGAAGGGAAGATTTCGCTGTTCACGACTTCTCCCGCCGGATTTATTTCCATCTCGCAGGCAATGACAAGTTTTTCGACTCCGGGATTCAGAGAGCAGAGGTTGTTGCTTAAGAGGGGCGGGAGCATCGGTATCACACGGTTGACCAAGTAAACGCTCGTTCCCCGGGAATAAGCTTCGCGGTCAAGCGCGCTGTTTTCGCGCACATAATGGCTCACGTCCGCGATGTAAACCCCAAGGAAATAATTCCCGTTTTGAAGTTTCTTGATGCCGACCGCATCATCCAAATCCTTTGCGTCCTCGCCGTCAATGGTGATGATTCTCTCCAAGGAAGGTTTTTTTCTCTTGGCCGCTTCCTCCGCAATATCCTGATCCAAACTTTTCGCTTCCCTTAAAACTTCTTCCGGAAATTTGAGCGGAAAATTGAATGCGCTCGCAATTTCCAAAACATCAATGCCGATGTCATTCTTGAATCCGATTTTTTCGATGACCTTGCTTTCGACAGGGTCGCGGTCATAATCGATGATTTCGACTTTGACGACATCCCCTTCGATGTATTGGTCGCAGATCCCAACGACCCTGACAAGGCGGTCGGTGCTCCTCGTTTTGAGATAGAATCGTCCCTTTTTTCGGTACAATTCCCCCACAAGCGTGGTGAGATTCCTCTTCAGAATGTCGATGACTTTCGCTTCCTGTTTAAAGGAATCACTATCATTATATTCACCAAGCGCCTGAAAGACCACAAGATCCCGGTCCATGGCGCCGTTGAAACCGGACTTTGAGACATAGAAATCCCGTTCGAAATCGGGAGAAGTGATGAAACCAAAATCGGGATTCTTGATGCTGATCTGTCCTTTATATATATTAACGGTTCGGGGAAGAATGTAACGCTTCTTCCTGCTCAAAAGAACCTCGTATTCATCGAGCAATTCAGAAAGAGCTTTTTCCAGGTCATCCCTTTCCGAATCTTCCAGGCCCATGAATGCAAACAGTTCTTCAAAATTCTTCGGTTGGTAATCGTGGGAATTAAATATTTCCAGTAATCTTTTCTTCATATTCATCCTTTATATTTTTATCAAAAACAAAATAATATCCTATAAAAAAGGCCTGTTTGCCAGGCCCTGTTTTTCAGAATCTTTGTACAAAGAATGCGGATAAGATGGAAAGAATGACAAAAGCAACCGAAAGTCCGCCTGTGATGTAATTGATCCAGACTTCGATTCCTCTTTCCTTCCTATTCGCGAAGAGGTCTGACTTTTCTCCTGAAAAAGCCTGACTCGCATCTTCCTTAGATTCCTGCAAAACAATGATGGCAATCAATAAGCATGAGACGATGAGTAATAAAATATCTACTGCGTGCATATTTCCTCCCAGCGCTCAAACGCGCGTGACAATCATATTCTTAGAACACAATTATTATAACACAAAACGTGAAGTAATGCAAACCCTTTTTATTATTTAAAGAAAGGGAAGAGACTATGGAATTTCCATAGTCTCCCACAAAAAAGGAAAATGAAAAAGTTATTAAAAACGGTTTTTATCTATCCATAAACCCAATGCGGGATTGGGGATGAAGTAGACTTCTTCGCCCTTCACCCAATTCCAACCGGGCTTGAGTTTATCAATTTCATATTCCGCTGCAATTTTCTCATAATCAGCGTAAGCAAAGTGGACGCCTTCGACCTCTTCTTTGGTGAGGTTTTTCACCGCATAGGTGATTTTGAACCTGCCGTCAGATGAACTGTGGATGAGGTGCGCAGCGGTTCCCAAGTTTTCATACAGATCCCGATTTTCTTTTACTAAGTCCAACACTTTCAGCCTTCCGCAGTAACCGTATTTCCTGATGAGCTTATCGACATCTTCGTCTTCGCCGAATCTGGACACGCCGGGCGCCAGCACAATCAATTCGCCCCCGTCGGCCATCGCCATCCTCGTTCTGTAGATTGCTTTGTTTCCGAGCCAGGTGCTCTTAAATTCCCTGGGGTCCAAATAGACAAGGCATTTTTTGATGCCGCGCTCGAGAAAATCGATGTTCGTCTCCTGCGAAAGCGCAACCGCCGCATCCAGCACATCCCGTTCATGGCCGATGAAGAGCCCGTGCGTACGGATCTTTCCTTCCGGAGCAGTGGTGACAGTCAATACGAAAAGATATTTGTTTTTATCCAGGAAGTTTTCCCAGCAATAATCCAAAATCTTTCTGACCGGGGTGTGATCCTTCCCCATCATTCTTTCCATGCCGTAGACGGCGCCGATCATATGCGTTTTGTTGATCGTATCCGCGCCGCCGCAGCCAACAAAGATGTTCTTCGCATGATTGGCCATGCCGATGACTTCATGGGGTACGACCTGGCCGACCGAAATGACCAAATCATATGCGGTATCGACAACTTTTTCATTCACTTCGCAGGCCAGGCTTTCGTTCCAAAGCCCTTCGGTGATTTCTCTGATGAATGCAGCCGGGACTTCTCCGAGTTTCAGGAGACCCTCCCGCCAATTGTGGACGAGGAATTTGTCATAGGGAATGTCACCGTACATCTCCCGGACTTCCTCCTCCGTCATCGGCCTGTGGGTGCCCAAAGCCGGCATGATGTCGACTTCGGCATGCTCCTTCAAAAGATGATAGTAGCGGTTGATGATGAAGCCCGCATTTGAATGAAGTCTTGTATAATCGGGTCCTATGAGGAGGACTTTCTTCAGGTTTCTTCCCGCCAGGGACTTTTCTAAGGCATTCAGAATCTCTTTTTCCGTAAGGCCCCGAGGATTTTCCGCTCTCAAAAAAATTGACATGAACTACACTCCCGAATAGGCGGAAAAACCGCCGTCAACCGGAACTACGATTCCGGTCACGAATCCGGAACTCTTATTATCCAAGAGCCAGAGAAGGGTTCCGATCAATTCTTCGGGTTCACCGAAACGTCCCATCGGCGTCTGGTTCAAAATCTTCTGCGTGCGCGCCGTCGGCGTTCCGTCAGGATTCCAAAGCAGGGCGGCGTTCTGCGCGGTCGAGAAGAATCCGGGAGCGATTGCGTTTACCCTGATTCCCGTTTTAGCGAAATGCACCGCAAGCCATCTTGTAAAATTGGAGAGGGCGGCTTTGGCCGCGCTGTACGCCGGGATCTTCGTGAGCGGCGTGAAAGCATTCATCGAACTGACGTTCAAAATCACCGAGCCCGGTTTATCGAGCATGTCCTTGGCAAAGACTTGCGAGGCCAGGACGGTTCCGGTCATGTTCAACCCGAAAACATATTCAAATCCTTCGGTTGTGATGTCAAAGAAACTTTTGTGATCGGGAAGACCGAATTTTTCGTAATCGAAAAACTCGGCGTCGGTCGTTGCTTCCGGGCTGTTCCCGCCGGCGCCGTTAATCAGAATGTCGACCTTTCCGAAGTTTTCCGAAATTATTCTGTGGGCATTTTCCAAACTTGCCCTGTCTAAGACATTGCAGGAAATGCCGATTGCTGTGTGACCTGCGTTTTTGATTTCCTCTTCAAGCCTCTTTGCTTTTTCTTCCGAGCGGCCCAAAATCGCAACCTTCGCCCCGCAAGCAGCAAGCGCTCTCGCAAAATCAGAGCCGAGCACGCCCGTACCCCCGGTGACGACCGCGACTTTTCCAGTAAAATCAGGTTTGAAAGGCAGTTTCATTTTCATCCCTCCTCACGCATTGTATGTCGTCGAGGAGGTTTTTCCGCCCCGCCCGGTCCAATTTGTATGGAAGAATTCTCCCCGAGGCTTATCGATCCGCTCATAAGTATGGGCTCCGAAATAATCCCTTTGGGCCTGCAAGAGATTCGCGGGGAGCCTTTCGCTCGTGTAACCGTCAAAATAATTCAGCGCCGAAGCCAGCGTGGGAACGGGGATGCCGTTTTGGATGGCCGCGCCGACCACTCTCCTCCAACTTTCCACAAGGGACTTAATCGTTTCCGAAAAATAAGGATCGAGGAGGAGATTGCTTAAATCGGGATCCCTGTCAAAAGCGGCTTTAATTTTACCCAGGAAGACGGATCTGATTATGCAGCCCGCGCGCCACAGCAGGGCAATCCCGCCGAGGTTCAATTTCCAATCATATGTTTTCGCGGCTTCTCTCATCAAGCTGAAGCCTTGCGCGTAAGAGATGATTTTTGCCGCGTAGAGCGCCTTTCGCAAATCTTCCAGGAAAGCCGCTTTCTCGCCTTCAAAATTTACGGGCTTTTTCGGATAGAGTTTTGAAGCGCGGACGCGTTCTTCTTTCTGCGCGGAAAGGAAACGCGCATAAACCGCTTCCGCAATCAACGTCAGCGGCACTCCCTCTTCCATGGAAGTGATGCTCGTCCATTTTCCGGTGCCTTTCTGCCCGGCGGTGTCAAGTATCTTTTCAACAAGCGCTTCGCCGTCTTCATCTTTATATGCCAAAATGTCGGCCGTGATTTCAATCAGATAACTGTCAAGCTCGGTTTCGTTCCAGGCAGCGAAGACTGCCGACATTTCGTCCGCGCTCATTTTCAAAAGATCCTTCATGATGTGATAAGTTTCGCAGATCAATTGGATGTCGCCGTATTCAATGCCGTTGTGAACCATCTTCACAAAATGCCCGGANNTCCGCGCCAATCCAATCGCAGCATTTGGAGCCGTCCTCGACTTCCGCCGCGATTGCCTGCAGAATCGGTTTCACATGGGGCCAAGCTTTCTCAGACCCTCCGGGCATAATCGAAGGCCCCCTGAGCGCTCCTTCCTCGCCTCCGGAAACTCCGGAACCGATGTAGAAAAGCCCTTTGCTTTCCACGTATTTCGTGCGTCTGATCGTGTCGTGGAAATTGGAGTTTCCGCCGTCGATGATGATGTCCCCGGCTTCCAGAAGGGGTATCAATTTTTCTATCATCTCGTCAATCGGCTTGCCGGCTTTGATCATCAGCATTATTTTTCTCGGCTTTTCCAATGCCGAAACAAAATCTTCAAGATTGTATGCAAAAATGATGTTTGCTTGGTCCTTGCCCCTTTCTTCCTCAAATCGCTTGACCGAACTTTCCCTCCTTGAGGAAACGGCGACGGTAAAGCCCTTGGATACCATGTTCAGTACTAAATTTTCGCCCATGACGGCCAAACCGTATAGGCCGATGTCTGCTTTCTTCATGTTCTGCTCCTTTCGTTCACCTTTTTACGCGTGCATTCCCTTCCCAAATGCTCCATATCTGTTCCTCATCGGCAGGGAGTCCAAAGTCATCCAGCAATGTGGCGACATAGGCTCCGCTCGCCCAGGCAAACTGCAGCGCTTTTTCCGGTTCCATGCCCCTAAGCAAGCCGTAAAGCAGCCCGCCAACAAAACCGTCCCCGCCGCCGATTCTGTCCAATACCTGAATCGGGCGCGGTTCGACTACCGACCATTCATCGCCCGCAAGAAGCAACGCCCCCCAGAGGTGTTCGTTTGCGGAAAGGACTTCGCGGAGAGTGTTGGCAAAAAGGGTGGCTTGGGGGTAGACCTTTTTAACTTCCGAAATCATACCCTTGAAACTTTCGATTTTCTCGGAAATGTTCTTTCCTCCCGCCTCCGGACCTTCGATTCCCAAAGCCAGCTGGAAATCTTCTTCATTCCCGATCAGAATGTCGGAAAGGCTGGCAATCTCTTTGAAAATCGGCGCGAGTTCCTCTTTCCTGTCCTTCCAGAAAGTAGCCCGATAGTTGAGGTCGAAGGATATCTTCGTTCCCTCGCTCTTCGCCTTCCGGGCCAAATCCAAACAGAACTTCCCGCTCCCGGGAGAAAGCGCGGCGATAAGTCCGGAGATGTGGATCAATTTCACTCCCTCATCTTTGAATATCCTATCCAAATCAAAATCCTTGCTGTCAAGAGTCCTGCCCACTTCGCCGGCGCGGTCATTTTGAACCCGCGGTCCGCGCAGACCGTAGCCACTGTCGGCGATGTTGAACTGATGGCGATGACCCCAGGGTCCGCCCTGCTCAACTTCCGGACCTTCGTAGTCAATCCCACGGCGGCGCAAATCACCCTTGATGAACTGTGCGATCGGACTGCCCTTTACGAAACAGGTCAAAACCTTGACAGGCAAACCGAGGGCAGCGGAAATGCTGACGACATTGGTTTCCGCGCTCGTGGCCTGCATCAGATAGAGATTGCTGATGTGAACCGGCAAACGGTTCACGGGGGTGATTCTCACTCCCATGCTCGAAGGCACGACAATCGCATACTTAGCGTTTTCCTTAAATTTCATCTTCTACTCCTCCCTGATTGCTGCCCGAATAAAGCAATTTTAAATGTTTTCCGATATGTTTATATAACATTTCTGAATAAAGATCTTCATGCTTTCGCCAAAGTTCATAGAGTCTAGTTTTAAAGCGGTAACTTCCGTTTTCATTCTTCGCGTTCAAAATGAATCCGTAAGTGATGTGTATCAATTGCCTGGCATCGTCATTTTGAAAATACAGAGGCAAATCTTCGTCGCTCACGGTTTCCAGTTTCGGAATTCTACCAAGATCGGTCGTCACATGGTAGAAAGCTTTTGCTTCCGGAAACTTCTCCAGGGCATAGGCATGGATTTCCCGGTAAAGCCCGGGATCCTTCATCGCCACGAGCCGCATCGCTTCAAGCCAATTCGTTCCCGCCGTTTTTACATGGAACCTTCCCCGGGTATGTTTTCCGATGAGCTCGAAAATAGAAAACTTGTCCGAACCAGAATGAATGCTCAAACGATAGCCGAATTTTCTGGCGATCGCAGCATGGATTTTCAACTCCTCTTCAAAGCGCTCCAAATCCCCGATATAATCAATTCCCTTCTGAAATTCCCCGCAGAACCTGGGCGCGAGCGTGTCAACTTTCACTCCCGCAACCGTCAATTCATTCGCAACAAAATAATGCTGGGCGGGAGTCGTGGGTAATTCGGTTTCGTCGATTGAAACTTCAAAATTTATTCTTCCACCCGCTGGCGCTATGTATTCATGATAAATGACTGCCGCAAAATTCAGAGCTTTTCCGTACACGTGGAGGCATTCTTTCAAATCCGCTTCCGAAAAAGCAATCTTTTCCCCTTCGACGTCAAATGTTTTCTGCAAATAGCGCTGTCTGATTTCCGCAGGAATTTCCAAATCGGGAACATCGCCCTTATTGATGTGATCGCTTAAGTCAAGCGTGATCATCGTGTACCCGCATTCCAAAGCAGCTTCGACTTCTTCCGGCTTTTTCAAATGATCGCCGTCGGCGCCAAAACCGTTCCTGAAGCCTTCTCTGAAAACCGCGAAAGTCACCGCATCCAACACATCCGCAAAACTCCTTTGCGTGAGATTCAGTTCGCGGATCGATTGCTGAGCAAAAACAGGTCGCGCGTCATATTCTCTGAAAACGCGGATGTGACCGAAACAGGCGATGCCGAGGCGATCACCCACTCCGAAAGTTCTCTCCGCTCCGAGAACCGCACTCGGTGCGGTGAATGGAAAAATTTCTCTCAAAACCGATGCATTCTCATGGTTCAAATCTGCCAGAAGAAAGCCGGAACCGTCCTTACCTTTGAACTTCTTTGTAAGCTCCCCGATAACAGCCAAATAATCGGTTCCCTCAACCTTGACCATGAAAATCCAAGAATCATCCAAGCGGTTGATTGATTCCGGATAAATCTGATAATCTTCAAGTTTGAACCCTTCCGGCAGCGCAGTAATTAACTCTTGCAATTTTCTCATTCTCTCCTTTTTCAATCTTCGTCGGTCGTATATATGAACGCTGTTTGTTCTTCCTATATTCATTATTATACAGGATGAAGGAGAAAATTGCAATTGTTTTTCCATAGAAAAAACATTTGCTTTTGTACAAGCAAATGTTTTTTGTTTAAATGAAGATATTGTTTATGGCATCATCGATACTCTC
>LFRY01000014.1:10164-10463 GCA_001512995.1 Acholeplasmatales bacterium DTU067
CCTTCAGGAACATGGATGTGGATGTCGTGATTCTTGAAAATTTCCGGATCAATCTTAAATTTCTCGGCATTGGCTTTTACATAACTCAAAGCCGCCTGTGCCGATTCCCGCATCACGTCTCCCAATTTTCCGGTCAGAACAAGCTTGCCTTCGCCCTTGAAATAGGTGACTTCAACCTGCAATGTGTCGCCGCCGTATTGCGTGTACGCAAGCCCGGTCGCGACTCCGATTTTGTCGGTGTTGTCGATTTTGTTGAAGAAGTATTTCGGCCGGCCGAGCCATTCCGTCAGATTCTTTTC
>LFRY01000014.1:10646-18745 GCA_001512995.1 Acholeplasmatales bacterium DTU067
GGCACGGGTATGTTTTCCAAGTAATTCGCGGTGCAGATGAAGAAGACCTTAGACAAATCATAGGGTTCTTCAAGATAATGGTCGCTGAAATACTTGTTCTGCTCCGCATCCAAGACTTCCAGCATCGCGCTCGCGGGATCTCCCTTGTAGTCGCTCGACAGTTTGTCGATTTCGTCTAGTAGGAAAACCGGATTGATGACGCCCGCGCGTTTCATGCCCTGCAGGATGCGTCCGGGGAGTGCGCCGAGATAGGTTCTTCTGTGCCCCCTGATTTCGGCTTCATCCTTGATGCCACCGAGGGACTGCTTCACAAACTGCTTGTTCAGCGCTTTTGCGATTGAACGCGCCAAGGAGGTTTTTCCGACTCCCGGAGGACCGACGAGGCAGAGGATTGCCTGCGGGTTTTTCTTCGTCATGATTCTCACGGCAAGGTATTCAAGTATCCTTTCCTTGACGACTTCAAGGCCGTAGTGATCCTTGTCAAGCTGTTCTTTTGCCTTGACAATGTCATTGGTTTCCTTGGATTCTTTAGACCAAGGCAGGGAAATGACAAAATCAAGATAGGTTTTGATGATCGCGCTTTCGCCGCTGGTGTTGCTTAGGGAAGCATAGCGGTTGAGCTCGGAGAGGGCTTTTTCTTCCATTGATTTCGGCATCTTCGCAGCCAAAATCTTCTTCTTAATTTCCTCGATTTCTGTATCCCTCTTCACGCGGTCGCCCAATTCGTTCTGAATGACCCGCATTTTTTCGCGGAGATAATATTCTTTCTGGCTTTCGTTAATCGATTTTCTGACCTCGTTTTCGATGTTGGTCTCCAGATCTCTGATATATTTCTCGCGCCGCAAATCTTCAAGCATGTAACGGAGTCGCTTTCCGACATTGGGCGTGCTTAGATACTTCATCTTCGAATTTAAATCGAGGGGAAGATTATAAGCCAAAACATCCGCCAGCTTATCGGCAGTCACTCCCTGGGAAATGATGTTGGCCAGTTCCGCATTTCCTTCAAACAAGAATTTGGACCCAGATTGCAATTCTTCAATCAAGAGCCTGACATAAGCAAGCTCCTTGTCCAGGTCATCGTTTTCTATCGGAAGGGTGACGATGGAAGCGCGCCAAAATGGTTCCGTTTCCACAAACTCCACCAGCTTGCAACGGACGATGCCCAGCACTTTCACTTTATGGATGGTCTGGCCTTCCATGTTATAGATAATCTTGGCAACGAGTCCGTTCTCAAAAACATCCTTGGGACCGGGGCTATCCATGTTGTGGTCGCGCTGCACGAAGAGTGCGATGTACTTATTGTCTTCGACCGCTTCTTTCAAAGCCATGATGCTTTCCTTGCGGCCGACGTCGATTCTGATTTCGTTGTTCGGTAGGGGCACTCTCCCGCGGATCGCCATTGCCGGCAGCGTCGCAGAAACGACTGTTTGGTTGGAGAACATAATCTTCACCTCCTTAATTGGTTTTATCTATGATTTTGTTGTCAATGCAGTATTGCAATACCCGAGCTTCAAAGGCGTGCCGGTTGATGAATTCCTGGTATCCGTCGATGCGCATCGGGTTATTGAAGAGCATTTTATCCAACTCATATTCTTCGTAAATCCTGTCCATGTAGGCAGGATCGATGTTGGAATTGTTCAGATTGATGAGCCAAATAATGTATTCCTTCGCGAGATCGCGCTTGACTTCCTCCAGATAGCGATCCCTTTCCTTCTTTCCATTCGGGGCAAATTCATTGCCCATGAAGAAATCCAACACATATTCATCGAACTCAATGCTTCCGCTTTCCAAAGCGTATTCCGCAAGATAATTAAGCAAAACCACAATCGTTCCGGAAAATGTGATGATGTCGCTGATCTTCTTATTGAATTCCAAAACCGTCTTTGTGTTGAGGAAATTCAGTTTCTTCACAATCGCATCCGTCAGTCTGTTTACGGCCAAATTCTTAATTTCTTTGACCTTGGCGACCACGGTGACCGAAGTTTCATCATCGAGCACTATTTCGTCCCCGACCTTGGAATTCAGAAACAAAGCGCATTCGGGCTGATCGACATTATTCAGGTTGATTTCCTGATTTTCTATTTCGCTGATCACATAATCGTCGCGTTTATAAACGATGTCGCAGATTACGATGCTACCCTTCTTCGCAACTTCCCCGTTCTTGTATGCATATTCTCCGTTTTCGATTAGGATTTGGCGAACGATGGTCCTCACTGTTTCCGGAACATGGGACATTTCGAGGATCTTTTTCGGAATTTTGGGCGGGAAATCAATTTTCAGATCGGAAGGAAGGATGCAGAACTGGCAAATCACGAGGAGGGGATTGCCGGGATGGATGCGCGTCAAGTATCTGAATTTCCTTCCGTAAATCGGAATGACGTCCAGGTTCATGATTTCGCGTTCAATGATTTCTTCCTCAATCTTTTCCATCACCAATTCCGAAATGTATTTCTTCTTCCTCTTTGCTTCCCGTTCCGACAATCCGTGCGCCGCCAAGACATCTTGGATGATTTCATCCATTTCGCGGGCAGAGAACGTGAAGTAGACCTGATGAAACTGATCGCTCACATAATCCTGTTTGATTTTCATAAGCACCTTTCATGCAGTTTTTATTTTTCGCTTGATTATCTTCACGTCGGCTTTGGAAGTGACGACGTCCTTGGTGATGATGCATTTATAAGCGTCTTTCTCATCGGGAATGCGGTACATGACATCGAGCATGATGTTCTCAAGAATTGACCTGAGGCCCCTTGCTCCCGTCTTTGTCTTGAAAGCTTCCTGGGCAATTGCTTCGATTGCTTCTTCTTCAAACTCCAGCTTGACGCCGTCCATTTTCATGATTTTCTGATATTGCTTGATGATGGCGTTCTTGGGTTCTTTCATGATCTTGACGAGAGCGCCGACATCGAGGACATCAAGGGTGGCAATGATCGGTAGCCTGCCCACAAGCTCGGGAATCAAACCGAATTTTTGGACATCCTCATGCGTGACCTGATGATAGAGTTCGTTGTCCTCCAATTTTTGGACGGCAGCGTTAAAGCCGATGCCCGTCTTCCCGACCCTGCTTTTTACAACCTCCGTAATTCCTTCAAAGGAACCCCCGCAGATGAAGAGAACATTGGTCGTGTCGAAAGGAATGAATTCCTGATGCGGGTGCTTCCTGCCCCCGCCCGGGGGAACATTCGCGATCGTTCCCTCCAATATCTTAAGCAATGCCTGCTGCACGCCTTCCCCGGAAACATCCCGGGTGATGGAGGGATTGTCGCTCTTCCTTCCGAGTTTATCAATCTCGTCGATGTAGACGATGCCTTTTTGCGCAAGATCGACGTCATAATCCGCCGCCTGTAACAACCTCAAAAGCACGTTTTCCACGTCTTCGCCGACATAGCCGGCTTGCGTCAGGGTCGTTGCATCAGCAATCGCGAACGGAACTTTCAGGATGTTCGCAAGCGTCCGTGCCAAAAGGGTTTTCCCGCTGCCGGTCGCGCCCAATAAGAGAATGTTGCTTTTTTCTATTTCGACGTCGCTTTCTTCATATAAATTGTTTTGGATGCGCTTATAATGATTGTAAACCGCGACCGACAGGATCTTTTTCGCCCTTTCCTGACCGATCACATATTCGCAGAGTTTCTCATAGATCGTTCGAGGTGTCAAGCCCAAAGCTAAATCGGTCCTCGGAATGCTTGCCGCCTCTTCCTCATAACGCCTGCTCAAATCAAACATCTGATGGCAGACGTCGACGCAGAAATCGCAGATGTAGGCATTGTCTCCTTCAATTATCCGCCGCTCGCTGCTTTCGGGAAGCCCGCAGAAAGAACAAATCCGAAGTTTCTTATCCTTAGCCATGCATTTCACCTTTTTTCTTGTTTAATAAGTTCATTTAAATTATATATGAAATCCTTTAATTTTACTTAACTATTGCTTTGTCCTTTAACAGATTGATGGTTTTTTCCAAAAGGAAATGGTATGCAACCCGGTCGCGCGGAAGCAAGTTTTTGATGTCCTCGGGATCCTGGCGATAAATTTCGGCCAGATTCTGATAGCCTTTTTCAAAATCTTCTTCCGTAAGATTGATGTTTTCGGCTTCAATGATTTTATTCAAAACCAATTCTCTGAGCACATCCCTGCGCGCGGTGTCCGTGATTTGTTCTTTGTATTGGTCGAGGGTGAGACCCTGGTAGGCGAGCAATTGTTCAAAAGAGATGCTGTAAGGTTTCGCGCGCTCTTCTTCCTGCCTGATGATGCTTTCTTTTCTTTGTTCAATCAGGACTTCCGGAATTTCAACCTTAGCGCCTTCACAGACCTTATCCAACAGATCCGCTTCGAATTTTGATTCGCTCGCAACTTTCTTTTCGGATTCAATCGTTTTCTTAATATATTCTTTATACTCTTCAACCGTATTTACATTTTCAATGTTCAAACCTTTTACAAAATCATCATTGAGGTCGGGAACCACTTTTTTCTTGATTTCATGGAGTTTGATTTTGAAGGTCGCTTTTTCGCCTTTCAACTCTTCCGCATGATAATCTTCCGGAAAAGTCACTTCGATTTCCCTTTCTTCCTCCGGCTTCATGCCGAGCATTTGCTCTTCAAATCCGGGAATGAATCTTCCGGAGCCGATTTCCAAACTGTAGTTTTCGGCCTTGCCGCCTTCAAAGGGAACACCATCCTTGAAACCTTCGAAATCAAAGACGGCCGTATGCCCTTTTTCCAAAACTCCCTCTTCCAGAAGTTCCAGATCTGCCTTGCTGTTCAGAGCAAAATCCATCCTTCTTTGGATTTCTTCTTCGCTTGCTTCGGCGCTTTCTTTTTCGATCTCAATTCCGAAATACTCTCCCAATTCAACTTCGGGATATACATAAACCGTGGCCGTGTAAGCAAGGCCCTTCTCCAAATCCAAGTTTTCGAAATCTATGTCGATTGTCGGATGGTCCAGCACCTGCAATTTGTGTTCTTCGATGATTTGAAAATAAGTGTTGTTTACGGCGCTGTCGATCGCCTCTTGAATGATCTTCCCTTCGCCGAAACGCTGCAGATAGACGGCACGGGGAACCTTTCCTTTCCGGAAACCTTTCACTTCCGCATCTTCCAAAACCTTTTTAAAAGCTTCTTCATAGTAATCTTTGAACTCCGCGGATTCGATTTCAACCTTAATCTCAACCTTGCTTCCGGGCATCTTCTCAATCTTCACATTCATGTCGTTTTCTCCTTTACACCTTTTTCTAACTAAAATATTATACCAGATTTCCCCTCTTTTTACAATCCCTCCACTTAGCTTTAAATTGATAAATTGAAAATGATTTTCATTGCGGAACTGAGTTCCTGGATGATTTTCAAAGGATACCCGATTTCATAAACGAGATTCACAAGATCGAAGAAACGGAAAAGCAAGAGATCACGGTTGATTTCCTTCATGCCGCTGGTTTCGCGCATGATTCCTTTGATGTAGTTCACGATTAAAAGCAAGAGCGTGAAAGAATCATGGTAATCGGCAAAGGGAAGCAAATTCGAATAGTTGGCTCCTCCGTCCTGATGTAGATCCTTTATTTCCGGGGCTGATAAAATTTCGCTTTTCTTGATTATCGATGCTGCCTGAAACAAATCCTCGTTCGCAATCAAAGAAAGCAGGGCATAGTAGAGCGTCGAATAGGTCTCAACCCCTTTTCGCTTCAACTCGGAATAAATCAGAACCGCGTCGTCGAAATTGCCGATGATGAAGGTTGAGAAGATCAAATCACCGAGGATCTTTTTGTCAATGATGTCGGCATTTTCCAGAATCCTGTTCTTCATCTTGAAGATTCCGAAAAAATCTTCGCGCTCGAGACATTCGTTCACTTCATGGGTTATCAACACTTTTTGTTTCGGAAATTTCATCGCCACACTCTTATATTATGAACTGAAAGACTGGCTTTAAACCAATTTTGATTGATCAAAACTTGCGAGGTATTCGCCCACTTTATCGGCGATTTTCTTCACCGTTCCCGGAACGAAAGGATTGTCCAGGCCGGCAAGTTCCAAGAGTTTGAGGAAGGATTTGCTTCCGCCGGCTTTGCATAAGCGGAGGTAACTATCCCACGCTGCCGCGGGGTTTTCCCTCGCCATGATCCAATATTGCTGTGCAGAAACCTGCGCGAGCGTATAGTCAATGTAGTAAAAGGCTGTGGAGAAAATGTGGGATTGCCTGAGCCAATAATTTCCCCTGTCCAAGAATCCATTCTCGTAGACTTTGTAGGGCATGTACTGTTTTTCCAAACTCCTCCAAACCGCTTTTCTCTCCTGGGGCGTGAGTTCCGGATTCTCATAAATCGCATGCTGGAAATGATCGACCAAAACTCCGTAAGGAATGAAGGTGATTGTCCCGGCAAGATGCTTGTAACGATAGCGGTCGGCATCGTCTCCGAAGAAGAGTTCCATCCAGGGCCAGGCAAAAAACTCCATGCTCATCGAATGGATCTCGCAAGCCTCCAAGGTCGGCCACATGTATTCCAGCAATTCCTGATCCCTGCTGCAATACACCTGGAACGCATGCCCCGCTTCATGGGTCAGGACGTCCACGTCGGCGCTCGTGCCGTTAAAATTGGAAAAAATGAAGGGCGATTTGTAATTCGGGATGAAGGTGCAAAAGCCCCCGCCTGCTTTGCCTTTCTTTGTTTCCAAATCCATCAATTCATGTTCAGTCATGAATCTGAAGAATTCTTCGGTTTCCTTGCTCAGTTCGGAATACATTTTCATCGCGGCATCGACCAGGTATTCGCGGGCGCCGATCGGTTTCGGATTGCCGGAGGGGAAATCAATCCCGAGGTCATAACTCTTCAGATCCTCGATCCCGAGCCGCTTTGCTTTGGCGGTAATGATCTCCTCCGCCAGCGGAACCAAATCTTCCAAAACCTGCTTCCTGTATCCCGCCACCATTTCCGCATCGTAATCAGTGCGCCCGAGACGCAAATACCCCATCGGAACATAATTCTCGAAACCGAGTTTCTTGGCCATCTTCGTTCTCAGTTTAACCAGCCGGTCGTAGATCTCGTCCAATTTCGCTTCGTTTTCCTCAAAGAACTTCGCAACTGCCCCTTCCGCATCCCTTCTCACATCTCTGTCCGCGGAAATCAAGTAGGGGCCCATTTGCGAGAGATTGTTGAATTTGCCGTCAAAAGGAATTTTCGCGCTCGCGATCAGCTTGCGGTATTCCGTAACCAATTTATTTTCTTCCTGCAACTCTTCAATGATTTCCGAGCTGAAACTCTTGATGTTCGCTTCAATCAATGCGAAAAGCTGCTTGCCGAACCTTTCCTCAAGTTCCTTCCGAAAGGANNAAGTTTCTTTCCTCTTCATAAAACTTATCGGTCGTGTCGATAGCGGAACGGACATAGGAAAGTGCGTCCATCGCCATATAATCGCAACGCGCCCCGTTGATTCTTTCCGCTGCTTCGATTTGTTCGGAAACGGTGCCGGCGTTCTGAATCGCAGCAATGGCTTCCTCAAACACTTTTTTCAGGGCATCCATGTCCGGTCTTTTGTAAGGATAATCTCTGAATTTCATAACAAAACCTCTCATTTGATTAATCTTTGCATCTTTATTATACCACCATTTCATTAATAAAGGCAAATTTACCGGCCCTTTTCTTATTTCTTTTATATTGTTGTCTTGATTTGCAAAGAATATAATACCGAGGTTCATTATTGCTCGGAAAAGGGGTTCACGCCTTTCGAAAAAAAAAGAACTTTGGTAAATATGTACAAAAGTCAATAATAATTGACAAAGCAATTCTAAAATTATAGAATAAAGATAATATTTTAGAATAGGATTTTTCCATGAAAGAAAACATAGAAAAACGCACTAAGATCAGAAGATTCATCATTCTGCTGGTTGGACTGCTTGTCATCATCGGAATCATCTTGGGGTTTTATTTCGGCTTCGGACTCAATCGCTTCAATGATCCCGAAGAGACCAAGGAATTCCTGCTCCGCTACGGAAATTACTCCCGCGCCTTCTACGTCTTTCTCCATTTTCTCCAAACGACGATCATTCCGATCTCCAATCTACCAACGATTTTTGCCGGCCTGCTTCTGTTCAGCCCCTTTGAGGTTTTCATCATGAC
>LFRY01000005.1:0-16114 GCA_001512995.1 Acholeplasmatales bacterium DTU067
TAAATGACATTTAAATATAAAAACTTCTTGACATATTCGCCTTATCGTGTTAAAATGTTGGAAAAAGTGGATAAATTTGCCAAAGCAGGAGTGATCTTGTGACGGAAAGCTATAGGGTCTTTGTATGAAGACAGCCAGTTGCCAAATTGTTATTCAAAATGGCAACTTTTTTTGGAAGGGATGTTGTTGCCCTCTTTTGCGTACGACGAATATTCCAGGAATATTCGCTTCAAATATTTGCCCTCATCATGGAAGTCAGACATTTGTCTGACTTTTACAATTTCTCCTTCATTTTTATAGCTTTTAATTATATAATACTTATGGAGATTGAATTTTTCAAAAGGAGAGAGAGAATGAAAAGATTCTACATCAATGAAAGAATGTTCACAGTCCGCGATCGCTTCAACGTGTACCGAGAGGACGGAAGCATGGTCTATGAAGTGAAAGAAAAACTCTTCACTTTCGGAAAGCAGTATCGGCTGTTTGACATGTCGAAAAGACAACTTGCCTTCATCAAACAAAAATTGTTCCGCCTCCTTCCCGCCTACAAAATCTATGTGGACGGCAAGCACATGGCAACAGTCAAGAAAAAGTTCAGCGTATTCGTTAATAAGTATGCGATTCAATCAGATTATGGGAATTACAGAGCAGAAGGGGATTTCCTAGCTTGGGATTTTAAAATCTACAAAGACGATAACCTCATCTGCACGGTTTCAAAAAACTTTGACGTCTTCAGAGATAAGTATGAAATTGCTGTGGCGGAAGGATACAATGAGATTCTCCTGCTTTGCATGGTGATTGTTTTTGATGCCGTCCATCATCGCGGAAGCGGTCATGGAAGAAGAGTTTACCGATAAATTAACTGAGCAAATAAAAAAGCATCTCCTGTTGGAAATGCTTTTTTTGTTTTATTTGTCGCGGATGGCATCCACGGGTTTTTTTCTTGCGATCCGGTAAACCGGCATAAAGCTGGTTGCCAATGCCACAAAAACGCTGATCAAGAGCACAAGCACGATTTGCCTGAGTGAAAAATTGAAGATGGTCACCGACAGGCCGACGTCCGTTCTCAGGGAGAGATTAATCGCTCTCACCACGATAAAGGTAGAAATCGAAGCGAGGAAGAAATTGATGGTGGCGATGATGATGCTTTCGTTAAAGAATATCCGGAAAACATCGTTGCTTCTGGCGCCGATTGCTCGCAATATGCCGATTTCCCTTCTTTTCTGATTGATGCTGCTGGCAATGAAATTGCTCAGCATCAGAGTAGAGAATCCGGCGAAACCAAGGCCAATGAATAAGAAGGTATGGGCGAGGTTTTCAACCATGTTGTTGGCCATCTCCAGGATTCTCGTTGTTTCGTTCTGCAATATGTGAGAAACCGAATTTGTGGTGGTGTTGGAGAATTTTGCAAGTTTTTGGATGTTGCTCCTATCTTCCGGCATTTTTGCCAACACAAACTTATATGGTTCCTCTTTTCCCAATGCTTCCAATTCATCATAAAATTCGTCGTCCACGATGACTAAATTGCTGAATGGTTCCCCGTAATAGACACCGACGATTTTTGCTTCAGATAACTCCTCTTTATAAATGATATTGTTATAAAAATACTTCTCGACTTCAACTTCTTTTAATAACCCCAAAACGGGAGCGCAAATCTGAAACGCTTCGGCCTCAAGCTCATATCCGCTTTTGCTTCCATAGGGATTGTTTTGGCGACCGTCCCCATGCAGATAATCTAGATAGTACCATATCTTGGTAAGTTCATCGATGTCATCTTCAAGTTTCATATCTTCAAAGAAACCATTGGCTTCGGCTTCATGGTAGTTTTCCCTTGCATAATTTTCAAAGTGCTCATTAATCACCATATCATAATAGGTGGAAAGATTCCCATAAAAATCATCTATTTGCACTTCCGTGCCGTGGTCGGATAGGAACCGTCTCGCTTCTATGAGGATTTCATTCTTGCCGAGAGCGGTTTTTTGTTCGTCAAAGAATACGATTTTGTCCTTGCCGTAGTTGTCGACTTTTTCCAAATTTTCCGTCCAGTACTCCCAATAGTTGTCCATGTCAAATTCAGGATTGCGGTACGTCAAGTTTGCAATGTTGCGAATGTTGAGACCCTGAGTCTGGCTTTTTTCGATCAGTTTCCCGATAGCTCCTTCGCTCACAAACCCCAAAGCATGGTAGCCGAATTGGACAATCGTCCTGAATTCCTCTCTCAAGAAGTAATTTTCCGAATCCGAGTTTTTCAGGGTTTCATAACGTGTGGTGTCAAAATTGGTGTTAACGATTGCCGTGACTTTAAAGCGCAGGCTGTTGGAAAGCCAGGAATTGTTGAAAACGATTTCCCTTCCTATCAATTGCTGATAATTTTTTATCGTTCCCGGCTCGATGTCATCGCTATATTTATTTTCTTTTTCATTATAATTGCTGTAACCGTACATTTCAAAATGCTTGAATACATAGTCAGTGAGAGCAATTTCATCATCCGCTTCAGGCATTTCTCCATGAATTGTGAAGCCCAACTCAAGGAGTTCCTCCCTGCTGAATTCTGCCAATCCCGAAACCATGTTTTGAAAATACGGGACATATTCCATTCGGGATTTTCTGGAATAATTTTCTTGCAACCAGAAGGAAACTTCATGGGGATTCGATCCGGGGGCGTAGACGGGTTTGAAATTGAGCCCCAATTCCCTTCCGATACCGGAGTTGAGTTCCTCCACATCTTCCATGGAGAAGGATAAATAGCGGGTGTGTTCATCCTCATTAACCAAATACGTTTCTTCTTTCGTCAACGCGGCTGTTTGAATGTTGCCGTCGATGATGGAGTTCACTATTGCGTCGATTTTGTTATAGGCGGCCAGAGAATCGGCAACTCCGAAAGGGGTGAATGCGACCAATGAAAGAAGGATGGTGAAGAAGAGGCGCAATTTCTTGTATCCGAGCCCGCTCGCTCCCATTCTGAAGGCCATTTTGTTCGGCAGGCGGGATTTAATCATTTTGAATTCTTCGTCATAGGATTTCAAATCCACATCTTCCGTTTCTACAAACACCTCGTGTGTCCGGAAATCCCGGTCGTTCTTGGTGATGATGTTGAGTTTCTTTTCTTTCTCGAGATAGCGGTTGATCATTTCCAGATCTGCCGCGGTCAGCTTATACCCCTCTCTAACGATCAGGCCTTCATTTTGTGCATACTGGACATTGGAAGCAACCTCGCTTGTGACGGTGGTTTTGCTGATGTCGCTGATGATCCTGCCGTCGGCAAGTTCGATGACCCTGTCCCCGTACATTTCCGCAAACTCCCTGTCGTGGGAGACGACCATGACCAGCTTTTCCTGGGATAGTTTCTTCAGGATGTCAAAGATCTGCAGCGCTGTTTTGCTGTCCAGGGAACCGGTGGGCTCGTCCGCCAGAATGATTTCCGGGTTTTTTACAAGCGCCCGCGCAATCGCCACTCTCTGTCTCTGCCCCCCCGAAAGTTCATTCGGCCTTCTGTGACCGTAACCGGTGAGATCGAGGGTGTCCAGGATTTGTTTCACTTCTTCATTGGTGGCCTTTCTTCCCTGCAGTTCGATGGCAAGGGCGATGTTCGCACCGACGGTGAATTCTTCAAGAATGTTGTATTCCTGGAAAATGAACCCGACATAGGTGTTCCGGTAGGAATCGAAATTGCCTTGGGTGAAATCCTTCGTGGATTTTCCCTTGATGATGATGTCCCCCGCGTCGTATTTGTCCAGACCGCCGAGGAGGTTCAGGAGGGTGGATTTACCGCTACCGGATTTTCCGAGGATGAAAACCAAGCCCTTGTCTTCAATTTTCAGATTGACATTATCAAGGGCGACGACGGGCACGCCTTTTTTCGGATGGTACGTTTTTGTTAGATTTTTTACCTCTATCATAGCTTCTTCCTTTCATTTTTCCATCTAATTCTAACACGAAAACTTTTTATTATCAATGAATCCCGGATTATTTATTAATAATTGAGGAAAAGGGAAAAATATTGATATGGTTTGTAATAAAGTGCCATTTATGATAAAATCTTAAATGTAATAAGTGTAGAAATCAGAGGTATAAGATGGGTTTGGTATTTGAGTTTTTGTTGATATTCTTTTCCCGCGTTCTGGAAGTTTCCATCGGCACTTTGAGAAACATTCTCGTAAACAAGGGTTACGGAAAAAAGGCGTCGCTATTGGCGTTTGTGGAAGCGTTGATTTGGGTGTTCGTTGCCTCAAAGGTGATCGGAGCGCTTTCTACAGAGCCTTTGAAAGGCATCGTTTATGCTTTGGGATTTGCAGGCGGCGTGTTTGCCGGTTCGATTCTGGAAAAGATAATCGCCCTGGGCAAGATCTTGGTGCAGGCAATCACTTCCCGGGAAAGCGGTCTGGAACTGGCGAAGGTTTTGCGTGAAGCCGGTTTCGGGGTCACGACTTTGGATGCGGCGGGAAAAGAAGCCAAGAAAATGATGTTGATCGTGTATGCAGAGAGGAAGAACCAGGGAATCGTGACGAAGATGATTTACGAGTTTGATCCCCAAGCTTTGATTGCCGTTCAGGACATTTCGAGCATCCGCGGCGGTTACATCAGTTCTTTCAGGAATTTGATAAAATAGTATTCAGGCAATGAATACTTTTTTTATATTTGTCATACGTATTTGAGTTTGCCCATGCTTCTGCTTGAGAAAGAGGTTATTTTATTGTATAATACTAATATATTTAATGATGAGAGAGAGGAAAACATGAAGGGCATCAGAATAATTACGGACAGCACTAGCGATTTGACGCCGGAATTATATGAAAAGTTAGACATTGAAGTAATTCCTTTGACTGTCAGCATCGGTGGGAAAAGTTATGCGGATGGTAAGGATATAAACTCCGAAATGCTCTACGATTTGGTTAAAGAGCACGGAGAGCTTCCGAAAACTGCCGCTGTCCCGCCGGGAACTCTAATAAAAATCTTTGAAAAACACATCGCTTCCGGTTATGATGTTTTGTTCATTTGCATTGGCGCCAATTTTTCCGCAAACTACCAAAACGCCTGCCTCGCTGCCAAGGAATTACCCGAGGGAAGAGTGCGGATCGTCGACTCCGGAAATCTTTCCAGCGGCATCGGGCTTCTGCTCATTAAAGCGGCTAAATTCCGTGATCAGGGAGACAGTTTGGAAGAAATTGCGAGAAAGGTCGAAGAACTCGTTCCTTTGGTTAGAACCCAGTTCGCCATCAACACGCTCGCGTATTTGCATAAGGGTGGGCGTTGCAGCGGCACTTCGCGGATCATCGGGACGGTGCTCCGAATCAAGCCGATCATCAGAGTTGTGGACGGGAAGATGGAGGTTGCGAAGAAACCGCTGGGCAGGTTTGAAAGAGCGCTCAGGATGCTCCTGGAATACTTCCAAAACGATGCGGAAAACATTGACCCCGAATATGTCATGGTGACGCACAGCATGGCGGACGAGGACGCGGTTTATTTGCGTGAAGAAATCGCAAAAATCGCAGATGTGGAAAACATCTGCGAAACCAAAGCCGGGGCCGTCATCTCAACGCATTGCGGGCCGAGAACAATCGGCATCCTGTATTTATTGAAAAAATAGCCCTCCGGGGCTTTTTTGCTTGGCAAATTGTCCAAATTTATGTTTACAATCACGGCAAGTGATGATAAAATGTCTTTATAGGATATAATTTTTTTAGGAGGAAAATATGAAGTGTTACCTTTGCGGCAGCGACATTTCATCGCAGGATAGGTTTTGCGCAAGGTGCGGCGAAAAAACGTGCATTTTCAGGAGAATCCGCAACCGAATCCTGATTCGGTTTTGTTTGATTATGACTCCGAATACCGCCCCACATACCAAGGAGCGGCTCAGAAACCGAGTGCCACTTCCGCAAAAGTCGTGGCCATCTACAGCCTGGTTTTGGGCATCCTCAATCTCATTTCCAACCTGAGCTCGGGGGCGACGGATTTTATTGTCTATGTGATCCTTGGATTGATGATCGGTTTCAGCATCGCCATTCTGAATCTTGTTAAACGGGGGGATTATAAAGAGAAGGGCTTCATCATTACGCTCTTTGTCATCTTTTGTTTGGCAGCCTTGGGCGGTTTTGTCATCTTGATGACACCTTTGGAAATGATTCTCATTCCTGGCCTTGCTGAAATGAAGTTTTTAATGTTTTTTATTGTTGAGGCCATTATCCTGACACCGTTCATCTTTTCCATCCGTTACATGGTACAGTCGGCAAAGGGAAAATGAAGGTCGATTTCCATTTCCCGAACTGATGAAAAAGCAGAATGAAAATGTCATTTTGCTTTTTTTTATACATTGCTTTTCTTGTGATAAGCCATGATTTATTGTATAATATGATATGGATAAAATGGGAAAAATAACCCTGGGAATCTGGGAGCGGAGAAAATTTTGGAGAAGGTGCGATATGAACAAATGGTACAAACTTGACAATGCTGCGAAAATTTTTCCTTCGGTAACCACCGACAAAAGAACCAATGTTTTCCGTTTGTCGGTCGTGCTGGCGGAGGAAGTGGAACCCGAACTTCTCAAAGAGGCCTTGAATGTCACTGTCGGGCGCTTTCCTTCCCTGAAAGTGAGAATGAAGCGAGGGCTTTTTTGGTATTATCTTGAAGAAAACCACGCGGAAGCCAATGTCTATCCGGAAAGTCCCCACATCTGCCAGCGGCTGAAGAGGAAGGAGAATAACGGGTATTTGTTTAAGGTGAGTTATCATTCTTCGCGCATCAACCTTGAAGTTTTCCATTCGCTCACGGACGGATCCGGGGCTCTGGAGTTCTTGAAGGCGATTGTCTTCAATTATCTTCTGTTGGCGGGAAAAGATGTTGACGGCGAGAATTTGATCCTCACTTCCGACATCGAAAATGTATATGAGGAAGCCCAGGACAGTTTCATAAAAAACTACAAGCCTTCTTTGAAAAACAACAAGCGCGATCCGAAGGCTCTGCAGTTTCGGGGAAATTATTATGACGATCTCTATCTTTCTCTCATCACGGGGGAAGTGAGCGTCCCCAAACTGAAAGAAGTCGCGCACAGGTATTCCGCGACGATTTCGGAATTTCTCACCGCCTGCCTGCTATATTCCGGGAGGAACATGACCCATCTTTTTAAAGGCAGAGGCAAACCCCTTCAGATTTTCATACCGGTGAATTTAAGAAAATACTTTCCTTCGCGGACTTTGAGGAATTTTTCGCTGTTCATTTCCGCGGGGATGATGCCGAACGAAGAATGGGATTTTGAAACAATTTTGCAGCATGTGAAGAATGTTTTTGCGGAAGAGTTGACGAAGGAAAAACTGCAGGAAAGAATCGTCGCCAATGTCACGATCGAGAAAAACATCTTTTTGAGGCTCGTGCCCCTCTTCATCAAGGAGCTGGTTTTGAAAATCGGATACAGCGCCTGGGGAGACAAACTGAACACGATGACGTTTTCGAACATCGGTGTGGTGAAATTGCCCAAGAGCATGGAACCCCATGTCCGCAAATTCATCTTCACCAACGGCGCTTCCAAAACCTCTCCGGTCAATGTCGGCGGCATCAGTTACCGCGACCGCATGCAAATCACTTTTGCTGGGGCGATCAGGGAGCGGGATTTGCATAGGGAATTCTACAGGCTGCTTTCCAGTTTCGGTCTGGAAGTTCTGATTGAGACGAACGAATTGGAGGTCTAGGATGAAAAAATGCTCCAAATGCAATCTCTTACATAATACGACGAGGAAATCCTGCCCACTTTGTTTCGAAATCCTGGAGGATCTCGACGGGAAGGATTTTCAGGGTCCCGATTATCCCCGGCCGGTTCCGGAACCGTCATCCTATAATGTGCTGCTCAGAATCATCGCATTTTTGTCGGTCATTGCGGTTTTCGTTTCCGCTCTGGTCAATGCCCTGACCTATTCAAAAACGAAAACGCTCTGGTCCCTGATCGTCGTTCTCGGCGTCGTCTATTTTTGGGTCCTGCTGCGTTCGACTTTCAAAGCCAAAGTCAATGTGGGACTGAAATTGGTGATCCAGATGCTGATGCTGTCTTCCCTTGTTGTCGGAATCGACGCCGTGAGCGGCTTCAGCCGCTGGTCACTAAATTATGTGGTTCCCTTTCTTTCCATGGCTTCGCTTTTGGCAATCATCGCCGTGCTGCTCGGAAAGGTGAAGTTTGCGGAATACTTGCTTTATTTGTTGGCGGCGGTCATCCTCGGTTTCATTCCCTTCATTCTCTGGCTCGTGAATCTGATCGATGTGCTTTGGCCCAGCCTTGCGGCGGCCTCGCTTTCCTTCGCGACCATCATCGGGATGATCGTCTTTGCGGATAAGGAGACGAAAGAGGAACTTAAAAAAAGATTCCACATTTAAACAGCTGAGCTCTCTGAGCAGGGTCCCAGCTTGGATGCTCGCATGGCGATAAAAAACATTTTGAAAAAAGGAAAAATTATAGTATAATAAATTAGTGTGAACGTTTCTTTAGGAGGTTTAAGATGAAAGTTTATGATACGAACGCTATCCGCAACGTCGCAATCCTAGGCCACATGAGCAGCGGTAAGACGACACTCGGGGAATCGGTCCTTTTTGTTTCGAAGGCAATCGATAAAAAAGGCGAAGTGGAGAAGAAGAATACGGTTGGGGACTACACTCCCGAAGAACACAACCGCCTCACCACGCTGACGGCTTCCCTGCTTCCCCTCGAATGGAAGGATACGAAGATTAATTTTATGGACACGCCCGGGTCCGAAGAATTCATCGGCGAATTGGAAAACATCCTGACAGTGTCCGACGGCGCCGTTCTGGTGGTCGATGCGACGAAGGGCGTCGAGGTGGGCACCGAAAGGGTCTGGCTGGAACTGAGAAAGAGGAACCTGCCGACAATCATCGCCGTCAACAAAATGGACAAAGAAAACATAAAATATGATGAGATGATCGCAACGATCAATGACAAACTGTCCAAACGCGCAGTGGAAATCACGCTTCCTTTCGGAACCCAGGACCAATTCACGGGCATGGTGGAGGTGCTGAGACAGAGCGCTCACCAGGGATTGGGCCGCGATGAGGTTTCGATTCCCGCGAATCTTTCCGGCAAAGCCGAAGAATTGTATAATTCCTTGCTGGAAAGCGTTGCGGAAACGTCGGAAGAAATGCTTGAAAAATACTTCAGCGGTGAGGAACTCACCGCCGAAGAAATCGCGTCCGGCATCAGGTCGGCCATGATGAGCGGCGATCTCTTCCCGATCATCACCGTCTCCAGCACAACCGACATCGGCATCGCGACGCTTTTGGACGCGGTCGTGGAATATTTGCCGAATCCTGCCCAGATCGGCGCGAAAACCGGAATCAATCCGAAAACCAACGAAGAAATCAGCCGCGAAGCGGATGTCAACCAACCCCTTTCCGGTCTGATTTTCAAGACAATCATCGACCCCTTCCTCGGCTCCCTGTCCTTTTTCCGGCTCTATTCCGGATCCCTCAAGGTCGGCCAGGAAGTATATATTCCGGAAACTGATGCGACCGTGAAATTGCCCCAGCTCCTCTGCATGCGCGGGAAACAGCAGATTCCTGTCGACGCGGTCCATGCGGGTGACATCGCCGTCGTGGCCAAGGTTTCGGAATTCATGAATTCCATGACCTTTTCCGATAAGAGAGAGCCGATTGTTTATCCGAAAATCGAGCATCCGGCGCCGATCATTTACGTCGCCATCACGCCGCTGAAAAAGCAGGACGAAGACAAACTTTCCGGTTCCTTGCAGAAACTGAAACTCGAAGACGACAGCTTTGAGATCAAACGCAATCCGGAAACTGCCCAGCTTTTGATTGGCGGTCAGGGAATAACGCACATCGGCTACATCATCGAGCGGATGAAGAACATGTTCAAGGTTGACGTGGAAACGAGCGATCAGAAGATCGTTTATCGGGAAACGATCAGAAGCAAGGGGGAGGCCCAGGGCCGACACAAGAAACAGACCGGCGGCGCCGGACAATTCGGCGACGTTTGGATCAGGTTCGAGCCCTGCGAAGAAGATTTCATCTTCGAGGAAGTCATCGTCGGCGGCGCCGTTCCCAAGAACTACTTCCCGGCGGTTGAAAAAGGTTTGATCGAAACATTGGAAAAAGGCCCCCTTGCCGGCTTCCCCGTCATCGGCGTCAAAGCCACCCTCTATGACGGCAGCTACCATCCGGTCGATTCCAATGAAATATCATTCAAGCTCGCGGCCGCGCTTGCTTTCAAAAATGCGCTGCCCCAGCTTCGGCCCACGATTTTGGAACCGATCATGCAGATCAATGTTTATGTGAAAGGCGATTATGTCGGCGACGTCATGGGCGACATCACCAAGAGGCGCGGGCGCGTTCTCGGAATGGAGCAGAAGGACGGCTATCAGGAAGTAATCGCGGAAGTTCCGGAAGCGGAAATCACGAAATATGCCGTCGACCTGAAAGCGATGACGCAGGCCAGCGGTTTCTTCACCCGCAAATTCCTGCGTTACGAACAGGTGCCCGAGCATCTGATTCCGAAAATCATCGAAGAATACAAGAAATAAAAACGAAGCGGCCTTTGGTCGCTTCTCTTATTAGGTGGGAACATGCGTTTAAGATATTTTGTTGAAAAAGAGAGCATTGTAAAAGAGTATATAAGGGAGAAGGGGGTTTCCCGGAATCTGGGGCGGAAGATCAAGCTCTATGGGAAAATCTACATCAACGGAAAAGAATCCGGCAATTGGTACCCCATAAAGCCCGGGGATGTTTTGGAAATATTGCTTCCGGAAAATAACCCGGAAATCCAGCCCGTGGCTTCTCCCCTGGAAGTGGTTTTTGAGAACGAAAATCTCTTGATCGTAAACAAACCCGCGAATCTCTCCACCCAGCCTTCCCGGAAACACCCGGACAATCTGATCGGAAGAATCAGGCATTATTATCTTGAAAAGGGCATCGAAACCAACGTCCATGTCGTGACGCGCCTGGACTATGCCACTTCCGGATTGGTGCTGGTCGCGAAAACCGGGCACATGCACCACAGGCTGCAGGAAACGGATATCGAGAAAACCTATCTTGCGCGGGCTGAGGGTAAATTTAAGGAAAAAAGCGGAAAGATTGACTTGCCAATCAGGCGCCTCGAAGGGGACAGGCTGAGGCGCCGGGTGGCTCCGGACGGGAAACCGGCCCTGACCCATTACCGGGTTCTCAGGGAAAAGGATGATGCCAGCCTGCTGTTGCTTTCCCTGAAGACGGGACGCTGCCACCAGATCCGCGTCCACTTATCCGAACTCGGACATCCCGTGCTCGGAGACAAACTTTACGGCGCTGGCGGCGATGTGCTCCACCTCCATGCCCTGCGGCTCCGGTTCGTCGACCCGCTTTCGGAAGAGGAAATCGATGTTCTGAAAAATCCCCCTTGGCTGGAGGAAGATTTAAACCTTGATTTGAATTAAAATTATTCAATAATCATTTTAAATATGTTATTATTATAGCGGGTAGAATATTATGAAAAGCCTGAATTTAAAAGCTTTGGGAAAGCGCGACATATCCTTTTATCTTGCGATCGAAAAATATTTTTTGCCGAGAATAGATGAAGATTTGTTCTTCCTGTGGGATTTGCATCCTTCGGTCATCTGCGGGAAAAACCAATTGCTTTCCGCGGAAGTCAATCTTGAATACACGAAAAAACACGGAATCAAGGTTTTCAGGCGCCACACCGGCGGGGGCGCCGTTTATGCGGACGAGGGCTGCTTCATGTTCACCTTCCTCACCAAGAACATTAACCGTGAGGAAGTGTTCAAGAAATACCTCGGGTTGATACAAAAAGCTTTGAAGCAATTGGGTCTTGAAGTAATCTTTTCCGGAAGGAACGATCTTTTGTTTCGGGGGAAGAAGTTTTCCGGAAATGCATTCATGAGCGGACCCCATGGCTCGATTCTCCACGGGACGATGATGTATGACACCAGCATCGAAAGAATGGTGGCTTCCCTCACTCCTGACGACTCGAAACTGGTTTCCAAAGGGATCAGTTCCGTCCGCCAGCGCGTCATCAATCTGAAAGATTATCTGGACATGGACATTTATGGTTTGATGGACCATGTCTTCGGCTTCATTTCGACGGAGGAGATTTTCCTCACAAATGAGGATTTGGAAGAAATATTGAAAATCGAAAAAACCTACCTGACGAAAGAATGGCTTGATTTTCAAAATCCTCCCTACTCTTTCCGAAACAAAAAACGTTATGCCTGGGGAGGGATCGAAGCGCGGGTCGATGTCCGGAAGGGCCGGGTCAAGAACATCGTTTTTACCGGCGATTTCTTCACAACCCGCGAGTTGGATTCATTATACGAACTTTTTCTGAACGAAGAATTCAGCGAAGAGAATTTCAGACGGATCCTTGGAAACATCGCGATCGGCGCATACATTGTTGATGCCGAGGCTGAGGACATAATCGATTTGCTTTGGAGGTAATATGAAAAAAACGATTCTGTATGACGAGCATTGCCGGCGGGGCGCGCGGATGGTCGAGTTCGCGGGTTATCTGATGCCCTTGGTTTACACTGGGATTGCGGAAGAGCACGCGGCCGTCCGGGAAAGCTCGGGTTTGTTTGACGTGAGCCACATGGGTGAAATCAGAATCAGGGGGAAGGATGCCAACCGTTTCGTCAATCATCTCCTCACCTGCCTGGTTCCGGAAGACGGAAAGGGCAGAATGTTTTACGGCTTCCTCCTGGATGATGACGGGGGCGTGGTCGATGATCTGATGGTTTATGTTTTTGACGGAGATGATTATCTCTTGGTCGTCAATGCCGCCAATAAGGACAAGGACTTCGCTTGGATCAATTCGCATAAAGGCGCTTTCGAAGTCAGTGTCAGCGACGAATCCGACCTCTTCTCGCAACTTGCCCTGCAGGGGCCGCTTTCCAGAGAAGTCCTCGGACGCCTGACGGATTATCCCTTGGACGAACTGAAGCTGTTTGGGTTCGACCATTTCCGAATCGCCGGCAAAGAATTCATGGTTTCCAGAAGCGGCTATACCGGCGAGGACGGCTTTGAAATCTACGGGTCCAACGCGGACATCCTTGCGCTCTTCCGGGAGCTTGCAGAGGAGCCGGAAGTATCCCTTTGCGGTTTGGGATGCCGGGACACACTCCGCTTTGAAGCAGCGATGCCCCTCTATGGGCATGAGATCGGGCCGGAGATCAATCCCCTGGCCGCGGGTCTTGGCTTTGCCGTCAATTTGGAAAAGGACTTCATCGGCAGTGAAGCACTGAAGAAAATAAAAGCGGAAGGCCCAAAAGAAAGAATTGTTGCTTTGGAACTCAAAGACAGGGGCATTGCCCGCGAAGGCTATGAAGTCGTGGCCGACGGCGAAACAATCGGCAGGATCACGACGGGCTATCTTCTGCCGGGAAGGGAGACGGCGCTCGCGTTTGCCTTGGTCAGGGCAGAATTTTCGGAAATCGGGACGGAAGTCGCCGTGAGGATCAGGAGAAACTTGGTTCCGGCAGTCGTGCGGAACAGGAAATTTTTAAAAAAGAAATATATTCGTTAGGAGGAAACATGAGCAAAGTATTGGAAAACCTTTTGTATTCGAAAAGCCATGAATGGTGCCTTGTTGAAGGCGGGGTTGCGAAAGTGGGAATCACTGATTATGCCCAGGACAGTTTGGGAACGGTCGTCTATCTTGAGGTCGGCGAACCCGGGGATGAGGTCAAACAATTCGAAGAATTTGGTGCCGTCGAAAGCGTGAAGGCAGCTTCGGATTTGCTTGCGCCCGTGAGCGGCGAAATCATCGAAGTCAACGAAGAAGTTCTCGACAATCCGGAACTTCTGAATTCCGATCCGTACGGTTCCTGGATCGTGAAAATCAAATTGAGCGACGAAAAAGAGCTTGATAACCTGCTCGATGCAAACGGTTATCGTGAAATCGTAGAATGATGTTCAAATATTTTCCCCATACGGAAGCCGACATTCAAGAGATGCTGAAGGATGTCGGTCTTTCCTCTTTGCAGGATCTTTTTGCCGAGCTTCCGAAAGAAGTGCTCCTTCAGGGAGAAGTGGACCTTCCGGAAGCGCATTCGGAAATCGAACTCAGGAAAAAAATAAGGGAACTGGCAGAAAAAAACAAAAGGTTCGTTTGCTTCCGCGGCGCGGGTGCCTACGATGTCCACACCCCCGCGGTCATACCCGCGATTCTTTCCAGGCAGGAATTTCTCACCTCCTACACGCCCTACCAACCGGAAGTCTCGCAGGGAACGCTCCAATACATTTTTGAATTCCAAAGCCTGATCTGCGAACTCACCGGCCTCGACATCAGCAACGCTTCCGTCTATGACGGGGCGACGGCGACGATGGAAGCGCTCTTCATGGCCGTTGCGCAGACAAGAAGAAGCAAAGTCCTGGTTAGTTCCGCGCTTAACCCGCGTGTTTCGGAAGTGTTGAAAACCTATGCCCGCTATAGGAACATCGAACTGGTTTTCATCGAAAACGAAGATTTCCGGACATCGGAAGCGGACTTGCTTGCGAAGCTCGATGAGAATGTCGCGGCCGTGATCGTGCAGAACCCGAATTTCTTCGGAACCGTGGAAAAATTTGACTATGTGGAAAAAATCCATGCCAACAAGAGCCTTTTGATCATGAACGTCGATCCGTCGACGCTTGCGGTTCTGAAAACCCCCGGAGAAATCGGCGCTGACATCGCCTGCGGGGACGGTCAGACCCTGGGCATCCCCAAGAGTTTCGGCGGGCCCTATGTGGGTTTCATCGCTGCTAAGGAAAAACTCTTAAGGAAAATGCCGGGCAGAATCTGCGGCATAACCAACGACACCCAGGGCAGGCGCGGTTTCGTGCTCACCCTCCAGGCGCGGGAACAGCACATCCGCCGCGAAAAAGCGACTTCCAACATCTGTTCGAACCAAAGCCTGATGGCGCTCCACACCGTGCTCTACATGAGCCTGCTCGGAAAAGCAGGAATGAAGGAAGCGGCGCTGCGCGCGTACAACAATGCCCATTACCTGGAAGAGAAACTCCTGGAAACTGGCCTGTTCCGACGGCCAAGCCAGGCTCCCTTCTTCAAGGAATTTGTTTTGGAAACCGATTTGGACGTTCCGGAACTTAACCGGGGCCTTGAAGAGAAAGGTTTCCTTTCCGGGCTTGATTTGAGTTGCATGGGATTCAAAGGCGCGGTTCTCTTCTGCGCGACGGAAGTCAGGACAAAGGATGAAATTGACGCATTCGTGGAGGCGGTGAAAGCTCATGTACGATAAACTGATATTTGAAATCTCCAAACAGGGAAGGAAGGGATACAGCCTTCCGAAATCCGCTGTCAAGGAATATCCATTTTTGGATGAGGAATACCTCAGACAAACCGAACCCGAGCTTCCGGAAGTGACCGAGCTCGACGTCGTCCGCCACTACACGAATCTTTCGAAAAAGAATTACGGCGTCGACGGGGGCTTTTACCCCCTGGGCTCCTGCACGATGAAATACAATCCGAAAATCAATGAAGAAGCGGCTGCGCTCCCGGGCTTTACGGAAATCCACCCCCTGCAGCCCGCAGAAACCGTCCAGGGCGCCTTGGAAATCCTCCATGAAACCTCGAAGATGCTTTCAACTCTCACAGGCATGGCTGAGTTTTCCTTCAGCCCCTTTGCCGGCGCCCACGGCGAAGCGACGGGCCTGATGATCATGAAGGAGTATTTCCTGAAGAAGGGCGATCTAAAGAGATCCAAGGTCATCGTTCCCGACAGCGCCCACGGCACCAATCCCGCATCCGCTGCCGTCTGCGGGTTTGAGATTTTGGAAGCGCCTTCGACACCAGAGGGAACGGTTGATTTGGACGAATTCAAAAAACTTTTGAACGATGAAGTCGCGGGCATGATGCTCACCAACCCGAACACGCTCGGCATTTTTGAAAAGGAGATTTTGGAAATCTCACGGCTCCTCCGCGAAAACGGCAGCCTCCTCTACTATGACGGCGCCAACCTGAACGCTTTGCTCGGCATCGCGCGTCCCGCCGACATGGGCTTTGACATCATGCACATCAATTTACACAAAACCTTTTCGACCCCGCACGGCGGTGGCGGACCCGGAAGCGGCCCCGTGGGCGTGACTGCGGAGCTCGTGGAGTTCCTTCCCAATCCGC
>LFRY01000005.1:16359-33111 GCA_001512995.1 Acholeplasmatales bacterium DTU067
TTTCCCCTCCTCTTCCATCAGACGCTGATGATTGAGCCCACCGAAGTCGAGTCGAAAGAAACCTTGGATGCTTTCATCGGGGCGATGAAGAAAATCGCCAAAGAAGCCGATGAGGATCCGGAGATTTTGAAAACGGCTCCGCATACGACTCCCGTCTCCCGCCTGGACGAAGTCAAAGCCGCAAGGCAGCCGATTCTGAAATACGGGGATCTGAAATGAAGGATCTCATCATCATCGGCGCCGGTCCGGGCGGATATGAAATGGCGCTCGCAGCCGCGAAAAGCGGGCTTTCCGTGCTCCTGATTGAAAAAGAGGAAGTCGGGGGCACCTGCCTCCACAGCGGCTGCATCCCGACCAAGGCCTACCACAGGACGGCTTATCTTTTAAAAACCCTGAAAGAAGCCATTGATTTCGGAATCAAAGCCGAACATGGTTTTGATTTTCAAACCAACTTGGAAAGAAAAAACAGAATCGTCAAGGAACTGACGGAAGGGATTAAGTTCATGCTCAAGCGTGCGGGCGTGGAACTGATCTACGGAGAAGCCAAGCTGGAAAGCAAGACCAAAGTAGCCGTGGAGGGTGACATTTACGAAGGTAAAAACATCGTGATCGCAACCGGTTCGCGGCCTGCCCGGCTTCCCTTCGGAGACATCCGGAATCCCGACATCATCACATCCAAAGAAATCCTTTCGGAAAAAACACCGCCGAAGAAGCTGGTGATCGTGGGAGCGGGCGTCGTCGGCATCGAAATCGCCACGATCTTCAACCAATTCGGAAGCAATGTGGAAGTGATTGAAGCGTTGGATACGATTCTTCCCAGCATCGACAGGGAGGTCTCAAAAAGGCTTGCGGGCTATCTCAAGCAACAGGGGATAAAAATCCACCTTTCCGCAAGAGTCAAGGACATCCGCGGAAACAAGGTGATCTTCACCAAGAAAGATGAAGAGCATGCCCTCCACTTCGATAAATTGCTAATCGCAATCGGCAGAGTTCCGAATGTGGAAAACATCGGTTTGGATAAGGTCGGCATCAAATACGCTAAAAAAGGAATCGCCGTGGATGAAAACTTCCAGACCAATGTCCCGAACATCTATGCGATCGGCGACGTCACGGGCAAAATGATGCTCGCCCACAGCGCAACCTATGCGGGCTTCCATGTTTTGAAGCACATCCTGGGAGAAACCTCGGGAATCGACTTTTCGCTCCTACCCGCTTGCGTTTTCTCTTTCCCGGAGGTTGCGACGGTGGGTCTGAGCGAGGAAGAATGCTCGGATCAGAATCCAAAAACCTACAAATTCCAATACCTCGCCAACGGAAAAGCCCGAGCTTTGGGAGAGCCGGAAGGATTTTTGAAAGTCGTAACAGTTGGCGGTGAAGTCAGGGGCGTGCACATCATCGGCGCCGGTGCAAGCGATTTAATCCACCAAGCGGTCGTTCTGATGAACAAGAAGGGAACGGTGGAAGAGCTCAGCGAAATGATATTTGCCCACCCGACATTGAGCGAAACATTCGGACATTTCATGAGATGAAGGGCCGGAAATCCCGGCCTTTTTTATTTTGAAAACATTTTTACAGCGGAATATTTCTTTTATATTTTAGGAGTGGTATAATAATGTAAAGGAGGGTGAGTTAGTGAAACTTAAAGAAAGAGTCGCGATCGTGACCGGGGCCGCATCCGGCATCGGGAAGGCGATTGCGGAAGTGTTCGCGCGCGCAGGCGCGAAAGTCATGGCTGCGGACATCAATTTGGATGGAGTACTGTCCGTCGTCGAGGGCATTAAAGCCAACGGCGGCGTTGCCTCTGCGTTCAAGGCGAACGTGGCGCTTCAGGAAGATATCGACCGTCTCGTCGAAGAGACCGTGAAAGAATTCGGAACGGTCGATATTCTTGTAAACAATGCCGGGATCATGGATAAAATGGAACCGGCCGGAGACATTACGGACGAACAGTGGGAGCGGATCTTCGCGGTCAACGTGACCTCTGTTCTGAGGACAACCAGGAAGGTTTTGCCGATTTTTCTTGAGAAAGAAAAAGGCAACATCATAAACATCGCTTCAATCGGCGGCATCACGGCCAAACTCGCCGGCACTGCCTACACCGCAAGCAAATTTGCCGTCATCGGCTTCACGAAGAGCACCGGGTTCATGTATGCCCCGAAAGGCATCCGCTGCAACGCAATCGCCCCGGGCGCGGTCATGACCAACATCCAGAGCACGATGACGAACATCCACCAATTCGGAGCAGAAAGGACGGGGCCTTCAATGGCGCTCAATCCCCGCGCGGGCGAGCCGGAAGAGATCGCAAAGGTGGCGCTCTTTCTCGCAAGCGACGAATCCAGTTTCGTGAACGCTGCCGTGCTGGTAGCTGACAGCGGCTGGACGGCTTGATCGGACATGAACCATGTTCCCACCGGGAGCATGGTTTTTTTGAGCGGGGCCAAGAGATTATTTATTTTTTCCAAAATTTGTGCTATACTTGTTTTGAGGTATGTATATGGAAAAAATAATCGAAATTGTTCCCAATTATTCCGAAGGCAAAAACAGGGAAGTGATGGAGAAAATCATCGCTCCCTTCAAAGGTTTGGATGGAATCAAACTCCTGATTTTGGAAATGGACGCTTCCTACAACAGGAGCGTCGTCACCGCGATCGGGGAAGCGGAAGCGGTGATGAGGGGTATCGTCGAAAGCGCGGGGTTGGCTGCGGAACTCATCGACATGGGGACGCACAGGGGCGAGCATCCGCGGATGGGCGCCTTGGACGTGCTACCGATTATTCCCATCAAGGGAATCGATGAGAAAGAATGCATTGAATTGAGTTACATTATCGGCAAGGAAATTCATGAGAAAACGGGCGTGCCCGTGTATTTCTACGCAAAATCGGCGAAGAGGCCTCAGTGCGAGAATCTTCCCGACATCCGGAAGGGTGAATTCGAAGGTCTGGAAGAAAAGATGAAGGATTCCTTCTGGCAACCGGACCTAGGGACGATCCCCCATCCCACGGCGGGGGCGGTCGCGGTCGGCTGCAGGAATTTCCTCGTTGCATATAACATCGACACGGATTCTTCCAGCAGGAAAAAGGTTCTGCGGATCGCAAGGCGGGTTCGCTTTTCCGGAGGTGGCTACCGTTACATCCAGGCAGGGGCGGCGAAATTGGAGGACAGGAACATCTGCCAGGTGACGATGAACCTGACCGATTATGGGAAAACCGCCCTCTACCAGGCATTTGAGGCCGTGAAAATGGAAGCGCGGCGCTACGGGATCAACGTGACCGCGAGCGAAATCGTGGGTTTGGTACCGAAGGAGTGCTTGACTTCTTCCCTGAAGTATTATTTGGGAATGGACGAGGAAGAAGAGCTTGATTTGAATCTAGATGAGACCGTTGAACTGGCAAAAAAATTTTTGCTTTTCCGGGATTTTTCAAAGCAAAAAATCATAGAATACTATTTGGGTTAAAATTATTTGTATTGAAATAACCCCGTGCTTTTGTTATAATAGTCTAAGTTAGGAGGTAATCCTCTGTGTTCAAACGATTCAGAAGCGGTCTCTTTTATCCGAGCGAGATCATCAATTATAGATCCGAGAGGAAAATCACCACTGTCCTCTATCTCGGGATTCTCGTTCTACTCTCCATGATTCCTAGTTTCATCATCATGTTTGAGGAAAACCCCTTGGATTTTGAGGATAAGAGAGCCATCAGAGAAGCATTTCGGGATGAGGAACTGCCCTATAAAATTGAAAACAACCAATTGATATATTTGGGGGACGGAGAAGGCGTTATAAAGGTGGAAATCACTGACACCCTGAACGTCATCCTGACTCCCGAGAGCGAAGCCGTAGGAGTGTCGCCTTTTTCGGTTGATGCCTACATCATTCTCACCAAAGAAAAAGTTTATTACATGCACTCATTGAATGCGCGGGAACTTTTCTCTTACAGCGATTATGCCGATTTGGAAAACCTTGATTTCTCAGAGGCTGCGCATTCGCGTTCCGATTTTTGGACGACGGTTTTCCGGATTGCCAATGACCAATTGCAAAGGAATGCATGGCGGACGAATCTTGTGAACATGGTAGGCTTGCTCCTGGTTTCCATGTTTTCGCTTTTGATTCTGGGGGTCATCATCACTTTTTTACAGAAACTTTTCAATCCCTACAGTAGTTTCGGGGAAATCTTTCGCCTGATGGTCTATGCCCTGACTCCCCATGTGATCGGCCAATTGCTTGCATCCCTCTTCGGATTCTCTTTGTTTGCGATCGTGGGGATGATCATGACGGTTATTTATGCATCAAAACTGAGCAGAAAATTGATACAGAGGTAGATATTATGAGTTATGATCACAGTGAAATAGAAAAACGCTGGCAAAAATACTGGGAAGAATACAAAACCTTCAAAACAAATCTTGACGACGACAAACCCAAATTCTATGTCTTGGACATGTTCCCCTATCCGAGCGGTTCCGGTCTCCATGTTGGGCATCCGGAAGGATATACCGCGACCGACATCATCACCAGGATGAAAAAAATGCAGGGTTACAACGTCCTGCATCCGATCGGTTTTGACGCCTTCGGGCTTCCCGCCGAGCAATATGCGCTCGAGACGGGAAATGATCCCCGGGAATTCACGGAAAGGAACATGGACATTTTCCGGGAGCAGTTAAAGATGCTTGGTCTGGCTTATGACTGGGACCGTGAGATCAGCACCTGCGACCCCGCCTATTACAAATGGACCCAATGGATTTTTACAAAACTCTACGAAATGGGGCTTGCGGAAGCGAAGGAAGTTGAGGTCAACTGGTGCGAGGGTCTGGGCACGGTGCTTGCGAATGAGGAAGTCGTGAACGTCAACGGCAAAATGGTGAGCGAACGCGGGCACCATCCCGTCGTGAGGAAACCCATGAAACAATGGGTTCTGAAAATCACCGCCTATGCGGAGCGTTTGCTTGAAGGCCTTGACCGCCTCGACTGGCCGGAATCGGTCAAGGAAATGCAGCGGAACTGGATCGGCAAAAGCGAGGGCGCGGAAGTCCTCTTTGAGATTCACGGGCATGAGGAAAGTTTCACGGTCTTCACGACCCGCCCCGACACGCTCTTCGGAGCGACCTACTGCGTCCTGGCTCCGGAACATCCCTTGGTCATGAAGATCGCTTCCGAGGACAGAAAAGAAGAAGTGCTCGCTTACATCGAATCCGCGAAGGCCAAGAGCGACCTCGACCGCACCGATTTGAATAAAGAAAAAACCGGCGTCTTCACCGGCGCCTACGCGATAAATCCCGTGAACGGCAAGAAGGTCCCGATTTGGATCGCCGACTACGTGCTCTTGAGCTACGGCACGGGCGCGATCATGGCGGTTCCCGCCCATGACGAAAGGGATTATGAGTTTGCCAAGAAATTCGGTTTGGAAATCATCCCCGTGTTGGACGCGGATGTGAGCGAAGCGGCTTTCGTCGGCGACGCGCTCCACATCAATTCGGATTTCATTGACGGCTTATACAATGCGGACGCGATCGCGAAGATGATTGCCTACCTCGAAGAAAAAAGCATCGGCAAGAAAAGCGTCAATTACAAGCTCAGGGACTGGGTTTTCAGCCGCCAGCGCTATTGGGGCGAGCCCTTCCCGGTCATTTTCTGGGAAGACGGCAAGATTGAGGTTTTGGGACCGGAGGATTTGCCTTTGGAGCTTCCGAAACTGAAGAAAATCGCGCCCAGCAAAACCGGCGAGTCCCCGCTTGCGAATGCGAAGGAATGGCTCTACGTCACCCGGGAAGACGGTGTCAGGGGACGGAGGGAGACGAACACGATGCCGCAATGGGCCGGAAGTTGCTGGTACTACATCGGCTATCTCCTGCGTGAGGACGGAAAATACCTCGACCTCACCAACCCCTGCGTCCAGGAAAGGATCAACCGCTGGCTCCCCGTGGATCTCTACGTCGGCGGGACCGAGCATGCGGTGCTCCACCTCCTCTATGCCCGTTTCTGGCATAAGGTCCTCTATGATTTGGGGGTTGTAAAAACGGATGAGCCCTTCCAAAAACTCTTCAATCAGGGCATGATTCTGGGAGAAGACGGCGAGAAAATGAGCAAATCCAAGGGCAATGTCGTCAATCCCGATGAGATTGTAAAAAAGCATGGGGCGGACACCTTGCGGGTTTATGAAATGTTCATGGGTCCGCTCGAAGCCGACAAACCCTGGTCGATGGCCGGGCTCGAAGGCCCGAAACGCTTTTTGGAAAGAGTGTATCGTTTTTACACGGAAATCGCGAACATCAGGGACGACGATTTCACCCTGGAAAAGGTCTATCACCGAACCGTGAAGAAGGTCACGGAAGATTATGAGAATCTCCGTTTCAACACCGCCATCAGCCAGATGATGATTTTCATCAACGAATGCTACAAGCATCCCTATCTCCCCCTGGATTATTTGGAAGGCTTTCTGAAGCTTTTGAATCCGGTTGCCCCGCACCTGACCGAAGAACTCTACCAAAATGTTTTGAACCATGAAGAGTCGATTGCGGAAAGCGCGTGGCCGACCTTTGACGAAAGCAAAATCCGGGAAGAGACCTGCACGGTCGTGATCCAGATCAACGGCAAAATCCGCGACCGGATGGAGGCGGAACTTGATTTGCCTAAGGAAGAAGTGGAAAAGCTTGCGCTTGGGCGCGAAAAGATCCGCCAGATTCTTGGGGACTCACCGATAAAGAAAATCATCGTCGTGCCAAACAAAATCGTCAATATTGTCATCTAGCACCCAATGGGGTGCTTTTTTTGAAGGAAAAACGGAAAAAATCAATAATATATATGAGGGGGGGTGCCATGGACTGTAGAAACAAGAGGACTTTTTTCAATCTCTTTAAAATCCATGATTGCGGGAAATGCAGCCACTGGAAAGAGGATGAATTCTTCTTTATCGGCAATACTAATATCAGCATCTATTATCTTTTCCGGGATTGCCCGCAGATTGAAATCGAAAAAGACCATCTCTATTATTTTTCGGAGAAATTGAAACGCCTGCTTTTGGAAGCCGCGCTCCATCAGGAAGAAATCATTTTGGTTTTCCTTGAGGATTTCGAATTGGAAAAGTCCTATGAGCTGCTTGGGATTCTGCTTGAATTCGGGCTTTCCGTCCAAATCATCGCCGGATAAAATTGTTTAAAATTTACGCATTTTTTTTGCATATCGCATCCGGATTATGCTATAATGAAATTGCAAAGGAGGAATATATGAAGGTTAAGGTTCGCGGTAAAAACAAATTCGTGCCTTCGGAGGCAATCAAGAATTACGCTACGAACAAGCTAAAGAAATTGGACCAATACTTCACCAAATACCAGGAATTGGAAGCAGACGTCCTTTGTAAAGTCTATGACACCCATCACACGGTGGAAATCACGATTCCGACCAAGCATGTGCTCCTGCGCTCGGAAGTCAAAGCCGACAACATCTATTCCGCAATCGATCTCTCGATTGACAAACTCGAATCCCAGATCAGAAAAAACAAATCAAAAATTTATCGCAGCCTGAAGAGGAGGATGGGCGTTTCCCTGCACTATGCCGCCAATCTTGATTTTGACTTGGAAGAAATGGAAACGGAAATCAAAGCGACGAAGCTTGTGAAATCGAAAACCTTCGAGTTGAAACCGATGACTCCGGACGATGCGATACTGCAGATGGAAATGCTCGGACATGATTTCTTTGTTTTCCTGAACAAAGAGAATGAAAAAGTCTGCGTCGTGTATTTGCGGGACGACGGCGCTTACGGAATCATTGAGACAAAGCACACTTAAGAGTCAGCAATGACTCTTTTTTCGTTTCCGGAAGACGCAAACGGAAAAGCACTTGAAAATTTTCAGTTTTAATGGTATGATAAACTTACTATTAAGGCTCAGGAAAGGAAGAAAAAATGTTTAAAAGTTTGTTTGACCCGGGATATAGAGAACTGAAAAGATGCCGGAAGCTGGCGGAAGTGATCGACGCGCTCGCTCCGGAATATAAAAAACTTACGGACGCGGAGTTGAAAGCAAAAACGGAAGAGTTCCGCGCCCGCTTAAAGGCAGGGGAGACCATGGAGGACATTTTGGTCGAGGCTTTCGCGACCGTGCGCGAGGCCGCGACCCGCGTGCTCGGCATGACTCCCTTCAAGGTCCAGCTCATGGGCGCGATCGCGATGCACGGCGGAAACATCGCCGAGATGAAGACCGGGGAAGGTAAGACGCTCACGGCGACGCTCACCGCCTATCTGAACGCGCTTCCGGGCGAAGGGGTTCACATCGTGACCGTCAACGAATACCTCGCGAAGCGCGACGCGGAGTGGATGGGAGCGCTCTTTAAATGGCTCGGGCTCACGGTCGGGCTCAATCTTCGCGCCATGAGTTCCGAGGAAAAGCGGGAAGCCTATGCCGCCGACATCACCTATTCAACAAACAACGAGCTCGGTTTCGACTATCTCCGCGACCACATGGTGCTCTATAAGGAACAGATGGTGCAGCGGCCCCTGAATTTTGCGATCGTCGACGAGGTTGACTCGATTCTGATCGACGAAGCGCGCACGCCCCTGATCATCTCCGGCGGGGCGAAGAGCACCGCCAACCTCTATCGGCAGGCACATCTTTGCGTGCGGAACATGATCGAAGAGGAAGATTTTGAAATCGACATCAAAAGCAAGCACATTGCCTTGACCGAGAAAGGGATGGAGAAGGCGGAGCGCTTCTTCGGAATCGAAAACCTCTTCGACCTCAGCCATGTCAATCTCCTCCACCACATAAACAACGCCCTCAGGGCCACTTTCATCATGCAAAAGGATGTCGACTATGTCGTCCAGGATAACAAAGTCGTCATCGTCGACCAGTTCACGGGCCGGCTCATGCACGGTCGCCAGTATTCCGACGGCCTCCATCAGGCGCTCGAAGCGAAGGAAAACGTGGAAATCAAGAAAGAAACGCGGACCGTCGCGACGATCACTTTCCAGAACTACTTCCGGATGTACAAAAAGCTTGCCGGGATGACCGGTACAGCGAAAACGGAAGAGGAGGAATTCCGGAACATCTATAATATGTATGTTGTGGAAATACCGACGAACAAACCCGTGATCAGGCAAGACGATCCCGATTTGATGTTTTTGACCGAAAAAGCAAAATTCAACGCGATCGTCAATGACATCGCGGAAAGGCATAAACGCGGGCAGCCGGTTCTGGTGGGCACGATTTCCATCGAAACCAGCGAAATGCTTTCGAAAATGCTCATGCGAAGGGGAATCCCCCACAATGTCTTGAACGCCAAACAGCATGAGCGCGAGGCGGAAATCATCGCCCACGCCGGAGAAAAGGGAGCGGTCACGATCGCGACCAACATGGCCGGCCGCGGAACCGACATCAAACTCGGCCCCGGAGTCAGGGAACTGGGTGGCCTCGCGGTCATCGGCACGGAAAGGCACGAAGCGCGCCGCATTGACAACCAGCTGCGCGGGCGTTCGGGACGCCAGGGGGATCCCGGCTATTCCCGCTTCTATCTCTCCGCTGAGGACGAGCTCATGCGCCGTTTCGGCAGCGATCGATTCAAAACGATGCTCGGCTTCATCGTCAATCAGCAGGGAACGGAAGTTCCGCTCGAATCGCGGATGTTTTCGCGGTTTGTTGAAAGCGCGCAGAAGAAAATCGAAGGCAATAACTTCGATGCCCGCAAGACCCTGCTCGAATACGACGAGGTATTGAGAAAGCACAGGGAAATCATCTACGAACAGAGAAAACAGATTCTCTTTCATGAAGATATTTCCGATATTATTCTTAAAATGATGCATAATACCGGTGAGCGGGTTGTTTGGGGCGCGATGCTGGACGGCAAAACCGTTGACGGCCGCCGCTTCCATAAGGATGTGAACGGCATCTATTTCCCCCTGGACCACGTGCAGCCGGAAGAATTTGACGGCCTGAGTTTCGAAGAGGGCGTCGAGCGTTTCATGGAAAAATGCCTGGCCCTGCTTGAGGAAAAGAAACAGCAATTCCCTCGGGAAATTTATCTGGAATTCTTAAAGGTGGTTCTCCTCCGCGTCGTCGACACGCACTGGACGGAACACATCGACACGATGAGCGAACTCCGGCAGGCAGTCCGCCTCCAAGCCTATGCTCAGGTGAACCCCCTCCGCGAATACCAGGAAATCGGCTTCCAGAAATTCGAGGCCATGATTCAGTCGATCGAAAACGACGCCACGCGCTTCATCAACAGAGCGATGATCCGTGACAATCTCCAGAGAGAAGCGGTCATCAGGCCGATTGCAGCCCATTCCGGAAAGGACGAGGAAGTCAAGAGAAAACCGGTTGTCAAGAAAGACAAAGTCGGCCGGAACGAACCCTGTCCCTGCGGCTCCGGCAAGAAGTATAAGCATTGCTGCGGAAGGTGATTATGGAAAACTACGAAATCGCGAAAAAAATCGAAGAATACCGGCGGCGCCTCTCCGAATTGGAAGGAGCAATCAAAATTGCGTCCGTGAAAGCTTCCTATGCGGAACAACAACAGCAAATGGCGTCTCCCGATTTCTATAAAGACATGAATTCCGCCCAGAAGATTTTGAAAAAGGTAAAGGCGGAAAAAGAAATCATCGAAACCCACGAAAGCCTCGTGAACGGCCTTGAAGAACTTGAGCTATATTTCGAGATGCACAAAAGCGGCGAAGATGATTTGCTTGAAGAAATCAAGGCCGTGGTTAAAAAAATAGATGACGAGCTTTCGGAATTTGAGACAGCGATGCTTTTGAGCGGCGAATACGACGATTGCGACGCGATCGTGGAACTGCATCCGGGAGCGGGGGGCACGGAATCCCAGGATTGGGCCTCGATGCTCTTCCGGATGTATGTGCGGTTTGCGGAAAGGAATGATTTCGATGTGGAAATCGTCGATTATCTGGAAGGCGAGGAAGCGGGCATCAAAAGCGCGACTTTCATCGTCTCCGGTTCCAAGACCTACGGGCGTCTCAAGGGCGAGCAGGGCGTGCATCGTTTGGTCAGGATTTCACCATTTGACGCCAATGCCCGGCGTCACACATCCTTTTGCGCTTGCACGGTCACGCCCGTGATCGACGAGGACGTGAGCATTGAGATCAAACCCGAGGACATCCGCATCGACACTTTCCGTTCCAGCGGTGCGGGCGGGCAAAAGGTCAACAAGACCGAATCTGCCGTCAGGATCACGCATCTGAAAACGGGCATCGTCGTCAGCTGCCAGAACGAAAGAAGCCAGATCCAAAACAAAGAAAAGGCGCTTGCGATTCTGAAAAGCAAACTCTACCAATTGGAAATTGAGGAAAAGGAGAAAAAAATAAAACAGATAACGGGCGAAGCCAGCCAAAACACCTTCGGTTCGCAAATCCGCTCCTATGTCTTCCATCCCTACAATCTGATCAAGGACCACCGGACGAATTACGAAGTGGCCAATGTCGGGCCGGTCATGGACGGAGAGATCGAAGGTTTCATCAACGCCTATCTAAAATCGGAATACAATCTGAGGTAAGCGATGGAAAGAAAGAAAGATTTCAAAAAGAAACTGAAAGAATGGGTGAACATCATTTTGGGCGTGGCGCTCGCCTCTTTTTCTTTCAGTTTTTTCCTGAACCCCAATGACATTGTCATCGGCGGCGTTTCCGGAGTGGGAATTCTTCTGAAAAATCTCATTTCCGGATACGATCCCGCCATCACGATTCTCATTCTCAATGCTTTGCTTCTGATTTTGGGGCTCATTCTCTTGGGTAAGGATTTCTTTTTGAAAACCGCCTTCGGTTCCCTGCTCTTTCCGCTTTTCATCGGCTTCTTTGATTTTATATATGAAATCTTGAAAGCTGACACCACAACCCTCGACATGGTTCTCATTGCCCTCTTTGCGGCTCTGATCATGGGGGTGGGTTTGGGAATCGTCGTGAGAAACGGGGGGACGACCGGGGGGACGGAAGTGCTGCAGAAAATCTTTTTCCGCTTTTTCCACATCCCCTTCTCCGTGTCGCTCTTCATCCTCGACGGTCTCATCATCAGCATCGGCCTCATTCTCAAAGTCATGGATCTCCAGACCTTCCTTTACGCGATCGTCTTCACTTATCTGAGCGGCGTGGCCATGGACACGGTCATTTTCGCCGGTTTCAATAAACGCGCCGTCTGCATCGTCTCCGACAAACACGAGGAAATCAAGGAAATCATCCTGAAGAACTTCGAAAGGGGCGTGACCGGCATCAGAGTGATCGGGGAATACTCCCGCCAGGAAAAAAAGATGCTGCTCTGCGTGCTCTCTTCGCAGGAGTACTTCAAATTGAGGACGATTGTGGAAAGCATAGACAGGAACGCGTTCTTCTTTGCCGTGCGGGCGAGCGAAGTCCGGGGCGAGGGTTTTACCTATGAGTGATGGCATAAAGATCCTGAAAATCGCGAAGCAGGGCAAGAAATACAGAGTAGAAACTTCCGAAGGGGAGCACCTTTTGACGGAGGACACGCTGATTAAATTTTTGGTGCGGAAAGATGCCTCCTATTCGGAAGCGGAGTTCAAAGAAATATTGAAGCATGACGAAGAAAACCGTCTGTTCGAAAGAGTTCTCCGTTATCTTGCCCAGCAAAGCCGCTCCGAAAACGAAGTCCGGGAATACTTGTCTAAACACGGGGAAGGCGAAGCCGCCGAAAAAATCATCCTGCGGCTTAAGGCTCTGAATTATCTGGACGACCGCCTCTTTGCCCAAAACCTCTTCAACTATGCGGTGAATAATTTCCGCGGTCCCCGCTATCTGGAGGCGCGCTTGCAGAAGAGCGGCGTCGCCATCAAAATCACAAAGGAAGTTCTGGAGCGCTACGGCGAGGAATTGGAAAAAGAATTGATATCCGAAATCCTTAAGAAAAACAAGGAAAAGGCAAAAGAAAAACCCGCACGGAAGCAGAAAGAGCTCATGTTTCAGAAACTCCTCCGGGCAGGCTTCAGTTACGGCGCAGTTCAATCCTGCCTGCGGGATGCGGAATTTATTGACGAAAGCGCCCGCCTTCTTCCCGAAAAAGTCCGGCGTCTCGAAGATAAGTTTTCGGGACTTTCCGAAAGCAAAAAAAGAGAGAAAATCCTCCGCCGCCTCCTGGGTGAAGGCTATTCCTATGAAGAGGTCATGCTGCATCTGAAAAGCGAGTAATATTCCCCCCTTCTTTCCCATAAAATTTTAGTGGGTGAGATCAATGCACAAAAGGAAGGGCAAGGAAAACCGCCCCAGAAAAGGCAATCTCGTGGATTACAGGGATTTGGAACGGAATGTGCGCAAAGAAATAGCGAAGGAATTTTTTCAAGATAAAAAAGAAAAGGGGAAAAAATAACCCCTTTTTTAAAGGAGTAGTTATGATTATAAAATTCGAAACGGACAACTATCTGAAATTGGAACCAAGCAAAGAAAGGCGCCCCCTCGTGCTGATCGCCCCCGGAGGCGCATACCTTAGAACCGCTTCCCGGGAAGCCGAACCCGTCCGCGATGCTGTGCAGAAAGCCGGTTTCCATGCGGGCATCATTTACTACCGGGAAACCCTCCTGCCCCATCCGCAGGCGGCAGCGGAATTGGCGCGTTTCGTCGCCCATGTGCGGAAGAACGCCGATCATTTTAACATTGATCCCGGAAGAATTGCCCTGCTCGGGTTTTCGGCGGGCGGGCACTATGTTGCGAGCCTGGGAGTCGATTGGGAAGAATACGGGGAAGAGGCGCGGCCGAATGCCTTGCTGCTTGCCTACCCCGTCATCACCGGGAAAAAGGGCCTGGCCCATGAGGGATCGCTCAAGAATCTCTTCGGAAAAATCACTCCCGAGACCAGAAAGAAGTTTTCGCTCGAAAGGCGCGCAGGAAAGCATACGCCACCGACCTTTCTCTTCCATACCGAGGAGGATCTCGCCGTGCCCTGCGAAAACTCGCTCCTGTTTTTCGAAGCCCTGAGGAAAGCGGGCGTTCCCGCGGAAATCCATGTTTATCGGGAAGGACCGCACGGGCTTGCGCTTGCCAACAGCGTCACGCCCTTTGAGGGCGAGGACCCGCTCGCCTTTGAAAAAAAATATGCCCGCGTGGCGGGCTGGGTTGAGCTTGCTGTTGGTTGGCTCAAGAAAACATTCGATTCAAGCGAAGAATCTTTTTAGAAACGCATGGACTCCGTGTTCATCCAAGCTTTCCGTGACAATGTCCGCGATTTTCAGAAGCTCGGGATGGGCATTCCTCATCGCCACGCCGATACCGGCATAAGCGATCATGTCCAGATCATTGTGACCGTCGCCGATGGCGATGGTTTTTTCTTTCGGAATTCCGTAGAAGCTGCCGACGGAAGCCAGGGCCCTGCCCTTGGATGTGAGATGGCTGTAGAGCTCCGAGACCACGATTTCCCCCGCGCTCCAGATCCGCAAATTGAGATTCTTTCCGTACTTCGCCTTCACATATTCCTGAAGCGCTTCTTCGGATCCGGCCTTGGTAATGACGATGGCGCCGTTGGGATCGCCCCTGAGGATTCCGTCCATCTCGCCTTCGTTCAGGACGCCCCCTTCTACATGGAGGTAGGGGACGATTTCCGGGGTGTATTTCCATAAAAAGATTTCGTCCTCAATCTCGCAGAAGACATTGATCAATAGATCGGGTAAATCCCGGATGAGATCGACCACGACTTCGCGCGGGATCGTGATCATCGTTTTTTTGAAGGCTGGGCTTTTGGGATTGTGGACGAGGGCGCCGTTGTAATTGATGACGGGGGTGTCCAAATCCAGAAGCTCATAATAATAACGGGTGGAGCGCCAGGGCCTTCCGGTCGCGATGACGATTTTGTTCGTTTCTTTCAGTTTCTTCAGATGTTGGAAACTAATTTCGTCGTATTGGTCGAAGTTTTTGATTAAAGTTCCGTCCAAGTCGATTGCCAGCAGATAATCTTTTTTCATGTAAAAACCTCTTTTCCAAATATGATAGCACAAAGCCCGCCCATTGTCCAGAAATAAAATTAGACTCCTTGCATAAAAGAGGCAATTATAGTAAAATTAAAAGAGAAACAAAGAAAAGAGGTGCGGGATGAAACTCAACATCGTCAGGCTTGTCAGGGACTTTTTTTCCGATCTTTTCGGAAAATTGTCGTTTGAAAATCTCCTCATCCTCTTGAGCGGAATCATCATCGGTTTCGTGCTTTGTTTCCTGATCTACCTCCTGATCGTCGTCACTTCCTTCAAAAAGGAGGAAAAAAGAATCAGCGTTCCCGAGGTGAAAGTTGAGGATGAAAGGATCCAAAGACTCATCAGGAGCGCAAAAATCGAGTTCATGGAAGAAGCTTCTTCCACCACCACCGGGCAAAAACTCAACGAACTGAAAAACATTTGCTGGAATTTGATTCACGACATCGCGCGGGTTTATTTCCCGGATTCGAAATATCCGATTTATGAGCTTTCGATCGATGAACTCATGACTTTGATCCATTACATCACCGACAGGGTCGATTCGCTCTTCAAGGGGCCGATCCTGCGGCCGCTGAAAAAAATCCGGATATCGTACATTCTGAAAGTCATTGATACGAAACGCAAAATTGACGAAAACAAAGCCGTAAAAACAGCAAGCAAACTGAGGACGCCTTGGAAAGTGACGAAGACGGTCCTGAACATTTTCAATCCCGTTTATTGGGTGAGAAAGCTGATGATCTCGACCACTTTGGTCGCGGTGACCAACAAGATTTGCGGGATCATCATCGATGTCGTCGGCGAAGAGACCAATAATGTCTACAGCAAGAGCGTCTTCAATGCGGAAAGAATGACAAACCTCGAGATTGAAAGAGAGATTCTCGAACTTGAACAAATGATTGATGAAAAATAGGAGACACTATGGCTAAGAAAGACTTTTATATCCCTCAAATCAAAGTCGATTCCTCAAAAAAGAAAGAAGAAGGGGAAAAATCGGAGAAGAGATTCAAAGCCGAACCCTTCATCGGGCCCTATACCGGGCCGAAGGCCAAAAACAAATTTTATTTCCCCTATGTTTCCTATGGAAACAAGGGCATGCAGTATGAAAGCCTGCGCGACAAACCCTTGGTTCCGGAAGAGAAATTGATGAAGGAATACGGAACGAAATACTATGAGTTCACTCCGATTTTGGGCGTGGAAGCCCAGCGCCCGCTTTCCGAGATCGCCAAAGAGGAAAACCGGGACGAGGAGGAGGCTTGGGAAGAAGAGCCATCCCATGACGGCGAATATGATTTCTTCGGAAAGGCCGTTTATTCAATAAACGAAGGTGAAAGCGAACCGGAAATCCTGGGGAAGGCTAAGCCCCAGAAACCGGCAAGGATCCCGGAGAGGCGGACGGTCAAATATTCCCCGCCCCCGCTCAGCCTTTTGAAAACGACGCAATCCGCCCGCAAGGAGGATTATTCCGGGGCTTTGATGCAGAAGGAAATCATCGACAAAACCCTCAGGGACTTCAGGATCGGCGGCCGCGTCGTCCATTTCACCAAGGGTCCCACCGTCTCCCAATTCGAGATCAAGCTCGACGACGGGGTCAAGGTGGAAAGGGTCAAGAACATCGCCCGCAACCTGCAGATGAATCTGGAAGGAAGGTCGATTCGGATCGAAGCGCCCATACCCGGAAAGAGTACGATCGGCATCGAGGTTCCGAACATCGAGCAGGAAAAAGTCCTTTTTGGGGATTTGATTTCCCGCCCCGAATTTTTGAAGGACGGCAACCCCTTGAATGCGGCGCTCGGCGTCGACATCGGCGGGGATTTCGTCACCCTGGACATCACGCAGATGCCCCATGCCTT
>LFRY01000005.1:33138-35946 GCA_001512995.1 Acholeplasmatales bacterium DTU067
CTGTATAAATCCACTCCCGATCAGGTCAGGTTGATACTCATTGACCCGAAACTGATTGAATTCACAAGTTACGAAGACATCCCCCACCTGGCCACGCCCGTCATCAACGACCCGAAACTGGCGACCACGGCTTTGAAATGGGCTGTCGACGAAATGCAGAGCCGCTATGAGCTTTTCAGAACCTGCAAGAAAAGGGACATCACCACATATAACGAATATGCGCGGAGCGAAGGCCTGAGGGAGCTTCCCTACCTCATCGTCATCATCGACGAGCTGGCGGATCTGATGTTCGTGGCATCCTCTTCCGTCGAGGAATACATCCAGCGCCTGGCGCAGAAAGCGCGCGCCGCCGGCATCCATCTGATCATGGCGACGCAGAGGCCTTCGACGGACATCATCAAGGGTCCGATCAAAGCCAACATCCAGACCAGGATTGCGTTCGCGGTCAATTCCCAGGTCGACTCGATGACAATCCTGGATAAATCCGGCGCCGACAAGCTGCTCGGCAAGGGCGACATGCTCTACAATGACGGGGTGAACGAAAGCAGGGTGCAGGGTGCTTACATATCCCTCGAAGAAATCACGGCCGTGACAGACTATCTGAAAGAAAAATACGCGCCCGATTTCCTCTTCTCGAAAGAAGATTTGACCGAAAAAATGCGCTTTGAGGAAGAAATGGGGAACGACCCCAGGAATGACGAATATTTCGAAGTCATTGCCGAGTATGTTGTAGAAAACAATAACGCCTCCATCAACCGCATCCAAAAACGCTTCGGAATCGGCTTCAACCGCGCCCAGAACATCATGCTCGGGCTCGAAGAACTCGGAATCGTTTCCGAAGGCATGGCGGGAAAACCCAGGACCGTCCTGGTGACCATGGAGGAATTGGAAGAAATATTGAACCAGTGACCGGAAAGAAGAGAACCGATGGAAAAAGCAACCAACACCAAGAAAATAATCCGAAAAGTGATCGCTCTCTCCGTCACGGCGATTATTTTAAGCCTGATCATGCTGCTCAGGCTTTTGGAATTCGAAATCATCAACCACGCCTTCCTCATTCTTGTCATTGTCCTCTCCTTCCTCGTGGCCGGTTATTCGCTCCTGTTCAAATTCATCCGGCATACGAAAAAGCAGAAATATTTTTACTATCAGGCTACGGACTTCCTGTTCGTCCTCAACCTGGCTCTGATCTTCATCCAGCTCTTTTTCGTGCTCGTCCTCTTCCCCGCAACAGTCGAACAGAAATCCATGGACCCCACCCTGAAGGACGGAGATGAGGTCATTGTCATCAGCCTGGCGAAGGTCAGCCGCGGGAAAGTGGTGATCGTGAAGGCTGACGCGCGTTACAACAAACTGCACGGGGACATAGCGGACGGGGATTTGCTTGTAAAAAGGGTGATTGCCGGGCCGGGGGATTCGTTTTATTTCAAGAACGGCATCCTCTATCTGAACGGGAAAAGGGTCGAGGAGGATTATCTTCCGGAAGGGGCCCGGACCGATGATTTCAGCCTGGATGAGCGCGTCAGGAATGCGCGCTGCGAGCCCGGGAAGGGCTGCTACATCCCCGAGGGCTATTATTTCGTAATGGGGGACAACCGCCAAAACAGTTTTGACAGCCGCGACATGGGCCTCATCCATAAATCCCAAATCATGGGCGTGGTGAAATACAGGCGGAAAGGCTTCTTTGGTTGGGAGGTAGTTTCATGATCCAATGGTTTCCCGGACACATGGCCAAAGCGAAAAGGGAAATCCGGGAAAGGCTGAGGCTCGTCGATGTCGTCTACGAGCTCCTCGACGCCCGCATCCCCGCCGCTTCCAGGAACCCGCTTTTGGGGGATCTGCTTAAAAACAAACCGCGCCTGGTGCTGTTGATGAAGGCGGATCTCGCCGATCCCAGCCAATCCCAACTCTGGAAGCGTGCTTTTGAAAAAGAGGGCGCCATGGCCCTCGAGGTTGATGCCGCGGGGGGCTTCCGGCGCGAGGAAATCATCCGGAGCACTTTGGAAATTCTTAAGCCCAAACTGGAAAAAGCCAGGGAGCGGGGCTTGAGGGCGCGGGCACTCAGGGCGATGGTCGTCGGCATCCCCAATGTCGGCAAGAGCACTTTGATCAACCGCCTGGCGCGGAGAAAGGCCACGCGGGTTGCCGACAGGCCGGGGGTCACGCGCGCCCAGCAATGGATCCGCATCAGCGGCGAATTGGAACTCTTGGACACTCCCGGCGTCCTTTGGCCGAAATTCGATGACGAAGCAACAGGCATGCACCTGGCCCTCACCGGCGCCATCAGGGATGAAATCCTTGAAAGCGAAAGGCTGGGCGAATACTTGTTGGATTTCTTAAAGAAACACTATCCGGAAAGACTGGCCGAGCGCTACGGGGTCGGTTTGGAATGGGGAAATGCGGAGATTGTGGAAAAGATTGCCCGGGACCGCGGCTTCTTCCAGAGCGACCAAGCGGAAAAGGCCTATGACGCTCTGCTCACGGATTTCCGGAAAAACCGCTTGGGAAGGATAACTTTAGATCGATTTAACGGGGAAGAAAAGTGATTTTCATCATTTTCTTCTTTTTTCAAGTCTAAACTCTTGGCAAAATTTCAAAACATATGATACAATGTATCGACGGAGCAAGTATGGACCTTTACAGAATAGAAAATGATTTGCGGGACAGGGGATTCAAGAATGTCCTGGGAACCGACGAAGCGGGGCGTGGCCCCATGGCCGGACCCTTGGTCGCGGCGGCGGTGATTCTGCCCCCGGGGCTCGTCATTCCCGGTCTGAATGATTCCAAGAAACTGAGCCCCAAGAAACG
>LFRY01000005.1:35955-48072 GCA_001512995.1 Acholeplasmatales bacterium DTU067
GTTGAGGAAATTGACCGCATCAATGTCCTGGAAGCTTCCAAAAAAGCGATGCGCGCCTGCATCGAGAAAATGCGGACCCCGGTTGATTATGTGTTGGCGGACGCGGTCGAGCTTGAGTTGGATCTGCCCATGCTGGGAATCATCAAGGGGGATGCGAAGGCGGCGGCGATCGCCGCGGCAAGCATCATTGCGAAGGTGACCCGGGACAGGCTGATGGTATCCTACGATGAAATCTATCCCGAGTTCGGTTTTAAGAAACACAAGGGCTATGTGACGAAGCACCATTTGGAAATGCTCGCAAAACACGGGCCCTGTCCGCTGCATCGGCGGAGTTTCGCGCCCGTGCGGCTTTACTTTGAAAATGATTAACATATTTATTATGAAGGATAATATTATAGATGTGAGAAAAGAAGAAATCAAAGGTGAATGTTGATGGAAAAGAATTTGATTATTGTAGAAAGTCCGGCAAAATCGCAGACGATTGAGAAATATCTGGGGGAGGATTTTGTGGTCGCCTCCAGCAAGGGCCACATCCGCGACCTTTCAACAAAAGGCCCCGGCGGTTTTGGCGTGGAAATCGAAAACAATTTCAAACCGATATACAGAAACCTCCGCGACAAGCTTCCGGTCGTGAAGGAACTGAAGAAACTTGTCAAGGACGCGAAGAAAGTTTATCTCGCAACCGACCCGGACCGCGAGGGCGAAGCGATCAGCTGGCATCTTTACGAAGTTCTGGAACTGGCAGACAAGGATTATGAGCGCATCGTCTTCAATGAAATCACGAGGCAGGCGATTCTGAAAGCGCTCGAAAACGGCAGGAAAATCGACATTGACCTCGTCCATTCCCAGGAGTCCAGGCGGATTCTCGACCGGATCATCGGTTTTTCTCTTTCCAAACTCCTGCAGAAGAAGATCGGTTCGAAATCGGCGGGCAGGGTGCAGTCCGTCGCTTTGAAGCTGATTGTCGACAGGGAGAAGGAAATCCAGGCCTTCGTTCCCGAGGAATATTGGGAGATTTTTCTGAATTTCCTCAAGGAAGAACAGAAAATCAAGGCCAAGCTCATTGCGGATGCATCCGGAAAAATTCACTTAAAAAATAAGGACGATGCGGATGCGATTCTGCATGCCTTGGGACCCGAATACAGGGTTTCGGAGATCGTGAAGAAGGACCGAAAAAAACCCGCAAAACCCCCCTTCATCACTTCCACTCTGCAGCAGGAAGCGTCCGGAAAATTCAATTTTTCCTCGAAAAAAACGATGCTGCTTGCGCAGAAACTCTATGAAGGCATCGAACTGGGCGCGGAAAGAGTCGGTTTGATCACTTATATGCGGACGGATTCCTTCCGTCTTTCCGAGCAGTTCCTCGGTGAAGCCAGGGCTCATATTTTGGAAAAATACGGAAAGGAATACTACCGGGGAAGCCGCGCGTCCAAAGAGAAGGGCAAGAACGTCCAGGACGCGCACGAAGCGATCCGGCCGACTTCCCTGAAATATGCCCCGGAGAGCGTGAAAGCCTATCTTTCCAACGACGAATACAGGCTCTATTCCCTGATTTACTACCGCGCACTTGCCAGCCAAATGAGCGACGCGGTCGTCGAGGACCAGAAAATCCGCATCGAAAACAGGGGTTATGTTTTCGAAGTCGACGGCGAAAGAATCGTTTTTGACGGGTTTTTGAAAGTCTACGGGGAATATGATTCCGGAACAGAAAAAATACTACCCGAATTCCAACTCGGGGAAAGCATCGAAAACCCGGAAATCAAAGCAGAGCAGAAATTCACTTCGCCCCCCCAGCGTTATACGGAAGCGAAACTGATCCGCAAGATGGAAGAGCTCGGCATCGGCCGCCCCTCCACCTATGCGATCACGATGGAAACCTTGAAACAGCGCTACTATGTGCGGATGGAGAAAAAACACTTCATTCCGACCGAACAGGGAATTCTCACTTCCGAAAAATTGGACCAATTCTTCAGTTCTGTCATCAACGTGAAATACACCGCGGAGATGGAAGAAGTGCTCGACGAGATTTCGGAAGGCAGGAAGATCTGGCACGAAGAGCTTAAGAGCTTCTATGAGAATTTCATGCCCCTCGTTGATTACGCGAACGAACACATGGAAAAAACCTATCCCGTTTATTTGGACGAGGACTGCCCGGTGTGCGGAAGCAAGCTCGTCATCAGGAACGGCCGTTTCGGTCCCTTCACCGCCTGTTCGGGCTTTCCGAAATGCAATTACATCAAAAAGGAAGAGGAAGTGAACACGGGCGTCCTCTGCCCGAAATGCGGCGAGGGGTATCTTGTGGAAAGGGTGGCGACCAGGGGGCGCTCCCGCGGTAAGAAATTCTTTGCCTGCAACCGCTATCCGAAATGCAAGACGACGTTTTCGGAGCTTCCGAAAGCAGAAAAATAGGCATGCAAATGCCTTTTTTCATAAGTGAATATTTTTATTTCAGTCAAAATATGTTATAATATTTTAAAGACGCGAAGAAGGTGGGACGATGGGAATTTTCAGCATTTTCAAAAACAAAGAGAAAAGAAAGAAAGCGGAAAAATACAGAATCGGGATGGAAAAGACCCGCAAGGGTTCTTTTTCCCTGCTTAAGCAGATCTTTTCCCGGCATAACCAAATCACGGAAGAACTCTTCGACGAGCTCGAAGAAATTTTCGTCATGGCCGACATCGGCGTCGAGACGGTCGTGAAATTCGTGGATGAACTGAAGAGCGACCCCCGCGTGAAGAACCTCACTTCCGCGAAGGATCTCCAGCCGATCATCATAGACAAAATGTTTGACATCTACCTGAAGGGCGAGATCGTCGACTCCAATCTCCGCTTCAATCCGGAAGGGCTCACGGTATTCCTCTTCGTCGGGGTGAACGGGAGCGGGAAGACGACGACGATTGCGAAAATCGCCCACAGGCTGAAAAACGAAGGCCGGAGGGCATTGATCGCCGCGGGCGACACTTTCCGCGCCGCCGCCATCGAGCAGCTTGAGATTTGGGGCGAGCGCATCGGCTGCCCAGTGGTTTCGCGTCCCCAGGGAAGTGATCCCTCCAGCGTCATTTTCGACGCCATCCAAAAAGCGAAGGCGGAGGGCTACGACGTGGTGCTCTGCGACACCGCGGGGAGGCTGCAGACGAAAATCAATCTCATGAAGGAACTTGAGAAAATCAAAAGGGTGATTTCCCGCCAGGTTCCCGGTGCGCCCCAGGATACGCTCCTTGTGATCGATGCGACGACGGGTCAGAACGGCCTGAGCCAAGCCCGGGCTTTCATCGAGGCGACCGACGTCACCGGAATCGTGCTCACGAAACTGGACGGAACCGCCAAGGGGGGCATCGTTCTCGCCATCCGCGACCAGTACGGCATCCCGATCAAATTCGTGACTCTGGGAGAAAAGCTGGAGGACATCGAGCATTTTGATTTGGAGAATTACATATACGGGCTGTTCGCGGAAATGATTGATGAGGGATAGTATGGATCTTTTGGAAAAAAAGGAATACTACATCAATCTCTTTGATTTTTACGAGAGCCTCTTCACGGAAAAACAAAGGCGGTGTTTCTGGGAATACTATTTCCAGGACCTGTCTTTGGGGGAGATCGCGGAAGCGTACGGCGTGAGCAGGACCGCCATCTACGACCGCCTTCGGAAAATCGCGTCCCAGTTGGATCGCTTCGAAGAAAAGCTGAAACTATTCCATAAATATTCGGAACGGAAAAAAATCTACGGGGAATTGGCTGAAAAGCATCCCGAAACCAAAGAACTAATAAATAAACTGAAGGAATTAGAGTGATATGCCTTTTGAAAGTTTATCGGAAAGATTGCAGATGGCTCTCCGCCGGATTACCGGCCGGGGGCGTTTGACCGAAAAAGACATCGAAGACATGATGAAAGAAGTGCGCCTTTCCCTGCTGGAAGCCGACGTCAATTACAAAGTCGTGAAAAGCTTCACCGCGGAAGTCAAGCAGAAGGCGCTCGGAGAAAAGATAATGAAATCCCTCACTCCCGGCGACATGGTCATAAAAATCGTCCATGACGAACTGAAGAAACTCATGGGCGAGAAGGCCGAGGACGTGAAATACGGAAGCGGGCTTTCTTCCTTCATGCTCGTCGGGCTCCAGGGTGCGGGCAAAACCACCCAGTGCGGCAAGCTCGCTGAATTTTTGCGGAAGCGGGACGGGAAGAAGCCGCTTTTGATCGCCGCCGACATTTACCGTCCGGCCGCGATCGAACAGCTCCGGACCGTGGGGAGCCAGCTCGGCATCGAAGTGTTCGCTCTCGGAACCGACGTCAAAGTGACGGAAATCGTCAAGAAGGGCTTGGAATATGCGGCGGAGAAGGGCTATGACCTTGCGCTCATCGACACGGCGGGGCGCCTCCATGTCAACGAAGAATTGATGCAGGAGCTGCGGGAGATTGCGGAAATCGCGAAGCCGACGGAAATCCTGCTCACGATCGACGCCATGATGGGCCAGGACGCGATCAATGTCATCACCGCCTTTAACGAGAAACTTCCGCTCACGGGCTGCATCCTCACGAAATTGGACGGGGACACACGCGGGGGGGCGGCGCTTTCGGTGCGCTATCTCACGCAGGTTCCGATCAAATTCGCAGGCGTCGGCGAAAAACTCGACCAAATCGAAGTTTTCCATCCGGACCGCATGGCAGGAAGAATTCTCGGGATGGGTGACGTCGTCACCCTGGTCGAAAAGGCCGCCCAGAACATTGAGGAAGAGGAAGCCCTGAAACTGGCGGAAAAAATGCAGAGGGGCGTCTATGATTACAATGATTTCCTGAAACAAATAAAATGGATGAAACGGCTCGGCTCTCTGAAGGGAATCCTGGGATTGCTTCCGGGCATCGGCAGGCAGATCAAAAACCTCGACATCGATGACAAACAATTCTCGCATCTCGAAGCGATTGTCTTTTCGATGACGCCCGAGGAAAGAAGGAATCCCGATTTGGTCGCGCGTTCTTCTTCAAGGCGGAGGCGCATCGCTCAGGGGGCGGGGAGGCCCTATAACGAAGTCAACGCCCTGATCAACCGCTTCGAGGAGATGAAACGCCAGATTTCTTCCCTCATGCGCATGGGACCCGACATCGCGAATCCCACCAGGATGCCGAAACCGCCGGTCAGCCAGAAACCGAAGAAAGGAAAGGGCAAGGGACGCGGGAATTTCAGAATTTAGGAGAAGTATATGGATTTCGTTGAATTAGAAAAACAATTCACGCAACTTTCCCGTGACTGCTTTTTGAAACTTTCGGAAGCGGAAAGCAGGCTACGGAAAGCAATAGATGAAAAATTCCAAGAGCTTGAGGCAAATCTTGAAAAGGAAGCCTTGGTTTTGGAAAACTTCGAACAGGAAATCGGAAAGGAAATGGCGTCTTTCCGGACTGCTTTGGCTGAGATCAAAGCGGAAATCCAAGCTCTCAAAACCACGGAAGAAGGAATCTATTTGGATGAACTCGAAGCCCAGCTCACCCGGGAAGCGGAAACCAAGCTGCAGCCCTTTCTTTCCGAACAGAAGAAGAAAAAAGCCGATCTCGGGCAGAAAATCAGCGTCCTGAAAAGAGAGCTTGCCAATTTTCATAAAGAAAACAACATGCGTCTGATTGAAGAGGAGAAGCATTTCAAAAACCGCGAGGCCGAGTTTTTGCGTCGACTGAACATCGATTTGGAGCGCAAAAACGAAGCCAACATTAAAGCTTATTCCGAATATGAAAAAAGGCTCCTTCTGACCGACGAAGAGGAAGAGATTGCGGAACTGAAGGAAAAAATCAAAGAAATCAGGATTGCCGGGATCCGGGAACTGAAAAAAATTAAGGAACAATATGCCTTCCTCCAGTTCGAAAACCGCCTTGAGTTCCGAAAATTTTCGGAAAGGATCATTTTGGAAAACAACCTCAAAGCCGAAGAAACGAAGTTCAGGGTCCGGGCATTGGAAGCCGAGAGAAGAAAAACGGACCTTGAGACAGAAAGCGAAAGGCAGAAGGCCGCCTTTGAGATTCAAAAAATACTTCTCGAGCGGGAGCGGGACGCCGAGATGGACAAAAACAAACGCCTGCTTGAGAATGAGCTTGCCATCCTTGAACTGGAAAGAAAAGCCGCGGAAACTGAAGCTTTGAGCGAGCAGAAAAGAAACAGCCTCGGAGCCGAATATCGGAAGGAAGCTGCCAAGTACGATCAAGCGAAAACCGCGGTCCGCGCAACGCTCGGAGACGCTCTCTCCGCGAACGCCAAGGAAACCGCCGATTTGCTGGTCAATCATCTCCAGGCTTATGTGAAACTCTTCAAGAAAATCATGCTTTCGCTCCTGCAGGAAATCGAAGAAGAAAGCAGAGCCGCGCACGGACGTTTCCAAGAATATTTGTGGATTGCAAGGCGGGGGTTGCCGGAGGAGCCGGCTCCCAAGCATGTTCTCAATGAGTTTGCGAGACTTGCTGAGGAAAACTTCCGGGCGCGGAAGCAGATATATGAAGACGCATCCGCTTTTCTCGGCAGAGAGATAGCGGAAATCATTTTCCGGATCAGAAACATAAATGCCGGTCTTTCCGTCCGGCGAGCGCAGTTGAAAGAACGGGAGAAGAACCTGTTTCTGGGTTTGCGCTCCCTGCTGGAAAAAGGTTACAGGGAAATTGAAGCAAAAAAATCAAAACAGGCATCGGTGCGTTCGGAATTCAAGCAGAAACAGTTCCTGCTCCAGAAGGAAGCCGCCAGGAGGAATGCGGAAATCACCGATGAATACAACCGCAAACTGGCGCGGCTGAAAACCGAAAACGCGGCTTTTTTTGAAGCGTTGAAAAAAGAGGAGCGGGGCAGCATCCGGGATGATCGGGTCTTTGCCAAGAAAAGCAAAAAAAGGCAAAGGGAACTGAAAAGGAATTTTTCAGTCCTCATTGCCCAATACGAAAAGGAATTGCTTGCCGCTTATAAAAATGAGCTTAAAAAAAACATGAATGAAGAAAGGGAAATCATCAAGCAATTATAAAAACCTGCTCAGCAGGTCAGGATAGTTTCTTGAGGATCATTTTTAACAGTTCGTTGACGGGTTTGTCCGCATGCTCCGCAATCATCGGTTCGACGGCCTTGATTTCTTTGTTGGTGAAACCGAGGGATTTCAATGCCGCCTTCACGTTCTTGGCCGTTTCGTTTTCCGGTTCTTCATTTTCCGAAAACTTGATTTTTCCGCGGAGGTCGAGGATGATTTGCTGGCTCGCTTTCGGGCCGATGCCGGGGAAGCGCTGCAGATAACGGCTGTCGGCATTGTTGATGGCCTGGTAGACTTTGTCGATGGCGCCGCTGGCGACGATGGCGAGCGCGCCTTTGGGGCCGATGCCCTTGACGGTGAGGAGTTCCATAAAAAGCTCCCTTTCTTCCGCTGTCTTGAAGCCGTAGAGTTCCAGCAGGTCTTCGCGGACATGGAGATAAGTGTGGACCGCCACCTCTTCATGGAGTTCAAAGGCAAAGGGATTCGGGGTTTTCAGCCCGAAGCCGATGCCGCCGACCTCGAGGACGATGTACTCTGCTCTGATGGTGGTAATTCTGCCCTTCAGATAATTAATCAATATTTTCACCTTCTTAGGAAATATTATAACATAGGAACCCGGATTTGTAAATTAAGGGAAAGAGGAAGTATGGAAAAAAACGAAACTTTGGACATCAGCATCAGACCACGGACTTTGCAGGAATACATCGGCCAGGACAGAATCAAGGAAATGCTCAGGATTTTCATATATGCGGCCAGGCAAAGGAAGGAAAGCCTGGACCATGTGCTTTTCTTCGGCCCTCCGGGTTTAGGGAAAACCACCCTGGCCGGCATCATCGCCCGGGAAATGGGTGCCAATTTCCACAGCCTGACCGCGCCTTCGATCGAAAGAATCGGCGACATGGTGGCGATTCTTACCAATCTTGAAGCCGGGGACGTGCTTTTCATCGACGAAATCCACCGCCTGCCCCGCGTGATCGAAGAGGTTCTCTACGGTGCGATGGAAGATTTCACCGTGAACATCATCGTGGGAAAGGACGCGACTTCGAACACGATCCGCTTGGATCTGCCGCCCTTCACGCTGATCGGCGCCACCACACGCTTCGGGGATGTTTCCGCTCCCCTCCGGGACAGATTCGGAATTGTCCACCAATTGCATTATTATGGCGTGGAGGAGCTTGCGCGGATTGTAAAAAGGAGCGCGAAGATTTATGATTTTCCGATTGAAGAGGACGCGGCGCGGGAGATAGCGAAAAGGGCACGGGGAACGCCGAGGATCGCCAATCGCTTATATCGGCGCGTCCGCGATTTCGCCCAGTTTGATGACGAAAACTGCGATTGCATCCGCCTCGAAATCACGTCAAGTTCCTTATCGAAACTGGATATTGACGAATACGGCCTGAACCAAACCGACCACAGGTACTTGAGGGCATTGGTCGAAATGTTCGGGGGCGGTCCCGCGGGCTTGAACGCGCTCGCTGCGGCCATATCCGAAGACATGACGACTTTGGAGGATGTTTACGAGCCCTATCTCCTCCAGGAAGGTTTCATCCTCAGAACTCCCCGTGGCAGGATGGCCACCGAGAAAACATACAGACATCTGGGAATCGAAAGAAAATGAAAGTTGAAGATTTTGATTATCATTTGCCGGAAGAATTGATCGCGCAGACCCCCCTGCCTGACAGGACCGCTTCGCGACTGCTCGTGGTCGACAGGAAAACGGGGGCACTGGCCGACACATATTTCCATAAAATCATTGATTACTTCGTGCCGGGGGACGTGCTCGTTTTAAACGACACCAAAGTCCTTCCCGCCAGGATTTACGGTACCAAAATCGATACCGGAGCGAACATTGAAGTTCTGCTTCTAAAAGACCGTGGGACCCATTGGGAAGCTTTGGTCCGGCCCGCCAGAAGAGTCAAACGGGGAACGGTGCTGGATTTCAGGGGTCTTTTCCGGGGCGAGGTCCTCGCAAAGGAAGAAGAAGGGCTCTGCCGGATCAGGTTCCACTACGTAGGGATATTCTTGAGTTTATTGGAAAAACTGGGCGAGATGCCCCTTCCCCCCTACATCCACGAGAGCCTCCGCGACCAGGACCGCTACCAGACGGTTTACGCGCGGGAATTGGGAAGCGCCGCCGCCCCGACGGCGGGGCTCCATTTCGATGAAGCTTTGCTTGCAAAGATTCAAACCAAAGGCATCACCATCGTCTACGTCACCCTCCACATCGGGCTCGGAACATTCAGGAGCGTTTCCGTGGAGAATGTGGAAGAACACCGCATGCATTCCGAGCATTACACGCTTTCGGAAACTGCCGCTTTAGTTTTGAATCAAGCGAAGCAGGAAGGCAGGAGAATCATCGCCGTCGGCACCACTTCCGCAAGAACCCTGGAAGCCGTTTACCATAAATACGGCAAATTCCGGGAAGCGAATGAAGAAACCTCCATCTTCATTTATCCGGGGCATGAATTCCGGGCGGTGGATGCCCTCATTACCAATTTCCACCTGCCTAAGTCAACCCTGGTGATGCTCGTTTCCGCCTTCTACACTAGGGAAGGGATTCTTGCCGCTTATAGGCACGCAATCGAAAAAAAATACCGCTTTTTTTCTTTTGGCGACGCAATGTTTTTGAAATAGGGTAGAAATATGGCAATTAAATACAGATTGATAAAAGAAAGCAGGGAATGCATGGCCCGTTTGGGGGTTGTGGAAACGCCGCACGGAAATTTCGAGACGCCCGTCTTCATGGCCGTGGGCACGCAGGCGACCGTGAAAACCCTCACCAGGGAAGAGTTGCTGGCCCTGGGCGCGGAGATCATCCTGGGAAACACCTACCATCTCTGGGTGCAGCCCGGAAACTCAGTCATTCGCGAAGCGGGGGGCCTGCATGCATTCATGAATTGGGAAAGGCCGATCCTGACCGATTCCGGCGGTTTCCAGGTTTTTTCGCTGGCCAAACTCAGGGACATCAAGGAGGAAGGGGTGCGTTTCCGCCACCACAAGAGCGGGGCGCGGCTTTTTCTTTCTCCAGAAAAAGCAATAGAAATCCAAAACGATCTCGGAAGCGACATCATGATGGCTTTCGACGAATGCCCGCCCTATCCTTCGAGTTACGATTATCTGAAAGAATCAGCGGACAGAACCCTGCGCTGGGCGGAACGTTGCCTGAAGGCGCATAAAAATAAAGACAGGCAAGCCCTTTTCGGAATCGTCCAGGGCGGAGAATTCGAGGATTTGAGAAAGTACTCTGCTGAGGAGCTCGTGCGGATGGATTTTGACGGTTATGCAATCGGGGGGCTGTCCGTCGGCGAACCGAAGGAGATCCAAAACCGCGTGCTCGCTTTCACCACGCCCCTGCTTCCGAAAAACAAACCCCGCTATCTGATGGGCGTGGGCTCTCCCGGCATGATCCTCGATGCGGTCGAGCGCGGCGTCGACATGTTCGACTGCGTGCTTCCGACCAGGATTGCCCGCCACGGAACGGCGATGACGGTGCGGGGGAGGGTCAACATCGCAAACAAAGAGTTCGAACGCGATTTTTCGCCCCTGGATCCCGCCTGCGACTGCTACACCTGCAAGCACTATACGCGGGCCTATCTCCGCCATCTTTTCAAGGCGGGAGAGATCCTCGGGATGCGGCTCGTAAGCATCCATAACATCCGTTTCCTGGTTGAACTTACGGAAAACATCCGCAAAGCAATCCGGGAAGACAGGTTTTATGAGTATAAGGAAAAAGTTTATCGGGATTATGGATTGCATGACAGCGACAAAGATTTCTGATCTGAAAACCACACCCCATCAGAGTGTGGTTTTTTCATCTTATGTATGATGTCGGTCAGGCAGAATCCCTTTTTATCATAAATAGCCATTTTTTTAAATAATATTTATTGGTGATGGGATTGCGGAAGCGTAAGGTGGATCTTGTTTTGCTCGTTGCCATTGTCGTTCTATCCTTAATCGGTTTGATGATGGTTTTCAGCGCAAGCAATGTCGTGGCCGAGGCGAAGTATGGAAATCCCTTTTATTACTTCACTCGCCAATTATTTTTTTTAATTCTCGGTTTTATTTTGATGCTTTTTATCATCAATGTGAATATTATAAAGTATCAGAACCATGTGGTGACCGTGTTTCTGGTTTGTTTTGCTTTGCTTTTGTTGGTTCTGATACCGGGAATCGGAAAGACCAGGGGCGGTGCCAGGAGTTGGATCGCAATCGGGAATTTTTCGATCCAACCTTCAGAATTCATGAAATTGGGACTTGCCGGCATTTACGCAAAATACCTGGGAGCGCATTACCGGGATATGAAAAGTTTGAAAAACTTCCTGCTGCTGTTTTCGCTGGCCGTGGTGGTGTTTTTAATCATCATGCTGCAGCCGGATTTCGGGACCGGGTTAGTGATCGTCGTTTCGGCAGGGCTCATGATTTATCTCGCGGGCGTGCCGGTGAAATACTTCGTCATCATCGTCTCCATCGGGCTTTTCGGGGCCGCATTTCTGATATTGAGCGCTCCCTACAGAATCGAAAGAATCATGGCCTTCCTCAACCCCTGGGAAGATCCTTTGGGGAGCGGTTTTCAGGGCATCCAATCCCTTTTTGCCATCACCCCCGGGGGCTTTTTCGGGCATGGTTTCAATAAGAGCATGCAGAAGCATTTTTTCCTTCCGGAACCGCAGAACGACTTCATTTTCGCCATCCTCCTTGAAGAATTCGGGCTGATCGGCGGCGCGGTCGTCCTCTCCCTTTATTTCGTGATCCTTTACAGAAGCTTCCTGATCGCTTTGTCCGTCGAAGACAATTTTCTCCGCTTCCTGGTTCTGGGGATTGCCGTGAGTTTCGCCGTCCAGGTCGCGGTCAATGTCTGCGTCGTCATCGGCATCCTTCCGGTCACCGGCATCACGCTTCCGCTCTTCAGTTATGGCGGCTCTTCGCTGGTTCTCACTCTCGTCTCTTTGGGAATCATCGTGAGCGCAAGCAGACATCGGAATTATGATTTTGATTAGGGGATGATAATGTGAGAATTGTGTTTGCGGGTGGGGGGACGCTCGGCCATGTGATTCCCGCGCTCCCCGTTGCCAGAGAACTGAAAAAAAGGATGCCGCCCCCGAAACTCTTTTTCATCGGCACGAAAAGCGG
>LFRY01000005.1:48109-63972 GCA_001512995.1 Acholeplasmatales bacterium DTU067
ATCATTGCCGGAAGCTATTAAAAAAAATCCGCCCCGCGATCGTCGTCGGCATGGGCGGATATGCGAGCGCCCCGGCGGTGCTTGCCGCTTCACGGCTAAAAATCAAAACCGCAATCCATGAACAGAACGCCTCCTACGGGCTCGCCAATAAATTCCTGAAAAAGCGAGTTGACAGAATCCTCCTCGCCTATGACATCGATCGGGGCAAAAAAACCAGGCTGGTCGGGAATCCGAGGACGAGCGAAATATACCGGAAATATAAAAACAAACCCTCTTCGGAAGATTTCCTCCTCATCGTCGGTGGAAGCAGGGGCGCGAAGCGCATCAATGACTTGGCCCTCGATTTGAAGGAGGAATTCATCAAGAGGGGAATCAAAGTTGTCCTGATCACCGGTTCCGCTTATTACCGGAAAAACCATAAGAATTTCAAAGAGACAAATGACTTCGTGGTGAAGGATTTTGTTGAGGATTTGCCGGAACTGATGCATGCCGCCCGCGCCGTGGTCAGCCGTTCCGGGGCGACGACTTTGGCAGAAATCATGGCTCTGAGAAAACCCAGCCTCCTGATTCCCTCGCCCAATGTCGCCGGCAACCATCAGGAGAAAAACGCTCTTGAAATTGCAAAGAAAGAAGGTGCGCTGATGATCCGCGAAAGCGAACTCACTCCCGATAATTTCCTGTCCGCTGCCCTCAGTCTCATGGTAGACAGGGAACTCAGAAAGAAAATCATCACCAATCTGAATTGGATTGCGGATCTGGACGCCTGCAATAAATTTACCAAAGAGTTGGATGAGATGATGGTAAGTGGATGATGTTAAGAAATTCATATCGGAAAACGGACTCGGAGAAATATCGGAAAACATGTCCTTCAAGGACTGCACGACCTTGAAAGTCGGCGGGAAAATTTCTTTGTTTTATTATCCGAACACGGTTGAAAACTTCCTCATTTTCCATGACTATTTCCGCCCCTCCGGGCGCCCCCTTTTCATCATTGGCTCCGGAAGCAATGTTTTCGCTGCGGACGATGATTTCGAAGGCGTCGTCGTCAGTTTTAAGAAGCTCCCCATCAAATACTACCGTGTCGGAAACATTTATACCTGCTATCCCGGCTGTTCGGTGGTGAGGCTGAGCCATGACCTTGCGAAAGCGGGCTTTGCAGGCGGGGAATTTCTGGCGGGAATACCCGCAACCGTGGGCGGGGCAGTCTACATGAATGCGGGCGCGAACGGATCCGAAATCAAGGACGTCCTGATAAGCGCGAAACTATTGGACAGGAACGGGGAGGTCAGGGAATATAAAAATTTCGAACTCGGTTTCGGTTACCGGAAGACCCGCCTCCAGGATGAAGGTTTGATCGTTTTGGAAGCGAAATTCAAATTCAATCCGGAGAAGCCGGAAAAGGTTTTGAAAAGAGTCAGGGAACTGAAAAAACAAAGGAGTGCGACGCAGCCGGTTGAGCAGAAATGCGCGGGCTGCACTTTCCAAAATCCGCCGGGAAAGAAAGCCTGGGAATTGATCGACGCCATCGGCTTTCGCGGATACAAAATCAACCGCGCCCAGGTGTCGGAAAAACATTGCAATTTCCTGATCAACAACGGGGGCGCGACAAGCAAGGATTTTCTTGAACTCATTGAAAAAATCAAGGAAAAAGTGAAAAACAAGTTCGGAATTGATTTAAAATGCGAATGGGTGTTGGTAAATTTCGACAATATTTCCCCTTTTTAGATTAAATCTTATTTATTATTTTTAAAACTTATGGTAAAATATCCGTGAGGAGAGGGCACTCGCTTTATAAATGACTGTAAAAGCATTTATTTTTATATAAGATTATGCTATAATATTTATATGTTAAACTGGAACAATTTTTGGAGGACAATATATGTATAGTCAGGATGCATTCAATGAAAAGCCGGTACTCAAGGTTGTCGGAATAGGCGGGGGCGGCGGAAATGCCGTTAACAGGATGATTGAAAATGACGTGAAGGGAGTTGACTTCATCGTCATCAACACCGACGCCCAGGTTCTGCGCCTAGCGAAAGCGGACACCCGCCTGCAGATCGGCAAACAGCTCACCAAGGGCCTTGGGGCCGGAGCGGATCCGGAAATCGGCGAAAAAGCCGCATTGGAATCCGAAGAAGAAATCCGCGAAATCCTCCGCGGGAGCGACATGGTGTTCATCACCGCGGGCATGGGGGGCGGAACGGGAACCGGAGCCGCGCCGATAGTGGCGAAAATAGCCAAGGAACTGGGAGCATTGGTCGTCGGCATCGTCACCAAACCCTTTTCTTTCGAGGGACGCAAGCGCATGCAGCAGGCGATCAAGGGTTTGGAAAAACTGAAACCCCATGTCGACACTTTAATCGTCATTCCGAACGACAAACTCCTTCTGGTTACCGATAAAGAAACGCCGATGCTCGAAGCCTTCCGCGAAGCTGACAATGTCCTGAGAAGGGGCGTGCAGGGGATTGCGGAAATAATTGCGATTCCGGGTCTGATTAACGTTGACTTTGCGGACGTGAGGAACGTGATGAAGAACAAGGGCACGGCCCTGATGGGAATCGGTATCGCGAGCGGACCCAACCGCGCCGTGGAAGCTGCCAGAAAAGCAATCCGCAGCCCGCTGTTGGAAATCGACATCAACGGAGCCTCGGATGCGATCGTCTTCATCACCAGCGACGTCGACATCACGATGCACGAAGTGGTCGAGGTCGTCACCGAAATCCAAAACGCTTCCTCTTCCGAAATCGACATCGTTTACGGCACCGGCTTTAACATCGACCTGCAGGGTGAACTCATCGTCACCGTCATCGCCACCGGTTTCGATTCAAAAATGGACACCGATGAAATCATCAATGCCGGCTTCCCCACTTACAAGCCGATCAGCAACGAAGGCAAAGCGAAAATCGTTCCTGAAGCTGCGGAACCGGTCATTCATACTGCTTCCGATTCGACTGTTACGGAAAGAAAGAAAGGGGACACCTCCATTCCCGGCTGGCTTAAAAACCGCTTTAAATAGAAACAAAGGCCTTTGCATTAAAGGTCTTTTTTTGTTATAAAGTTTCCTTCCTCCGATATAACGATTGAAATTTCATAAACTTTTCTGAGGATGATGAATGAACCTGTCTGAGATGGACGGGTTTTTTGGTTTTTACCATGGCATTTTCCGACAGATTCTAAAAAATGCTTCTAGTATAATGGCATGGGGGCGAGAGGTATGGTCGTTTATTTGGATTTGGTCTTTCTCATGAACTTTGCAATCAACTCCTTGTTCGTGTATCTCGTGAATCTCTTATACAAAGAAAAAATCAAATTATACAAAATTTTTTTAGCCGGCCTGTGCGGAGGATTGCTTGTCCTCGGGTTCTTGTTCGACTATATTTTGTATGGTTTCCTGAAAATCTTGGGAGGGGCGTTTGTCGGGCTCCTGGGTTTCAAAATTGGGAGATTCAGGGAGATGGTTGTGAAGATTTCGTCGTTTTACATCATAAATTTCGTTTCTGTTGGCTTTGTTGCTGCCTATAGGATAAAAACATGGTACCTGTTGGCTGGGGCTCTCGCGGCAATTATTCTGGTTTTCATGGTTGAAAACAATAAAAAACCAATCATATTTATGAATGCTTGTAAATATAATATTAGTGTTTCATCCGTGAAGAAAAGCCTTAATTTAGTGGGCTATTTGGACACCGGTAATTTTTCAAAATGCGACGACCTGCCGATTTTGTTTTTGGCGAAGAAGTATGGGGGCGATTTTCAGTATTACAAAACGATCATCATCGATACGGTCGGCGGTTCCGTCCCCCTCGCCTGTTACAGGCCCGAAAAGTTTGAGATCGAAATTGACGGGACGGTTTGTTCGAAGGATGTTTTGGTGGTGTTTGCGGAAATAGGGGAATTCGATTGTCTGCTCAATGTGGATTTATTTTTATAGGAAGGAGAGAGAGAATGTTAAAGCGCGTCTTGCGGGCGATTAAAAGGTTTTTTTCCTTCAAGCTGTGCCTGTACATCAATTCGAACAATGTTCTTCCCGCTCCCTTGGATGAAGCCACGGAAATGGAATTGCTTTTGAAAACGCGGAACGGCGACATGGAAGCGCGGAACACGCTGATCGTGCACAATCTCCGGCTCGTGGTCTACATCGCGAAAAAATTCGAATCCACGAAAATCAGCATTGAGGATTTGATCAGCATCGGTTCGATGGGCTTGATTAAGGGCGTGGAAACTTTTAAAATCGAGAAAAATATCAAACTTGCGACTTACGCTTCCCGCTGCATCGAAAATGAGATTTTGATGTATTTAAGAAAAACCTACAAGATGCGCCAGGAGATTTCGCTTGACGAAATTTTGAATGTTGACTCCGAAGGGAACGAAATGGTTTTGGCCGACATCCTCGCTTCCGTCGATCCGGAAACTTTGGAGACGCTGACCAAGGACGAGGACAGGAAGGAAATCTACCAGGCGCTGGAGAATCTTCCCAAAAGAGAGCGGGACATCATCGTCATGCGCTTCGGGCTTTTCGGCCATGAGCCGCTCACGCAGAAAGAAGTCGCGGATATTCTCGGCATCTCACAATCCTACATTTCCAGATTGGAAAAAAGAATCATTGACAAAATGCGCCATGAAATCGAAAGCCGGGCGGCGGTTTGATCGCAGTTTTTGCTTTTCGATGCATAAAAAACGAAAAAATCCACCACCATATAATAGGAGGTGGATTTTTGCATGCGGAATCGCGTTGAAATTACCGGAGTCAACACTTCCGAGCTGAAGACCTTAAGCAACGAAAGAATGATGGAGTTGATTGTAAAAAGCCAAAACGGGGACGATGCCGCCCGGGACGAACTTGTCTTGGGAAACCTGAAACTGATTTTGAGCGTCATAAAAAAATTTGCCCATCGGGGCGAAAACCTTGACGATCTTTTCCAGGTCGGCTGCCTGGGGCTTTTGAAAGCCATCGACAATTTCGACATGAGCCACGGGGTGCGTTTCTCTACATACGCGGTGCCGATGATCATCGGGGAAATCCGTCGCTATCTCCGCGACAATTCCTCAATCCGCGTTTCCCGTTCCTTGAAAGACATCGCCTATAAAGCCCTCCATTTTAAGGAACAGTTCCTAAGGGAACAGCACCGGGAACCGACCGCCGAGGAAATCGCGGAGGAACTCGGTGTGGAACCGATTGACGTCATCGTGAGTTTGGAAGCGATCCAAGATCCTATCTCCATCTACACACCGATTTACAATAACGGTAGCGACGAAATCTTCCTGATAGACCAAATCAAGGACGATGAAAATTCGGAAGAGAGAAAGATTCTGGAGCTCACGATCAAGGACGGACTGAAGAAACTTTCAAAAAGAGAAAGGAACATCATCAACGAAAGGTATTACCTCGGGAAGACGCAGATGGAAATCGCCAAGGAAATCGGTATTTCCCAGGCTCAGGTTTCCCGGCTGGAGAAAAACGCCCTCAAAACCATCTTCGGACATAAGGACTGAAAATCCGGGACATCTCGGATTTTTTGTTATTTTCTACCTAATCTCGCACTCTTGTGGTATAATAATTCATGTCGGTGATGGTTATGAAAGATGTGCAGAAAATTACCTTCGCGGCGCTCTTCGTTGCGCTCGGATCATTTTTGAAAATATATTCGATTCAGGTTACGGATTCCATGCGCATCAGCCTGTTTGCGGTGCCGATCATACTCGCGGGCTTTTATTTGGGCCCCGCATACGGCCTGCTCACGGGTTTTGCGGTTGACACTGTTTACTTCATGATCTCTCCCCATGCCAGCTTTTGGTCGCTTTATACGATCACGACTGTCATTTGGGGCTTTTCCGGATGGCTGATCAAACTGCTGAGAAAGAGATTCGGATTCTTCGCTTTCGTGGCTGTCATCTTTCTCACATCGGTATTTGAAACGGGTTTTAACTCCTTTGCCAATTATGTCTACGGGCTTGATGTTTGGGGAACATTATTTTTCCGAATCATCGTCATGCTTTTCCGTTCCCCAATCGTGGTTTTCATCATGCATTTTTTGGTAACGAAACTGCAGATTCTCCATCTGGAAACAATGAAGACCTAGTGAATACCTTTTCAATTCCCGTTTTCTTGAAAGAAAACCGCGGCGGATGTATAATATGAATATGGAAATAGACGGGAGATTCAGTAGATGAGCAAAAAAAATTTAGTCATGCTAGTGATCTTGGACGGTTACGGTTTGGCTGCGGCCGGGCCGGGAAATGCCGTGGCCGCGGCTGAAAAACCAAACCTTGATTATCTTTTTGAAAAGTATCCGCACACCGTGCTCAATGCCAGCGGCGAAGCAGTGGGGCTTCCCGAAGGGCAGATGGGAAACAGCGAAGTTGGACACCTGAACCTGGGCGCGGGAAGGATTGTCTATCAATCCCTGACGCGCATCAACATCGCAATGCGCGACAAAGTCCTGGACAAGGTTCCCGCGATTGACAAAGCCATTAACAAAGCCCTGGAAAACGGAAGCAAACTCCACATCATGGGTTTGCTTTCGGATGGAGGCGTCCATTCCCACATTGACCACATTCTTTACCTGCTTGATGCCTCGGTCAAAAGGGGAGTGAGGGAAACAGTTGTCCACGCCTTTTTGGACGGGCGCGACGTTCCCCCGAAATCCGCAAAAACCTATCTCAGGCAATTGCAGGAAAAGATCGATGCTGTTGGAGCTTCGAAAATCGGCGTCATCAGCGGCCGCTACTACGCGATGGACCGGGACAAAAACTACGGCAGAACCCAGAAAGCCTACGATGCTTTGGTTTACAACGACGCGCCTTTGAAGGACTATCTCGGAGGCATCAACGAGAGCTATGCGCAAGGGGTCACGGATGAATTTGTCGTTCCCTTCCTCGCGAATCCGGACTCGAACATCAACGACGGCGATTCTGTCATTTTTGCCAATTTCCGCCCCGACCGGGCAATCCAGATCTCAACGAGCCTCACCAATCCCGATCTCGTGCCCTTGGAAAGGAAGAAACACTTCCGAGACCTCACCTTTGTACAAATGATGCTTTACAGCGAAAACGTGAAGGGAGAGCTTGCCTTCGATTTGCAGGAACTCACCGACACCTACGGGGAGGTCATCAGCAAGGCGGGACTCAGGCAGCTCAGAATCGCTGAGACGGAAAAATATGCCCACGTGACGTATTTCTTTGACGGGGGCGAAGAAAAAGAACTACCGGGCGCGACGAGGATTTTGATTCCTTCCCCGAAAGTTCCGACATATGACCTGAAACCGGAGATGAGCGCTCCCGAAGTGACGGAACGCGTTGTTCAGGAAATTCTCTCCCAAGAATACGACACGATTATCCTCAATTACGCCAACTGCGACATGGTCGGGCACACGACCGTTTACTCTGCGGCAGTGAAAGCCGTGGAAACCGTCGATTGGGGAATCGGAGAAGTTTATAAAGCCGTGAAAGAAGTCGGCGGCACGATGATCATCATCGCCGACCATGGGAATGCGGAGAAATTGGTTGATGAAAACGGGAAGCCGTTCTCGGCGCATACTTCCAACCCCGTTCCCTGCATCATCACCAGGCAGGGCATTGCGCTCCGCGAAGGCGGCAACCTCGGGGACATCGCTCCCACGATGCTGGAGCTTCTCGGCATTGAAAAACCCGCGGCAATGACGGGACTGAGTTTGATTATAAAAAAATAACATAGAATAGAAAGGATATAGGATATGCCATTCATTAAGGAAGTTTATGCTCGCGAAGTTTTGGATTCAAGAGGGAATCCGACAGTCGAAGTCGAAGTTTTTACCGAAAGTGACGGTTTCGGGCGCGCCCTGGTTCCGAGCGGCGCTTCGACCGGAGAATACGAAGCCGTCGAATTGCGCGACAATGACAAAAAGCGCTATTTAGGGAAAGGCGTCCTCACAGCGGTCGATAACGTCAACGAAATCATCGCGCCGGAAATCATCGGCATGAATGTCTTTAATCAGATCGGAATTGACAATCTTTTGATCGAACTGGACGGCACGCCCAACAAAGCAAAACTCGGCGCCAATGCCATCCTCGGTGTTTCCATGGCAGTCGCGCGCGCGGCAGCCGATTTGGCGGGGCTTTCGCTTTACAATTATTTCGGAGGGTTCAACGCGAAAGTGCTGCCTACGCCGATGATGAACATTCTGAACGGCGGTTCGCACGCTGACAACAACGTCGATTTCCAGGAATTCATGATCATGCCCGTCGGCGCCCCGACCTTCAGGGAAGCGCTCAGAATGGGAGCCGAAGTCTTCCATAATCTGAAAAAGGTTCTGAAAGGTCGCGGACTTAATACCGGCGTCGGCGACGAAGGCGGCTTCGCTCCCGATTTGGGAAGCAACGAAGAAGCTATCCAAGTCATTCTTGAAGCAATTGAGAAAGCCGGATATGTTCCCGGAAAGGACGTCTACCTCGCATTGGACGTCGCTTCCAGCGAATTCTATGACCGCGAAACCAAGACCTATGTTTTGGAAGGCGAGGGCGGAAAGAAATTCGATTCCAAGGGCTTAGCGGATTTCTACGCGGAACTTGTAAATAAGTATCCGATCATTTCCATTGAGGACGGACTTGACGAAAACGATTGGGAAGGCTGGAAATACCTGACCGAAAAAATTGGCCATAAAGTCCAACTCGTTGGGGACGACCTCTTCGTCACCAATACGGAACGCCTTGCCCGCGGCATCGAACAGGGAGTCGCGAACTCGATTCTGATCAAGGTCAACCAAATCGGAACCCTGACCGAAACCTTCGATGCCATCGAAATGGCGAAGAGAGCGGGCTACACCGCCGTCGTGAGTCACCGTTCCGGCGAAACCGAAGACACGACGATCGCTGACATCGCCGTCGCTCTCAACACCGGGCAGATTAAAACCGGCTCGATGAGCAGGACCGACAGAATCGCCAAGTACAACCAGCTCCTGAGAATCGAAGACGAGCTCGGTTCGACCGCGATTTACCAAGGTCTCAAAGTTTTCTACAATCTGAAAAAATAAGGGATTCCCGCAAGGGAGCCCTTTTTTTTNNAAAGTGCCAAATCCTTTTAGGAAAAATATTAACTTTTTCACGGTTCCATGGTATAATAAATAAAAATACAATCAGGGAATGGCTTATGAAATTTCCTTTTCTTAAAAAACAAAAAGAGAAAATAAACATCAAAATTCCGGAGGGACCGCAGCCCTCGGTTTCCAAAGCGCGGGACGAGGATATTTATTTTGAAAGGGTCGATTACCAGGAGGAGGAGTATGACTTCGGGGATTTGCCCGATGTCGCCAGCAAAATCGAGAAAATCAACGAAACCTTGGCGCAATTCGAGAAAAAGTATCATAAAACCCTCCACAGGCACCAATTTTTGAAACTCTTCGGCCGCGCGGCTTTGAAAAACAAGGATTTCAACCAGTTGACTCTGAAACTTGACAAGGAAATCAACCGTTTCAAAAAATACTATGACGAAACAAAGAAGAAAGCGGACATCATGAAACACCTGCGGGAGGTTTCGGAAGGAGAGCCGGAAACGGTTTTTCAGAGAATCGGTGCCCTCTTCGACCAATGCAAAAATTTAAACAAAGAACTCACCGCTTACCAATACGCCTATTTTCCCCGCCTGAAGATTGCTTCCTACAGCTTATGCAACGACATGACGCATACTGAAATCGAAAACTTAACCAAAGCCGTAAACAAAACGCTCGAAGAATTTAAGAACATCCAGGAAGCTTACGATTACATCCTTTACAACAGCGGAGATTTGATCATCCGGGCGGTCGACGCTTTCGTTCAGGGTCTGCAGAATAGCAACAATCCCAAATACAAAGAATACAGTCGGAAGTATTTCCTCTCCTCGGATTTCGTCATGGTCATGAGTTTTTCCGAATGGGTCGACCTCTTCACTAAACTCCTTTACATAAAAAGGATCGCCAAAGACATTGAATTGTTCGATTATTTGCATTTCAAAAATCATTATCAAGAATTGGAAAAAAGATACGCGATCATGCTGATCTATAACGAGATGAACCGAAAATGAAAGCAGATTTACATGTGCACACAATCCATTCCGACGGGGTTTGTTACGTCGGAGAAATCATCGAACTGGCTAAAAAGCGTGGCCTTGCTGCCGTCGCCGTCACCGACCATGATGTTTTGCAGGGCGCTCTGGAAGCGGAAAAACTGAGCACTCAGGAACTGAAGGTCATCGTCGGTTTGGAACTTTCCACGGAGTACAAGGGCGAAAGCGTCCACATCCTTGGTTATTTCAAGGACGGCTCGGGTTTAGAGGCTTTTGAGAGATTTTTGGCCGCCCAGCGGAAAAACCGCCTTAAGCGCGCTTATAAAATCAGGGATAGGCTTGCTGAGCATTTCAATATTGATCTGGACATGGGCTTTGCACAGGAAGCCGCAAGCGTCACGCGGGGGACGATCGCCAGGGAGATCATCAGCCAGGGGCACCCCTACACGCAGGAAGAAATCTTTGAGAAAATGCTCGGGAACGGCCGCGCGGCTTACATTCCGAGCACGAAGATGGATCCTGTAACCGGAATCAGAAAAATCCATGAATTCGGGGGGCTGGCGGTGCTCGCCCATCCGGTGTTGTTGAAAAATTCCGAACCGGAAGAAATTATCGTTTTTGGAATCGACGGGATTGAAGCGATTTATCCTGCGAACACTTCCGGGTGCGAGGAGCGTTTCCGCAGGCTCGCTTCCCGGCACGGGCTCTTCATCACCGGAGGGAGCGATTTTCACGCGCCCGGTGATTCCCAGCACGGCGAACTCGCAGAATTTGTCCTCTCCGGCCGGGATTTGGAAATTTTCTTTGAAAGGCTGGGTTTTGATTGATGAACGCCCGGGTTTTGGCTCTCCTTGCCCTGGATAAAATCCTTTTGAAACAAGCCTACAGCAACATCGCCCTGAACGATGTCTTGAATAAATACCCTCTTTCCGAAGAGGACGCTTCCTTTTGTACAAAACTTGTCTACGGAACGGTTCAAAACCTGATTTATCTGGATTATCAGCTGAAACCATATTTGCGAAAGGGAAAGCAAGAGCCATTGATTATGAACCTCTTGCGGATTGCCCTCTATCAGATGCTATTTTTGAACGTCCCCGACTATGCGGCAATCAACGAAGCGGTGCGTAGAGCAAAGAAAAAAAGCCCCGCTCTCGGGGGCTTCGTGAATGCCGTTTTGAGGGAGATCCAAAGGAACGGAAAACGATCGCTTGCCGGTCTTTCCCCCGTTGAGCGCTTGAGCGTGGAATATTCCTATCCGGAGTGGCTTGTAAAAAGGTATGTTGGGGAATACGGAATCGAGGGGGCGGAAGCCATTTTTGCTTCCGAAAGAAATGACCGCCCGCTCTACATCAGAATCAACCGTCTCCGGGGAACGGAAACAGAGGCGCTTTCCGCTTTGGAGCGCGAGGGCATTTCCGTTACGGAAACCGTCCTGCCGCTCGCATATGAAGTCGCGGGCGCGGTCCAAAAAACCGAAGCCTTCAGGGACGGAAGAATCACCATCCAGGACCTTTCCGCCCAGTATGCCGCCCGGATGCTTTCCCCAAAGAAGGGCGAAAAGGTGATTGATTTATGCGCGGCTCCGGGTGGGAAGGCTGCCCAGCTTGCGGATTTGATGGAAAACGAAGGGAAAATCATCGCCTGCGACATCCACCCCCATAGATTGGAACTGATGGAAAAAAGTTTCCGGCGCCTGGGCGTAAAAAATGCGACCACGCTGTTGCTTGACGCGCGGGAGTCAAATCGGAATTTTCCGAAAGCAAGCTTCGACAGCGTTCTTGCGGACGTTCCCTGTTCGGGGCTCGGAGTGGTTGCCAGGAGGCCGGAAATAAAATATAATTTAAGCGAAGTCAAGCTTCGTGAGCTTGTATCTTTGCAGGGCGAAATCATGGATTCGGCCTGGGCTTTGCTTAAACCGGGAGGCTTCTTCCTTTATTCGACCTGCACGTTGGATTGGGATGAAAATGAAGCGCAGATCAAAGCCTTCCTGGAAAGGCATGGTGATGCGGAAATCGTTGAGGAGAAGAAAATCCTTCCCCAGCAATACAATAGCGACGGATTCTATCTTTGCAAGTTGAGGAGATTGATTTGAAAAAGAATGTATATGATTATTCGCGAAAAAGTTTTGAAGAATATTTCTTAAGCATCGGGAGCCCAAAATTCAGAGCCACGCAGCTCTTCGAAGCTCTATATAAACAAAGGATCCGGGATTTTTCGGAGATGACCAATTTCAAAAAGGAATTCCGGGACATTCTTGACGAAACATTCTATTTCGGAGATTTGGGCATCATTAAAGAACAGATTTCGGCCGACGGAACCAGGAAATACCTCTTCGGTTTGGAAGACGGCATCATCATCGAAACCGTCCTGATGAACCACAGTTACGGGCGTTCGGTCTGTATCACCACACAGGCCGGTTGCAACATGGGCTGCCTTTTCTGCGCGAGCGGTCAGACTAAAAAAATCCGCAACCTCACGGCCGCGGAAATGGTACTCCAGGTTTTGAAAATCGACAACATGCTGAGAGAGACAGGAGAGCGAGTGAGCCATGTGGTTATCATGGGCATCGGCGAACCCTTCGATAATTTCGAAAATGTCATCGAGTTCATCCGCACGATCAACGATGACAAGGGTTTGGAAATAGGCGCCCGCCACATCACCGTTTCCACCTGCGGAATCGTTCCGAAGATCTATGAGTTCAGCGAGCTTGGCCTGCAAGTGAATCTGGCCCTCTCCCTCCACTTCACGACCGACGAACAGCGCAGTGAATACATGCGCATCAACCGTCGCTACGGTTTGGAGGAACTTTTCAAAGCCCTGCGTTATTATTACGAGAAAACAAACCGGAGAATCACTTTGGAATACATTTTGCTTGCGGGAATCAACGACAGCCTCGAGGATGCGGAACGCCTCGCGCAGCTCGTCCAGGGAATGAATGCCTATGTCAATCTCATTCCCTATAACGAAACGGGCGACTTCAAAAGAAGCGACGAGAAAACCCGCCGCGCTTTCTTTGATTATCTGATGAAGAGGGGCGTTAACACGATTATGAGAAAGGAACAGGGGCATGACATCGACGCCGCCTGCGGACAATTGCGATTGAAGGAGATGCGATGCAAAAGGGATTGATAATTAAAGCAATCAGCGGAGAATACAAAATCATAACCGATGAAAGGGAGGAGTTTGTCTGCAAACCGCGGGGCCTTTTCCGTTATAAAGAAAAGACCCCGAAGGTCGGGGACATCGTCGATTTCGATCTGAAAACGCGGATCATATTAAGAATCCATCCCCGGAGGAACGAACTCGACCGACCGATCATCGCCAATCTGGACAAGGCGTTCCTCACCTTTTCCGTCAGGGAGCCGGATCTGAATCTCAATCTGCTCGACCGGTTGATTTCGATTGTTGAATATAACGACATCGAAATCGTCATCGTTTTTACAAAACTCGACTTGCTTGCGGACAAGGGTGAGTTCGAACCGATCAGAGCGTACTATGAAAAAATCGGCTATCGGGTATATACGAGCGGTTTTGGTCTCCCCTACGATGAAATCAAAGCGGAAGTGAACGACAATGTCTGCTGCTTTGCCGGCCAAAGCGGGGTCGGAAAGAGCACGCTTTTGAATTTCTTCGACCATACGCTGAATCTGAAAACGCAGGAGATTTCCGAAGCCCTGGGCAGGGGCAAACATACGACCAGGCATACCGAGCTTCTCTCCGTCGGCACGGGCTGGGTTGCTGACACTCCCGGTTTCGGAAATGTCGATTTTCCCTTCGATGATTTGCTTTCGCTTTCGCATTCCTTCGTGGAATTCTTTGAAAAAAGCGATGACTGCAAGTTCAGGGGCTGCCTGCACCTGGAGGAACCGGGCTGCGCGGTGCGGGAACTCGCGGATGCGGGGGAGATCCTCAGGTCGCGCTATCAAAATTACAGAATCTTTTCGGACGAACTTAAGGAAAAACAAAGAAAGAAATATTAGGAGGAAATATGATTGTAGCGCCTTCGATACTGGCAGCTGATTTTTCAAGATTGCTTGAGGAAGTGCAGGACGTGGAAAAACACGGTGCCCAGTTTCTCCACATCGATGTCATGGACGGGCATTTCGTCCCCAACATCACGTTGGGGCCGATGGTTTTTCAAAATCTCAAACCCCATGTGGGATTGGTTTTTGACGTGCACCTGATGATCAGCGATCCGTATTTTTATGCAAAGGCCTTTGCGGAAGCGGGGGCGGATTACCTTACCTTCCATTATGAAACCGTTGAGGATCCCGCGGAACTGATTGCCCATTACCAGAGCCTGAACGTGAAGCCGGGGATTTCGATTAAGCCCGCAACCGATGTCAGGGTTCTGGATTCACTCCTCCCCGAACTGGATCTTGTTCTGATCATGTCCGTCGAACCGGGTTTCGGAGGCCAAAGCTTCATGCCCCAGGCCTTGGAAAAAATCGCTTATCTCCGTGAAAAAAAGGAAAAAGAGAACTTCGGTTTTCTGATCGAAGTCGACGGCGGGATAAATGCGGAAACCGGCCGCCTATGCAAGGAAGCCGGAGCCGATGTTTTGGTCGCGGGGACCCATATCTTCAAAGCCGCGGACCGGAGAGCCGTCATCCGGGAACTTTTGGAATTATGATTGCGAAACTTGTCTGCGCCGGGGTTGATGCTTTCAAGGAAATCTATGCTCCCGATGAAAATGAAATCCTGGTCGGCGTCGACGGGGGCGCTTTGAAAATCATCGAAGCGGGTTACAAGCCGAAAATCGCGATTGGCGATTTTGATTCCGGAAATCTCTTACTCATCGCGCGGCATGCGGAAAGGATGATCATCCATCCGGAAAAAAAAGACCACGGGGATTTGGAACTTGCCATTCAAGAAATCGCGCCCCTGGAGCCTGAGAAAATCTTGATTTATGACAGCACCGGAGGCAGGCTCGATCATTTCCTTGCAGCCCTTAATATCCTCATCTGTTTTTCTGACCTGAACATCGAAATCCTGGACGAGAGAAATTCTATTTTCCTTATCAAAGAAGAAGCGGAAATCCTGCCGGGAAAATACAAATATTGTTCGTTTTTTGCGGTGGAAGCAGGGACTGTGATCTCCCTTTCCGGATTCAAATACAATCTCAAGGATCACCCTTTTCCTCCCTTCGACAATCTCTGCCTGAGCAACGAAGTCGAAACAAAGGGCAGGGTCAGGACCAATAAAAAAATCATCGCCGTCCGCTCGTTTTAGTCTAAATTTTCGACCTCCCTCATATAATGGAATAGAATTGAGGGATGTTATGAGGTTTTATGTCATTAAGCTTCCGCGGTTTCTGTCGTTCATCATCAGCAAAATTCTCTGGCTTTTTCGCGGGAGAAAAGAAAAAAAGGCCTATTAAGCCCCTTTCCGCAAACCCATTCCGGGTTTGTTTTTTTTATGCCCTTTTTACAAGACCCGATCTCAAAGCGCGGGTGGAAACATATACTTTTTTGACTCTTCCTTTTTCGTCAACAATTCTGACTTTCTGAAGATTTGCTTTCCATTTTCTCCTTGATGCTTTGAGCGAGTGAGGACGATTGTTTCCGAATGTACTTCCTAAACCTGTTATATAGCATTTACGAGCCATAATATCCTCCTTACGTTTATTGCAATCCGCTATATTATAACACAAATTCTTGTATATGGCAAGAATTTTATTCTTCTGTGCTTGAACAGGTATTATTTAAAAATTTAACGAAATCCTTTTTGAATATGATTGTAAAAGATTTGAGACCAAATAAGTGAAAGAAGAGATAACAAAGGGGTTTAAGGGGGAATGTGTCCCCCTTAGTGTCTTGGGAGAGCGGAAAGAATCAGACGGTTCTAAGCC
>LFRY01000088.1:0-39897 GCA_001512995.1 Acholeplasmatales bacterium DTU067
TTGCGCATACCTGGTTTCGGAAGAGAGGAATTCCTCGTACTTATCCCAATCAGGTTCCTTGGAGTCAAGCTGGAGAGGATTCTTTCCTTCCTCCGCAAGCCTCGGGTCATATCTGAAAGTCGTCCAATATCCGCAGTCGACGGCAAGTTTGCCCTGTCTCTGCGAATTGCCCATTCCGCCTTTGATGCCGTGGGCGATGCAGGGCGAATAAGCGATGATGACCGAAGGACCGTTATAGCTTTCCGCTTCCCTGATGGCTTTGAGCATTTGGGCCATCGAGGCGCCTGAGGAGATCTGAGCCACATAAACATGGCCGTAACTCATGGCGATTGCCGCGAGATCCTTCTTCTTGCCCTGTTTTCCGGCAGCGGTGAATTTCGCTATCGACCCGGTGGGGCTTGATTTCGAACTCTGTCCGCCGGTATTGGAATAAACCTCGGTGTCAAGGACTAAGATGTTCACGTCTTCATTGTTGGCAATGACATGGTCGAGACCGCCGAAGCCGATGTCGTAAGCCCAACCGTCGCCGCCGATGATCCATTGCGAACGTTTGTTGAGGTAATCCCGCAGCCTATAAATTTCCTTAGCGCTCTCTGCTTTTTCTTTTTCAAGCAGGGGAATCAAGGCCTTGGCTATCTTCTTGGTTTCAAGGGAGCTGTCGCGGTTTTCGAGCCATGCTTTGTAGAGCTCTTTTACTTCATCGGAAATGCTCGGGTTTTCAAGGCCCTCTTCCATCAGCACGCCGATCCGGCTTCTGATGGTTTCGGTTCCCATTCTGATACCGAACCCAAATTCCGCATTGTCCTCAAAGAGGGAGTTCGCCCAAGCGGGGCCCCTGCCTTCGGAATTGGTGGTGTAGGGGGTTGCCGGGAAACTGCCGCCGTAAATTGACGAGCAACCGGTTGCGTTCGCGATAATCATGTCTTCTCCAAAGAGTTGGGTGACAAGTTTGATGTAGGGAGTTTCGCCGCAGCCCGCGCAGGCTCCGGAGAATTCAAAGAGGGGTTGCGCGAATTGCGAGTTTTTGGGATTCGCCGCGACATCCACGAGATCGGACTTATAGGTCACGTAATCAAAGAAGTATTCCGCAACCTCATCCTTGCCTTCATGGATAGCTTGGTCGATCGGGATCATCTCCAATGCCTTCTGGCCCTTTCTTCCGGGGCAAGTGTTCACGCAGACTTCGCAGCCCGTGCAGTCGGGAATGGAGACGACGATCGAATATTTCAGGCCTTCAAAGCCTTTCCCGACCGGAACCAAATATTCCGCGCCTTCAGGTGCTTTGCTGACTTCCTCTTCGGTGGAAAGGAAGGGTCTGATGACAGCATGGGGGCAGACAAAGCTGCACTGATTGCACTGAATGCAGTTTTCTTTGATCCATTTCGGAACGAAGGAAGCGACATAGCGCTTTTCATAAGAAGTCGACCCGTTGTCCATGGTTCCGTCTTCATAACCGTCAAAGGCAGAAACGGGAAGGTCATAACCTTTGATGGCATTGACCGGATGAGCGATTCCCTGAACGAATTTCGGCAGTCCTTCCGGAAGCTGCTGCTTTTCGGGTTCGAGACGCGCCCATGCGGAATCGACGGGCACTTCCCTGATGCCTTCGCCCCCGCGGTCGATGGCTCTGTAGTTAAGTTCTACAACCGCCTGTCCTTTTTTAATGTATGATTTATAAGCGTATTTCTTCATTAATTCCTTGGCTTCTTCATAGGGCATGATCTGCTCATTCAGTTTGAAGAAAGCCGACTGCATGATCGTATTCGTGCGTCTGCCGAGGCCGATTTCCTTAGCAAGGTTCACGGCATCGATGACATAGAGCCTTACTTTCTTTTCCGCAAGCTGCTTCTTGAAGGAATTGGGCATGAATTCAATCAATTCCTCATCGGACTTCGTCGTGTTGAGCAGGAATCTTCCGTTTTCCTTGATGTCCGCAAGCATGTCATATTTTTCTACATAAGTGTCCAGCGAACAGGAAATGAAGCCCGCCTTCTTCACGAGATAGGGCGCGAGGATCGGCCTCCTGGAGAAGCGCAGATGGCTCCTCGTGACACCGCCCGATTTCTTGGAGTCATAAGCGAAGTACGCTTGCGCATAATAATCAGTGTTTTCGCCGATGATCTTAACGGTGCTCTTATTGGCGCCGACGGTTCCGTCGCTGCCGATACCGTAGAAAATCAGTTGGCTCACGTCATCGCCCAAAACATCGACATCCCTGGTCACCGGCAAAGACAGATGGGTGACGTCATCAATGATGCCGATCGTGAAATCGTTCAGAGCTTTTTCGCCCTTTTCGAGATTTTCAAACACGGCGAAAATCTGTCCGGGATCCGTGTCCTTGCTGGAAAGTCCGTAACGGCCGCCGATGATCATGGGAGCGTCTTCTTTTCCGTAGAACGCCGCTTTCACATCCAAATACAGCGGCTCTCCGGGAGCACCCTGTTCCTTGGTTCTGTCAAGAACGGCAATCCGTTTGACCGTCGCGGGAATCGCTTCGAGAAGGTGTTTGACAGAGAAAGGACGATAAAGGTGGACGTTGATCATGCCGACCTTCTTGTTTTCCTTTTCGTTCAGATAATCGACAACTTCTTTGACAGTGTCGCAAACCGAACCCATCGCGATGATGATGTCGGTTGCGTCCGGCGCTCCGTGGTAATTGAAGAGTTTATAGACCCTGCCCGTGGCCTTCGAAATTTCATCCATGTAGTGTTGGACGACTTCGGGAACATCGGTGTAGAACTTGTTCTGGGCTTCCCTGGCCTGGAAGTAAACGTCGTCGTTCTGCGCCGAACCCCTGGTGACCGGACGGTTGGGGCTAAGGGCCCGGTTCCTGAAGCGTTCGACCGCTTCCCAGTCAATCAAGTTCTTCATTACTTCTTCGTCCAAAACTTCAATTTTTTGGATCTCATGGCTGGTTCTGAAACCGTCAAAGAAATGCAGGAAGGGAATGCTGGTCTTGATTGCCGCGAGATGGGCAATCCCGGCCAAATCCATGACTTCCTGAACCGACGATGTGGCAAGCATCCCCCAGCCGGTCTGTCTTGCTGCCATGATGTCCTGATGGTCTCCGAAAATGGAGAGTGCCTGCACGGCAAGGCTTCTTGCGGAAACGTGGATGACTCCGGGCAAGAGCTCGCCGGCAATCTTATACATGTTGGGAACTTTCAATAACAAACCCTGGCTTGCGGTATATGTCGTGGTCAACGCACCGGCCTGTAGCGAACCGTGAACCGTTCCGGCAGCTCCGGCCTCAGATTGCATTTCAACAACCTTAACGGGCATGCCGAAAAAGTTCTTTTTGCCTTTGCTTGCCCAGTCATCGACATATTCAGCCATCGGTGAGGACGGCGTGATCGGATAAATCCCGGCTACTTCGGTAAAACCATAAGAGGCGTAAGCGGCCGCCTGATTACCGTCCATCGATTGAAAAACCTTTTTTGACATATTATTTATATACCTCCGTTTTTTCATCAAAACTTCATTACTATTATACTACAAAAACGCCCCATTCACAAGGGTATTTTTGCCATGAAATCATTTTTATTTATTATATTATTTCCTATTATTCCCTTATAAATCCGCAATAACAAAAAATTAAGCAAAAACATCTTTCAAATGATATAATTAATTAAGGTGGAAAACATGAAAATTCTCTTAATCGGCATCAATTCAAAATACATTCACCCGGCGGCAGGGCTTTTCCAAATCGTCGCCAACAGCAGATACCCCCTCTCTTTTTCCGAATATACAATTAAGGACGAGAATGAAAACATCCTCGCCGCCATGGAAAAAGACGATTATGATCTGATCGGCTTTTCCGTCTATATTTGGAACATCGAAAAGGTGAAGGAACTCATCAAAGCTTATTCAAAAAAGACAAGCTTCCTCCTGGGCGGTCCGGAAGCCTCCCACCGCCACGATTTATTGTACTTTGACGAAAGGATCCGCTACATCATCAAAAACGAGGGCGAAGAGGCTTTCAACCAATTGCTTGAATACCTGCAGGGAAAAAGAAAAATAAATGCAGTTTCTAACCTCTACTACAAAGAGAACGGAAAAATCCTCTATACCTATGACGAAATCCCCAATCTCAAAAAAATCAGGCATGATCTGTCTTTGAACAGGGATTTCAAAAACCGCGTTCTTTATCTCGAGGGAAGCCGCGGCTGCCCCTTCCGTTGCAGTTATTGTCTTTCTTCCCTTGACAAAAAAGTGCGTTTCTTTGATTACAAAAAATTGAAGGAAGAGATTCTCTTTGCCCTAAAAAAGGAAACCCCGACGGTCAAATTTCTCGACCGTACCTTCAATGTCGACCAAAAGAAGATGCGCGAAATCATCAGTTTCATCCGGGACCATGACAACGGAATCACGACCTTCCAATTCGAAATTGTGGGCGATTTGTTGGAGGAAGAGACGATAGAGTTGCTTCAAACCGTGCGGCGTGGCCAAATCCGCTTTGAAATCGGTGTCCAATCAACGAACCCTGTGGTCACGAGGGCCGTGAGAAGAAACCAGAATTTCAGAAAACTCAAAGAAAACATTTTTAAAATCAGAAAGAACATCATCATCCATCTCGATTTGATCGCCGGCTTACCTTACGAAGACAGAGCCAGCTTCATCCGCACATTCAATGAAACTTTTTCGATTTTTCCCGACGAACTGCAGTTCGGCTTTTTGAAAGAACTTCAGGGAACGGAAATCAGCCGGACAAAAGAGCGGCACGGTTACTGTTTTTCCGAAAAACCTCCCTATGAGGTCATCCATAACGATTACCTTTCTGGGGCTGATCTGGAAGAGTTTGGGGTTGTGGAAGGGGCGCTGAACAAATATTATAATAGCAATGCCTTCCCGAGAACAATGGGATATCTCTTCCAAACAAAAAAACTAAATCCCTACGATACATTTTTAAAGATCGGGCAATATCTAGGGAAAAACGGGCTTGCGGGAATGCAACCAGATACTGTTGCATTAAAATTATACGAAGCTTTGGCGGAGGGAGGGGATGAAGAGCTTTTATTCATCATAAAGCAGGATTATTTATTTAAGCCGATCAGACCGAAAATCTGGTGGAAAAGAAAAATCACGCGCGAGGAAAGAAAAAAGGTTTATCGGAAATATCTTGAAAAATACCCGGAACTGAACCTCGATCTCCTCTATCGTTATGCGCATCTTGAAAAGTCCGGAAACAAATACTTCTTGGTGACATACAGGCCGCTGGTCGAATACCATCTTGATTTGAACGAACAAATTTAATAATTCCCTCCCTCCCTACATATCATATATTGTGGTGGTGCGGATGAGTCTCCAAAAAATCCTCAATGAATTAAAAAAACTAAACATCACCGGCATTTCTGACGACACCAGGTATTTGCAGGCGGGAGAACTCTTCGTTGTCCGCAAAGGCCAACAGCACTCTGGGGAAGACTTCATTCCGGAAGCGATCAAACTCGGGGCAAGGGCCGTATTGGCGGAGGCGCATCATGATTTGGATGTCCCGGTGCTTGTGTCAAAAAAAATTGAAAAAATCTTTCCGGAACTCCTCTTCCGCTTTTATGATTATCCCCATTACGAACTGCGCTTGATCGGGGTCACGGGAACGGACGGGAAAACCACCACCGCTTCAATCATTGAATATCTTTTGAACCAGAACTATAATTCCTGTTACATCGGAACCAACGGGATTAGGCATTCGGGGTATTTTGAAAAAAGCAAATACACGACCCTGCCGCTCTGCCTGTTGGTGAAAAGATTCAGATTACTCGCAGACAAAAACATCCGCCACGTGGTGATGGAAGTCTCCAGCCAGGGTTTAATCAACAAAAGGCTTGAGGGAATTGAGTTTGAGGTCGCTGTTTTCACCAATCTTTCCCACGAACATTTAGACGCGCACGGCTCGATGGAAAACTACTTGGAAGCCAAAAAACTCCTCTTTTCCAAACTGGAAAGAGGGGGGCTGGGCATCGTCAACATTGATTCGCCCTATGGAAAGGATTTTCGCGCCAAAAAAATCCTCACCTACGGAATCAAAGAAAGGGCCGATTTTCAGGCCTTGAATATTCGCGAAACCCACAAATATACCTCCTTTGACATGAAAACTCCGGAAGGAATCTGGGAAGATGTCAGAATAAATCTCTTCGGAACTTACAATGTCTACAATGCCCTGGCAGCAATCATTGCCGCGCTCCATTATAAAATACCAAAAACCACGATCTGCAATGCTTTAAAAACAATCCCGAAAATCGAAGGAAGGATGGAAAGGATTCCCGCGGAAGGCTTTACCGTCTATGTTGATTTTGCCCACACACCCAATGCTCTCAGGGAAGTTTTGAATTGGCTAAAACACCGGCATGAGCGAATTTTTCTGGTTCTGGGCAGCGCCGGAGGCAAGGACAGAAGCAAACGCCCCCTCATGGGTTTGGTGGCAACCGCGCTTGCGGATCATGTGATTTTCACTTCCGAAGATCCGCGTTTTGAAAACCCGGAGGAGATCATCTCCGATTTGCTCTGGGATGTGAAAAGCAGCAATTACGAAATTATTCTTGACAGAAAAGCAGCAATCCATGCCGCCGTCATGAGCGCGAAGTTCGGTGACGCCGTCCTCATCGCCGGCAAGGGTAACGATGATTATTTTGAAGAAAAGGGAATGGTTCATCCCTATTCGGATTTCGAGGTTCTGGAAGAAGCGCTTGAAAGACGTAAGGAATCAGAAATATAAAACTGTGCCCATCATTGAGGCACAGTTTTTTTATGCTTTCGAATCTTCTGCTCTGTCTATCAAATAGATCCTGCTTCCAAAGTCGCCCAGAACCCGCACTTTGCTTCCGAACCCCGTTCCCGCAAACTGCGAAAAGAGCCTGATGCCGGAATGTTCCAGCATTTCCGCGTTCACCATGTAAACTTCCTTTTCGCCCTTGATTTTATAGATTCTCGAAATCAGATTGTGGATTTTTCCGTTGACTTTGATTCTGATCGGCGAAACATAATTGATGAGACCGCCGAATTTTTTGATATTGTGTTTTTCCAATCTATTCCGGAAAACATAAATCCCTTCCTTCAGGCCCCTGACATGGACGATGTCTTCCTTGGGGGATGGTCGGAGCAATGCCTGGAAGAAGCCCAAGCAGGCTTCGTCGCAGTCCTTGCTGACCATGTAGAAATAAGCGCAATTGTCGTTGTAAATTGACCTCTTGCTGCGGTAGAAGGTTCCGAATTGGAAGAGTTCCCTTCTGGCTTTATAAAAGCGGATTTGTGTTTTTATTTCCTGCAGTTCTTCCTTGGAAAGATCCAGGAGGTTCAATTCATAACCGAGGTTTCCGAAGCAGGCAAGGTTGAACCTGGAAGAAAGGGGCGTGACCCTCAGCGTCTGATGATTGGGGATGGCGCTGACATGGTTGGTGATGGCGGAAGGGGGATAGCCGTAGCTCGTTCCCGTTTGAATGTAAATCCTCTCCAAATAATCGGTATCGTCGCTCGTCCAGATTTGCGGGAAATAACAAAGCATTCCCAAATCGAAGCGGTTCCCGCCGCTGGCGCAGCCCTCAAAGAGGATGTCGGGAAAACTTTTGGTCAATTCTTCCATGATTTCATAGAAGCCCATGATGTAGCGATGGAAGAATTCGCCCTGGTTTTCGAGCGTTTTTCCGTACATGTCGGTGATGTTTCTGTTGTAATCCCACTTCACATATTTTACATTGCACGAGGAAAACACTTCTTTCAATTTGTTTATGAGGTATTCTCGGACTTCTTTATTGGTAAGATCCAGGACCAGTTGATTGCGTCCGAGACCGGGTTTTCTTCCGGGAACCTTGACCGCCCAATCGGGATGTTTCCTATACAAATCGCTGTCCTCGTTTATCATTTCCGGTTCAACCCAGAGTCCGAATTCAAGGCCGAGTTTGTTAATTCTTTCCGCAAAACCCTTCAATCCGTGCGGGAGTTTTTTCAAATTGACATCCCAGTCCCCGAGCGAAGACGTGTCGTCATCCCTTTTTCCGAACCAGCCGTCGTCCAACACAAAAAGCTCGATGCCCACTTCTTTCGCTTTTCTCGCAAGCCTCAGCAGGCGTTTTTCATTAAAATTAAAATAATTCCCTTCCCAGCTGTTCAACAGCACGGGCCGGATTCTGTTCCGGAATTTGCCGCGGACGATGTGATTGTCAACGAAGGCATGGAAGTTCTGGGAAAGTTTGTTTAAGCCTTCGTTGCTATAGGTCAGAACAGCTTCCGGGGTGACGAATTCCGCTCCCGGAGGAAGCAAATAATTGAAAGCGTGGTCGTTGATGCCGGTGAGGAAGCGCAATTTATGCTGGAAAGTCACTTCGACGGTGCTTTTGTGATTTCCGCTGTAGACCAGATTGAATCCGTAGCAACCCCCCGCATCCTCGTCCGTGCTCGGTTTCCGGAGGATGACGAGAGGATTGGCCTTGTTGGAACTGCCGCCCGTTTTTGAATCATTTACATAAATACCGGGTTTCAGTTCCTTTTCCACAAGCCACCTCTCCTTAGCCCAAGCGCCCATGAATGTCATCATTACGTAATCAGTTTCCGGAAAATCAATCTGCGCGGAAAAGAATCTCTGAATCGTGTGGGTTTCTTCGCTTTTGTTCACCAGTTTTGCATAGCGGCTGATGACATCGGTTTCCGGAAAAACCTTATAGTAGAGTTCGAGTTCCAAACCCGCGACTTCATCTTTGAGCCGGAGGCGCAAAACTTCCGCTTCCCCGTAGCTTGAGGGCAGGGCAGAACTGTCGGATTCAAAAACCTCATGATCAAGGTATTTGAAGCTGGCGGAATGGCCGAAACGGGGATGATGGAGGGTTATCGCCGCTTCCCGAAAATCGCCGATGCCGACGGTCGAATATTCCAAATCCAAGAGATCCATGTGCATGTTCGCTTCGCCCTCATAGACGATTGAAGTACCGGCTCCGCCTTCAAGTTTCTGTTTTATGCCCTCAAAATTGAGATAATTCACCTTCGGGCCATAATAATTATGCAACAGAAGCCCCGATGCGGTCCTTGAGAAAACATAGGAGGTGTTTTCGGTTTGAATGTGGAAAAAGTCATCCCTGATTTCAATCATCAAAAATCACCCAAATATATCTTTGCCTGATAGGGCATGAGCTGTTTCTTGTCTTGGGAATAGTTGTTTAAGATTAGCTTGAATCTGCTCAGATTATATATCGGATCGAATTCCAATTCTTTGGCGGTGAAATTGCAGATGACGAGGAGTTTTTTGCCTTTGTAATTCCTTTCGTAATAGGCAAGTTTGTTGCTTCTGGGATAATGTTCGCGGTAATCCCCGTAGACGAAAATGGAATGTTTCTTTCTCAAGGACAATAATTTTTTGTAATAATTCAATATCGAATTCTCATCACCCAAACTGTCTTCAACATTAATCTCCAGATAATTGGGGTTGACTTCAAGCCAGGGTTCGCCCGTCGAAAAGCCCGCGTTCTTGCCGCGGTTCCATTGCATCGGCGTGCGCGAATTGTCCCTGCTCGCTTTCTGCACGAGCCTCATCGCCCGTTTTTCCGACAGGAACTTTCTTAAAGTTTTATACATGTTCAAGGTTTCCACGTCTTTATACTGTTCGATTTTTGTATAATGGGCATTCGTCATGCCGATTTCCTGCCCCTGATAAATAAAGGGGATTCCCCTTTGCGAGAAGATGTAAGTCGCAAGCATCTTCGCGACTTCCACACGGTTTTCCAATTTCCCGTAGCGGTTAACGGAACGGGGCTGATCATGGTTTTCCAGGAAAAGCGTGTTCCAGGCCTTCCCTTGGAGCCCATATTGCCATTTGGAAAGCGGCTTTTTCAGACGCCTTAACTTAAATTTTCTGGGAATCCACTTCGAATAGAAACAATCGGCATTCATATGTTCAAAGTGGAAGACCGTGTTCAATTCGTCGATACCTTCTTTTATGTAACCCAAAGCGGTTTTCAGATCAATCAGCACGCATTCGCCGACAGTGAACATGTCGTATTTGGAAAAGACATCGCGCTTCAATTCCTGCAAATAATCATGCATCTTGGGTCCGTCGATGTAAATTCCCTTCGCGCCCAAAATGGGCAGTCCCCTGGTGTTCGGGAGTCCTTCTTTTTTGGAAAGGAGGTTGATCACGTCGCAGCGGAAACCGTCGACGCCCAAATCGAGCCAGAATTTCAGAATCTTTTTGACCTCCGCGCGCACTTTCGGATTTTCCCAATTTAAATCCGGCTGCCGGCGCGAAAAAAGGTGGAGATAATACTCGTCGGTCGCTTCATTGTATTCCCACGCGCTCCCTCCGAAGAACGAACGCCAATTATTCGGCGCTCTGCCATTCTTCCCTTTTCGGAAGATGTAATAATCGTGATAGGGACTGTTCACGCTCTTTTTCGCATCGAGGAACCAAGGATGTTCGTCCGATGTGTGGTTCACGACCAAATCCATAATCAGCCTGATGCCTCTTTTGTGCATTTCGTCAAGCATTTCTTTAAAATCCTCGAGCGTGCCGTAATCCTTATGGACATCGTAATAATTGCTGATGTCATAACCCATGTCGTCCAAGGGCGAATCATAAATCGGCGAAAGCCAGACGGCATTAACGCCTAAATCCTTCAAGTAATCGAGTTTTTGGATGATTCCGCGGATGTCTCCGATTCCGTCGCCGTTGGAATCATAGAAACTGCGCGGATAAATTTGGTAAACAATTGCCTCCTTGTACCATCTCATAGTTTTTTTAGCCCCCTTATGATTTTAAAATTCAATATGTCGACAATCCCTTCCATCTTTTCCAAAGTGAACACGCCTCCGCTCATCGTGGCCAATGTCCTCAAAGGCACGGTCGTTGCATGACGGAAAAGCGCTTCTCTTTCTTTCGGATCGGCAGTGAGTTTGTTGATGTGTTTTCTGATCATGCGTTTCATGATCCTTCCGACCAACGCCCCTTGGATGAAGTTGACACTGTCGTCCATCGTATAGGGACGGCGCCTTTTCACGTTCCGCGGCGGCAGCGGTTTTCCGTACACTTCCGCAAATTCCTCATCGGTGAGGTTGTATACTTTTTTGCCGGTCCATTTGTATCCCGGTTTGTCGGTCTTTTTTTCGACCGCTTTTTCAAGAATCACCGCGTCCGCATGTTTGCAGATCTGGATTTTATAAATTCCTTTGTCGACATAGAATTCTTTCAAATTGACGTCGTAATAGCTGAAATCCTCGTAACGAAGCGTGAAACTCACTTCTTTTTCTTCGCCCGGATTAAGCTCCACTTTCGTATATCTTCTGAGTTCCCTGAGGGGTTTGTATAAGGTGCCGCGGTGGTTTTCCACATATAACTGCACGACTTCTTTTGCCGGGACCTGACCCACGTTTTTCACCTTGCATTTTACGGCGATTTTTCCTTCTTCGGTAATCTCGCCCGCATCGACTTCCAAATCGCTGTAGGCGAATTCCGAATAGCTCAGGCCGTACCCGAAGGGATAGAGAACCTTCTTCTTGAAAGTTGTGTAGTAGCGATAACCGACAAAAATGCTTTCCACATACCAAACCGCATTGTTGGTGTTTCCGAAGTTGCTCGTGCTTGAGTCATCTTCCAGCTTCAGGGGGAAGGTCGTTGCCAGCCTGCCGGAAGGAGAAACCTTTCCGTAGAGAATGTCCAAAACAGGTTTTCCGGAAGCTTCGCCCAAAAGATTCAGGTTCAGTATTCCTTTCACTCGCTCCGCAAAAGGCATTTCCACCGGCGCGCCGATGTAGAGGGTGACGATCACATTCGGGTTTTTCTTGAGAATTTCTTCAATCAGCCGCAGATGACTGGCAGGGAGCCCCATGTCGCGTCTGTCCTCGCCTTCGGTCTCGTACCATTCCGGAAGCCCCGTCATCACAATGACTTTGTCGAAAGCGGCGATGTTTCCCAATACCTCTTCCGCAAGTTCCTCATTGTATTCGTCGTTGTCAAGATTGTAGCCCTGAAAATAACGGTAATTCTCCGTGTAGGCGGGAATTTCGCCCAGAACGGTTTCGATTCTATGCGGATTGATGTGGGAACTTCCCCCGCCCTGTGTGCGCGGCCTTTCCGCAAACCCGCCCACGATGGCGACTTTCTCTTCTGGTTTCAAGGGGAGGACGCCTTCGTTTTTCAAGAGCACGATGCCCTCAGTCGCAATTTCCCTTGCCGTTTTTTCCGCTTCCGCGCGGTCAAAATCCAAAACTTCATTGTCTTTGTATTCATTGACCAAAGCGATAACTCTTTGCGCGGATCTGTCGATGTCCGCCTCGGTTATTTCGCCTTTTTTCAGGCCTTCAAGGATTTTCTTGGTTCCGTAACCATGGGAAGAGGGCATTTCCAAATCACAGCCCGCCAGCACCGCCTTCACATGGTTGCTCACCGCCCCCCAGTCGGAGACGACAAGGCCCTTGTATCCCCATTCGTTTCTTAAAATGTCCGTAAGCAAATACTTGTTTTCGCTCCCATATGTGCCGTTGACTTTGTTATAGCAGCACATGACGGTGCTCGGCTCGGCTTTGAGGGCAATCTGGAAATTTTTCAGATATATTTCTCGGAGAGCCCGCTCATCAATCACGGAATCGCTCCAAAGCCGCAGCGTTTCCTGTGAGTTCGCTGCAAAATGTTTCAAGCTGGTGCCGACATGATTGCTCTGGGCACCCCTTATCCATTGATACCCGAGCGTCCCCGCAAGATGGGGATCTTCGGAATAATATTCAAAATTTCTCCCGCAAAGGGGGTTTCTTTTAATGTTGATGCCGGGACCGAGCACGACCTGCACGTCGAGATGCCGGGCTTCTGCGCCGATCATTTTTCCCATTCTGTAAGCCAAATCGGAATTGAAGGTGCAGGCAACCGTGGCCGCCGCCGGATAGAGCGTAGCCTTGAGGGTCCCGCGCACCCCGATGTTGTCCTCGCTGTCAACCTGTTTTCTGATGCCGTGGGGACCGTCCGCCAACATGATTGAGGGAACTCCGGGGACGTCGGCCGTATGCCAAACATCTTTTCCGGAGAGAAGTTTCACTTTGTCTTCGATTTTCATTTCTTACCTCCGCTCAATTTTTAAACTTATCTTGAATTCTTGATCAGGAAATTTCACTTTGATCTCGCCTTCATCCCCGCTCCCGTTGGTTTTCACCCAAAAAGCGGTCGCGCCCGCATGCAAAGCAAGGGTGTGAGGACCGATCAAATCGACACCCCCGGAAGTTTCGACCGAAAATGCATCGAAAGCATAGGGGAGGGTGTTGCCGTTTTGGTCGGCTTTGGAGACAACGATGCGCGTCGCGTCATAGGTCTCGCCAATCACCAATTCCTCGGTATCTGCTTCTACGCGATAAGCCGTCGTTTTCACAGCTTCTTTTTTGACGGTTTTCATCAATTTCCCGTCCTTGTAGGCTTCGAAACGGTAGTCAGGAATCGGGCTGTTGTATTTATAATAGAGCCCCATCGCATCTCTCATGGAAAGCCGGTATTTCTTCATCAACATGAACATCATCAGCTTATAACGGAGGGGAAGGGCAGTGCCGCTGGCGGATGCGAGGCGGAGTATTTTCTTCACCCGCTCCGAATCGCGCTTCGTGAAGCCTTCCTTCTCCACCAATTGCTCGCCGATGAAATCATCGATTTTTATCAGAGTATGCGGAAGCTTGCTGCCCTTATCGGGATAGAAAGTTCCGACGCAATAATCGCCCCGATATACTTTCACATAATCCCCATTCGTTGCGACATAGATTTCCGGAAGCACGCTCGCCGGATAATCCCCGACATTCATNNCCTGAACATGTCGAGAACCCCGTGATAGCAAACATTGTCTCCGCTTCCGAAATCATCATGGGTATTGTAATCGGCCATGCACCAACCGATTGTGCCGCTTATCCGGTCGCATTTGCTGGCATGGTTGATGACGCGATAATGCCTCAGGGCATGCTCGACCCTGATTCTTTCCGTATCGTAATTCTTCGTCGGATACATGTGGCCATTGTATTCGGTGACAAGGTAGGGCACGTCCTTTTTGACGCTGTCTGGATTCCTCAAGGCAATGTTTTCCCCGGAGTGGACAAAATCGTTGAAGGTGTAGACGTCCTCCAAGAATTCGCTTCCCGGGAAATTTCTCACCCCTCCGGTCTGCCGCGTGGGATCCAGCTTTCTTGCCAGGGCATTGGTTTGCGCATAGAGATCATAATCGTCCGGGGATTCATTGATTCTCACGCCCCAAAGAATGATTGAGGGATGGTTGAAATCCCTTTTAATCATCGCTTCCACATTCCTCAAAGTATTCTCTCTGAATTCTTTTCCGCCGATGTACTGCCAGCCGGGAATTTCTTCAAAAACCAGCAGGCCGATTTCGTCGCAGCGGTTGAGGAAATGCTTGGATTGCATGTAGTGGGATGTTCTCACGATGTTCAAACCCAGTTCGTATTTCAGAATCTCCGCATCTTTTTCCTGAACCGACTTCGGCATCGCGTACCCGACATAGGGGAAGCTTTGATGGCGGTTCAGACCCCGGAGTTTGATTTTCTTCCCGTTCAGGAAAAACCCTTCCTTCGTGAATTTTGCCGAGCGGAATCCGAAACGGACTCCATGTCCGTCCTTGATTTCCGAACCAATTTGCAGTTTGATGACGATGTCATAAAGATGGGGGGCCTCCAAACTCCAGAGTTTTTTCTCAGGCAAATCAACCTGGAATTCGGTGACCGCGCCGGCAACGGGAAACTCCCCACCAAAAACCACCTCGTCGCCGTCACGCACCTCAACCAGAAATTTTCCTTCCTGCGCGGTGCTTTCGATTTTGAAATTGATCAGGTTTGTAGAGATGTCGGGATTGTATAAATAAGCTGCCGTGATGTTTTCTTTTTCCAATACTTCCAAACTTACTTCCCGATAAATACCTCCGTAACCCAAATAATCTACTTGGTTTCCGAAGGGGGGAATGTTTTTGTTTTCGTGATTGTCGACGACCACGGTAATGAAGTTTTCCTCTCCGAAATTGACATGTTCGGTGATGTCCGCAAAAAAGCGATTATAACCGCCCTCGTTTCTGAGGATGAACTTATCATTCAAATAAAGATCGGCTGCATGGGCGACGCCCTCAAAAACCAAAACCAGTTTTTTCCCCCGCCATTCCTCCTGAATGAACAATTGCTTTTTATAAGTCGATATCAATTCGTTGATTTTTTCCGGCAAATAATTATAGGGAAGCATGATGTCGGTGTGGGGAATGTCCACTTTTTCATAACCGGAAAAATTCATGAAATCGCGGAGATAATCTTTCTGAAAATCGCGACGGAAATACCAATCAAAATTTAAATGAATCGTCTCTCTCATACAACACCTTACCTTTTGCTATTTTCTCTTCTTTGATTGCATTATACCATTTTTTCACATTTATATAAAGACATCTAATGATGAAAAAAAAGAAAAGACATAATCATCTTTTCTCCTTCATCAATTCCCTATAAACATCGCTTTTTGAAATCCCTCTGTCCTTTGCCGTCCTTTTCATCGCTTCTTTTTCCGGAAGCCCGCTTTCAAGATAGTGTTGGAAGTGTTCAGAAAGCGATAGTTTTTCCAGATCCTTCTGCAGAGCGGTTTTCTCCGCCCCTTCCACCATAATCACAATTTCGCCCTTGTAATCATGATCGAGGGAAGCAAGTTCTTTCAGCGTTCCCCGCAAATATTCCTCATGTCTTTTCGTAAGTTCCCTGGCGACGACGGCTTTTCGGTCTTGAAAGACCGCGAACATGTCTTTGAGGGTTGCCCGGATCCGATGCGGAGCTTCATAAAAAATCAAAGTTTCCGGGTAATCAACGAGCTCAGCAAGTTCCTTTCTTCTCTGCGCAGGCTTGGCGCTCAAGAATCCGCAAAAGAAAAATCTCTCGCAGGGAAGGCCGGACGCGATGAGAGCGGTGAGCGCCGCATTGGCCCCGGGAAGGGAAATCACGGGGAAACCTGCATCGAGGGCCTCTCTCGCAACCAGGTAGCCGGGATCGCTGATTCCGGGAAGCCCCGCATCGCTCACGAGAGCGATTTTTTTTCCTGCTTGCAGATGTTTGATTATTTCCTCGGCTTTCGCGCCCTCATTAAAAACATGGTAGGAAAAAAGGGGTGCGGAAACATGAAAATGACTAAGCAAAACCTTAGTCACCCTCGTGTCTTCCGCATAAACACAATCAGCATTTTTCAGGACTTCGACCGCCCTGTGCGTCATGTCGGAGAGATTCCCGATCGGGGTCGGCACCAAATAAAGAGCGCCGCCCTCCGCATCGAAGGATTTCTGGATTTTCATTCCGCAATTACCCTTTTGGCCTTCTCCCGCAAATCCCTTTCCGCATAAACGATCTTCATCAATTCGGCTTTCTTTTTGTTGGAAATCTCGAAGCCGTTTTGAATCTGTTCGATTAGCAAATGTTCTTCGACGCTGTAGAATTCGTCATAGAGTGAAGCCGACACTAGATTCATAAACACGAGATTTCTCGTGGCCTTGGGTTTGTTGGCGAAATAGTCGATGAGCTTTTCCAAGGAAGCATTGCTTTTCCGATAGCGGAGCGCGTCCTCTCCCATTTCGTGCTTCAGGCGATTTATGATCTGCGTTTCGGTCTCGCTCGGATCACCGTCGACGCCGACAACTTTTAAAAGCAAGTCAATGAAATAATGCTTTTCTTCTTTAGAAAGCAGATTTAAGAACATGGAATCAACTCCTTTCTTCTATTTATTATACTCATTTTTCTTAAAATTGAATATTTCAAGCACTTCTTCCGAATATTCGCCGTTTTCGTATACGTACAGAGGCGCTTCGACTTTCACGTCGTCTTTTTTGTTTGACCAGGCTTCCAGGAGAAACAGGAGCGCCGGGTTTTCTTTTTTCGGATAAACGAAGCGCAATCTCCTGATTCCGAAATTGTTCTGCTTCAGCACGGCGAATGTTTCCGAAAGCCTTTCGGTGCGATGGACGAGATTGAAGCTGCCCCCGTTTTTCAAAAGCTTTTTTGCTTCCGTAACGATTTGCTCAAGATTGATTTTTACCTCGTGGCGCGCAATCGTGAGATATTTGTTTTTGTTGATGTTGCTTCCGGGATTGAGCTTAAAATAGGGCGGATTGGAGACGGCAATGTCAAAGACATTCGCACCCGTTAGCCGGTAAACATCCTTGATGTCGGCATTGAGCAGCTTGATTTGCCCTTCCAAACCGTTCAGTTCCACGCTTTTCATGCCGAGTTCATAAACTTCTTCTTGGATTTCCACGCCGACAATCTTTGCTTTCGTTTTAAGCGATAGAAATAAAGGGATCGGGGCGTTCCCGCAGCCGAGGTCGATGATTTGCTTGGTGCTCGGCTTTGTCCGTATGAAATCCGCAAGCAGAATCGAATCCAGAGAAAAGCAAAACATCTCCGGGTTCTGCGCGATTTTTAGATGCTCATAGCCCAAAAGCTCATGAATTGTTTCAATTTTCAATGACATCGTCCGTCAAATCGTCCGGGTTTTCCTCCTGCACATGGCTTCGGACCTTTTCCAGCTCGCTTGCGTGCCAGACTTCAACCGCTTCTTCCTTGTCGACTTTTATAAGCTCGCGGAGATAATCCACACCCACCACCTTGCAAACCTCGCAGTTCGGCGTTTTCACCAAATCCCCCAGCAAGGGGATTCTGCTTCTGATTTCGTCATAAAGGCTTTTTTCATAACCGATGCAGCACATCAATTTCCCGCAGAGCCCCGCAACTTTGGAAGCGCTCAGGTTCATGCCCTGTTCTTTTGCCATTTTCATCGTCACCATGTCAAACTCGCGCAGATGCGTCACGCAGCAACATTCCCGCCCGCAGGGGCCGATGCCGCCGATGAACTTTGCGCCTTCGCGGGGGCCGATTTGCCTGAGTTCGATTCTGGTTCTGAATTCGCTGGCCAGATTCTTCAAAAGTTCGCGGAAATCCACGCGCCCGTCCGCATTGTAATAAAATATGACTTTCGAACGGTCAAGAGTGTATTCGCACTCAAGCAGTTTCATTTCCAATCCATGCTGTTTGACAATTTCTTTGCATCTTTGCAGCGCGCTTGCGGCCCGCACCAGATTATCCTCGTATTTCTTCAGATCATGCTTGTTCGCAACCCGGAGAACGGGTTTCAACTCATGTTCGAGTTCAGCCTCGTCCACGAAACGCGGTTCTTGAATCACGGTACCGATTTCCAAACCGCGAATCGTTTCCACAACCACTTTGTCTTGTGCTTTCAGTTTGAAATTGCCTGCTTCAAACCAATATATCTTGCCGACTTCTTTAAAGCCGATTCCGACTACTTTCTTCATATTACCTCGCTATTTCTATCAATAAATCGGCGTAAAAAAGTTCCAAATTGACATTGTAATTCAGCCGATTTTTATAATTCAAGAGTTTTTCGACCTCCCTAAGTTTCGTTTCATAATCAACTTGCAAATAGGGAGCAATTTTGGGAATGGTGTTGATGAACAGGATTCCTTCTTCATCCCCAAGAATATATGCCAATTCGTCGTTTGCCAGCATAATCAGCAAATCAAGGAAAAGGCGGTGGCTCCGTCGATCCGAATCTTCCAATAAAAACTTCCCTTCTTCATAAAAGGTGAGCAGGGGAGCGCCGTTCCCTCCGGCAAGACTCAGCCCCACTTTCCTGGCGAGCTCGATTAAATCGAGTATCTTGCCTTCGCCGATTAATTCCATGCATTCCTCGACGCTGTTGGTAAGTTTTGAAAGCACGCGGCTCGTTTCTTCCTCGACTCCCTTGGAAATCAATTCCTCGGCCACTACCTCCGGGGGGAGTTTCTCAAAGGAAACGATCTGCGCGCGGGAACGGATTGTCGGAAGCACCTGATTGACGTTTTCCGTGAGCATGATCCCGAACTTGTCTCCGTCAAGCTCTTCGGTGAATTTCAGGAGCGAATTCGCGGCTGTGAGCGTTGCTTTTTCTATATCCTCTATGATGAAGATTCTTGCGTCCTCGCTCAAAGCCGTGAGCGAAAATTCCCTTTCCAGCGTTTCGATTTGCTGCTTGCGGATGGTGCCCGTTTCCGGTCTGACCAGAAAGACGCTGGGGTGAATTTCTTTTTGAACGCGGAGGCAATCCCGGCAACGGAGACAGGGTTTTTCCGTTTCCCTGCAGAGCATCATCGCCGCAAAATAATAAGCAGCTTCCAGTTTGGGAGTGCCCTTGGCACCTTCAAAAAGGTAAATGTGCACCAAACGCTTCTTTCTGAGGCTGTTATGGAAGAGTTTGATAATCTTTCTTTGCGTTTTTAAGAGCGTGTCGAACTTCACCGCATTCTCCTCAGATCTTTGATGATGAAAGCCATGATGTCCGCGGCGATTTCTTCAACAGAACGGTTTCCGTCAATCACCTTGATTCTTTCCGGAAACAAACCTGCCAGTTTTAAGTAACCTTCGCGGACGGTGTCGTGGAAAGCTTCCTTTTCCAGATCCAACCGGTCGGGGATTCTCTCCGAACGCTTGATGCGCGAAAGTCCGATTTCAGGCTTCAAATCTATATAGAATGTCAGGTCGGGAAGAATGCCTTCGGTTGCGTACTGATTGATTTTCAGCACTTCATCAATTCCTAGGCCCCTGCCCACCCCCTGGTAAGCTAATGAAGAATCGAGGTAGCGGTCGCAGAGCACGACTTTGCCCGCTTCCAATGCGGGTTTGATTACCTCAATAAGGTGCTGCCGGCGGCTTGCCGCGTAAAGCAGGGCTTCCGTCCAAGCGTCCATTTCCGAATTTCTGACATTCAATATGATTTTCCTGATTGCCTCGGAAATCCGGCTTCCGCCCGGCTCCCGAGTCTTCAGTACCTTATATCCCATTTTCAGCAGATCTTGATAAAGGCTTTCGATGATTGTGGTTTTACCGCTGCCCTCTCCGCCTTCAAAAGTAATGAACATCCTTGTATCACCGCCATGTCTTACTGTAAATATATTATCTCATATTTTCGCGAAAAAAGAAATACTTATTTTAAGTTTGTTGGTGGAGGAAACGGGCAGTAAAAATCTTTTAATTTAAATGATGTTTTCACTTGTATGGAAAAGGGAATTATGTTAAAATGAAAAGAGACATAAAGGTGAAGCAATGCAGGTAAGAGTCAACAATTTAACCTTTGCTTATACGCAAAAACTAATACTGAACGATGTTTCTTTCAATCTCGAAAGCGGGGAATTCCTGACCCTTGTCGGCAAAAACGGAACCGGAAAAAGCACCTTAATCAAATGCCTGTTAAAGATTTTGAAGGTGCCTGACGGGACGGTTTTTTTTGATAACGTCGACATCAATGCCATCAAACTTTTTAAAAACGTCGGCTACGTACCGCAGAAAGTCGAATTCAGCTACGAATTTCCAATCACGGTTTCTGAAATACTCACAAGCGCATATTTGAAAGTGAAGGACGAATACTTCAACAAAGTCATCAATTCGTTGGGAATCAATCCCTTTTACCGCGACAACATCAACAATCTCTCCGGCGGACAGTTCCAAAAGGTCATGATCGCGAGGGCTTTGCTTAACCATCCGCAGCTATTGATATTGGACGAGCCGACCGTCGGCATCGACAATGAAAGCATGCTCGCGCTTTATGAAGTGTTGGAAAAGTTGAAAGAAAAAAAAGTAACGATTATCATCTCAACTCATGACACTGATTTCTCAAAAGATCTTTCCGATTATTATTTAGAATTAAATGAGGTTGGGGTTTTTCGAATTTATAAGTAGGTGAAGATATGATTTTGACTGCTCCGAGTTTCATCGAATCATTGATTAATTTTGAACCTTTAAGATACGCCCTCATCGCCGGAATCTGCATCGGTTTCATCGCGCCGCTCACCGGTTCCGTGGTCATCATCAGGAGGCTTTCTTTCATCGCGGACACCCTGAGCCATTTTTCCCTAGCGGGCGTCACCGTCGGTATTTTTCTCTCAAAACTCCTAAGCCATGTGATCAACATCAACCCGATCTACATGGGCGTCCTCTTCAGCATCGGCGGAACCTTCATCATCGAACTCCTGCGCGGTTTCTACAAAAACTACAAGGAACTATCGATGACGATTCTTTTGAGCATGGGAGTCGCCTTAAGCGGGCTCTTCATAGCCCTGACCCCCGGAATTTCCACAAGCTATACGACGGGGCTGCTTTTCGGATCGATTATGAGCGTCGACAAAAATGACGTCCTCGTCACTCTCATCACTTCTGCCCTGATTCTGATTTTCACCGCCATTTTTTATAAACAAATCGTCTCCCTCTGTTTTGACGAAACCCACGCCCGGATTTCCGGAATCAATGTCCGCCTCCTGCAGCTTGCCATCACCGTCATTCTGGCGGTCGTCATCTCCGTCTTTTTGGAGTTGGTCGGCGTGCTCTTGATATCCGCTCTTCTGATCGTCCCCGTCTCCGCCTCAATCCTGATCGGAAACTCCTTCCGGCAGACAATCACCACGGCAATTGTTTTCAGTGAAATTTCAATCATCACTGGCTTTTACATTTCCTTCAAACTTGTCCTGCCGATTGGTTCGACAGTTGCTCTCCTCAACATCTTGATTCTGGCGGGCGTCATGCTCTTCGTGAGAATAAGAAAGAGGTATGTGAAAAAAAGCGAGACATAAAAAAACTGTGCCTTTTCGGCACAGTTTTTTAATAATAAACGCAATATAAGTATAAACCCGACGGCGGCACGATTTTCGGAGATAATCGGCGGTCTTTTTGAGCCATAATCGCTTTTAAGTCCGCAATCGTGATTTTACCCCTGCCGACCTCCAAGGCCATGGCAACCATGATTCTGACCATGTTGTGCATGAAACCTTCGCCTATGAACTTGACGGTCAAAAGCGTTTCTTTGCTTTCGACTTCAATTTTTTTTATATACCTGACCGTGTTCTTCAGTTTTTGGTTTTTCGTGAATGAACGGAAATCATGCACACCTTCAAAAACCAGCAGCGCCTCTTTGAATTTTTCCCAATCCACGTCCCGGTATGGACAATAATAGCGGTAATTTCTTTTCAATGGATCATAGCTTCCGTAATCAAGCAAATAATGGTATTCCTTGGCTTTCGCGCTGAATCTTGAGTGGAAACTTTTGTCGACAATTTCCACTTTTTTTATGTGGATGTCCCGCGGAAGCCGCGAATTAATCGCGTTTTTCATCTTTTCCGGCGCCAGCTCAAGGTCGCTGTCAAAATGGAAAACTTGATTCAAAGCATGGACACCTGCATCTGTTCTTCCGGAAGCGTGGATTCTGATTTTCTTTTTATGGATGATGAGGAGCACGGCTTCGATTTCTTCTTGGACGGTGCGCAAACCCTTCTGCACCTGGAAACCGTGGAACAGGGTCCCGTCATAAGCGCAGATGCATTTATATCGCATAATCGCTCACTTTCAATGCTATGATGGCGCTGAAAAGCAGGATGACGAAAAGCAGCGTCAGATAATCACGGGCCCGGTACTTAAGCAAAGAGATGCTCGTCCTTTCCGCATCCGGTACATATCCTCTTGCTTCCATCGCGTCCGCCAACTCATAAGCCCTTCGGTAGGAAATTACAAACATCGGCACCAAGAGAGAGATGATTTGCGTCACCTTTTGCATAAATTTCCCCTCTTTGAAATCAACACCCCGGGAAGCCTGAGCTTTCAGAATCCTTCCGGCTTCATTAATCAGAGTCGGGATGAACCTGAGGGCAATCGAAATCATCATAGAAAGGATGCTTACTTTGACGCCGATGTATTTCAAAGGCTTTGCCAGCCTTTCCATGCCAGTGTTGATGTCCGCTGGTTTCGTCGTGAGCGTGAGTAAACTGGAAATAAGCAATAAAGTGATGATTCTCAGGACCACTTTCAAAGAAGTATAGAGACCTTCTTCGTAAATCGCGAGGGAATAATTGGCGAGCGCTTTCCCGCTTTTCACCACGGTCTGCAGGTAGAAACAGAAAACCAGCAAGGCCAGAAAAAGAAAGAAGCGGTGCTTGGTGATGATTTTTCTCGAAAAAAAGAATAGAACCAAGATGGCAATGCCGATCGCGAGATTGACCGTTGTCAGAGTGAAATCAAACTCAGCAAGGATTTTCCCGCGGTTGAAGAAGAGCTGAAAGACGACCGTGATCAGCAAGAGCGTGGTCATCATTTTCAGGCTCCTGAGGAACTTTGTAAAGGGAATTTTGCTGGAAAGAATCAAAACCAAAGTCGCGCCGAAAGCGCCGACAATCACAGCGAGGTTGTTGAGCAGGAAGAGGGAGATGATGATGATGATCGTTCCCAGAATTTTTGTCCTGGGATCCAGGCGGTGCAACCAAGAATCGGCATGATAATATTGACCAAATACCGGGTTAGTGTTCATCTTCCTCACCGAAAGCTTTCAAAATTTCCTGATAAGTGGCTTCAATACTGTGCTGGTTGATATCAATGTCCGCCTGGAAACGTTCCTTCAGCGCTTTTAAAATCCGCATCGTCTCCGGATAATCCAAATCGTATTCTTCCAATAAATGCTCTTTTTTAAAAAGAGTTTTTTTGTCTCCGTCATAAACGATCCCGCCTTCTTTCAAAACTATCACCCTTTGCGCGTATTCCGAAACGACGTCCATGTCATGGGTAATGATGATGATTGATTTCTCATACTCGCGGTTCAATTTCTTTAAAAGCTCCAGCAGTTCGGATTTTGTAAAAGGGTCGAGGCCGACGGTCGGTTCATCCAAAATCAAAATCTCGGGATTGCTTGCGAGAATGCCACAGATGGCAACTTTTCTAAGCTGCCCGCCGGAAAGCGTGAAAGGGCTCCTCTCCAGGAGATCAGTTATTCCCATGATTTCCGCAACCTCCCTTGCCCTTCCTTCCGGATCGGGAAGGCCGAAATTTTTCGGTCCGAAAGCAATGTCCTTCAAAACCGTCTCTTCAAAAATCTGATATTCAGGAAACTGAAAAACCAAACCGACCCTTTTCCGGATGGGTTTCAAAACAGTTTTTTTCTTGATTTCCGTTCCGAAAATCTCCAGCCTGCCGCTTAATGGCAGGAGCAGGGCATTCATCATCTGCACGAGCGTCGATTTTCCGCTTCCCGTGTGGCCAACGATGGCAATGAATTCGCCTTTGTCATCAATCCTTAAATTGATGCCATGCAATGTTTGGACCACCGCGCGCCTTCTCTTCGGCTTCTGATAGGAAAAATTCACTTCCGAAAAGTTAATTCCCATAGAAATTCCTCTAATTCTTTTTTGTTTTTCAAACCCTGTGTTGCTTCTATCATTTCGATGAGCTTCATGCAATCAAGGATGTCGAGCCTGCTAGCTTTCAGGGTCTCCTTTTCCCTGAACACTTTTTCCGGAACATCGTTCAAAATGATTTTTCCGTCCTTCATCACGAGGACCCGGTCGGAAGCGATGGCTTCGTTCAGATTGTGGGTAATTTGAATGATCGTTTTCTTTCCTCTGAGTTGACTCATGACTTCATTAACTTCGCGCACACCCTTGGGGTCAAGCATCGAAGTTGCTTCGTCAAAGATGATAATGTCCGGATTGTATGCAAGAATCCCGGCAATCGCAACCCTTTGTTTCTCGCCCCCGGAAAGGTTTTCCGGATTGTATTCGAGAAATTTTTCCATGTTGACGAGCCGCGAATACTCATCAATCAGCCTGAGCATCTCTTCGCGCGGATAGCAGCGGTTCTCAAGGCCGAAAGCGATGTCATCCCTCACGGTCACGCCCACAAACTGATTATCCGGGTTTTGGAAGACGATGCCGATTTTTCCGCGGAGTTCGTCGACCGTGTCCTCATTCAGAATTCTTCCGTCCAGATAAATCTCTCCGGAATCAGCCTTCAATAGCCCTACCAGGAGTTTGGCAAGCGTCGATTTTCCGCTTCCGTTATGACCGAGAATGGTGACAAACTCGCCTTTTTCAATTTTTACAGAGACGGAATCTATCACTCTTGTGCCTTTCCGGTAGGAAAAGCTTAAATTCTTCACTTCCACCATATGATGCCTCCGACGATGGTGCCGCCATATTCGCTGACCGACAGTTTCACGATGACGCCGTTTGTACAAACGATGGCGGTTGACACTTTTCTTGTGATGCGCATGCCCATGCAGTATTTGTTTTTGCAATTCGCTTCGATCATCCGGATTTCGCTGCCGTTGATTTCCACGATGTTGACGATCTCCTCCTCCACGGGCAGGAACTCGTCGATTCCGTGTTCCTGGAGATGGTCTTCGGTCCAGTGCTCCTCGGGTCCGATTGCGAGCACCAGGTTAATTTCTTCATCCCATTCGGTCCTATATATGAGCTCGTCCCGGTAATAAACCAAGACTTCGACTGTTCCCGAAATGCGGTAATTGAAGATGTAGAAGATGTAAAAGCTAAGGGCGATCAGGAAAACCGCCGCGATTGTGATGATGTCTGCTTTCTTCATGTGAATTACCCCATATATTTTATTATTCTACCACTTTCCGCGCTCATTTGCAAGAAAAGCGGGATGAAGAAAAACGTTATTCCATCATTTTTTCAGTAAGAAAAAGCCCCGCTTGCGGGACTTAAACTCATACAAATTCGATAATTGCCATCGGCGCTGCGTCGCCCCTGCGCGGCCCCGTCTTCAAAACGCGGGTGTAGCCGCCCTTGCGATCCTTATATTTTTCCGCAATCTCGCCGAACAATTTCTGAATTGCATATTGTTCTTTGCTTTCGTCCGTATATTCGAAGCGGACCATTTTGGCCGCCCGAATGCGCGCGGAAAGAGTGTTGGCCTTGCCTAAGGTTACCATTTTGTCGGCAAGCCTCTGCAGCTCTTTCGCTTTCGCAAACGTTGTTTCTATGCGCTCATGAATTATCAAATCTGTCAGCAAGTCTCTGAGCAACGCTTTGCGTTTGGCGCTGTTACGGCCCAATTTGCGATATCCTAATGACATTTTAGAATCCTCCTTCAGGAAAAATTAATCCAATTCTTCGGCCGGTTCGTCGAGATCTTCGTCCGCCGTGTCATAATCGGTGTCATACGAACGGCGCAGATCCAGACCGAGTTCGCGGAGTTTGTTTACCACTTCTTTCAGGGATTTCCTGCCCAAATTCCGAACTCTCATCATTTCTTCTTCCGTTTTTTGTGTCAGCTCGCCGATCGTGTTGATGCCCGCTCTTTTCAGGCAATTGTAGGAACGGACCGATAAATCGAGCTCTTCAATCTTCTTTTCAAGTTTCTTGTTCTGGACTTTTTCTTCGCGTTCGTACATGTAATCCTGTTCGCTGATGAACTGGTTGAGTTTCGAAGTCACTTCGAAATGCTGAATCAAAAACTTAGAAGCGAGCGATACCGCATCCACCGGCGAAATCACGTTGTTTGTCCAAACTTCGAGGGTAAGTTTGTCATAATCGACATTCTCGTCAACCCTGGTTTTTTCCACATCGTACCTGACTTTTGTGATCGGCGTGAAGATGGAATCAATTGCGATGCGGCTGATGATGGTGTTGCCGGATTTGTCTTTACAGAAAATTTTGTTTTCTTCGGCCCCTACATAACCGATGCCCCGTTTGGCAAAGAACCTGGCTTTGAAACGGGCGCCTTTTTCCAATGTTGCTATCACTTGTTCCGGATTTACGACAATCAATTCGCTGCTCTTATGCAAATCACCGGCTGTGACTACCTTTTCCCCTTCCGCATCGATCCACAGCTCATACAATGCCGGATTTTCGTTGGGCATTGCTTTAAAAAGCTGATCCTCCGCAATTTTCAGATGCACGTTCTTGAGATTCAAAATGATTTCCGTGACATCCTCAAGAATGCCGTCTATTGCCATGAATTCATGTTCGACGCCTTCGATTTCGATGGCGACGATGGCGACGCCTGGCATTGAAGAAAGCAAAACTCTCCGTAAAGCATTACCCAGGGTGATTCCGTAACCCCTTTCCAGGGGCGTGATGACAAACCTGCCGTAATTATCGCCCTCTTTAAAATCAACGGATGTTTGGGGTTTGATGAATTCAAATTTTCTCATGCGCTTCCTCCTTTTTTACGGTATTAACCGCGAGGTCTCTTCGGCGGTCTGCAACCATTGTGAGGAATCGGAGTGACATCTCTAATCGATGTGATTTCCAATCCTGCAACCTGCAAAGAGCGAATCGCTGCTTCACGGCCGGGACCCGGGCCCTTAACTTCCACATCCACTTTCACCATTCCGCTTTCCAACGCAGCTCTGGCCGCGGCTTCCGATGCCATTCCGGCTGCGAAGGGAGTGGATTTTTTACTTCCTTTGAAACCCAATGCGCCGGCGCTGCTCCAAGCGATTGTATTTCCTGCCGGGTCAGTGATCGTTACGATGGTGTTGTTAAAAGTAGAATGAATATGAGCCACGCCGTTTGGTATATTCCTTTTTACTCTACGTTTTCTCGAACTACGTGCCATTCTTTCAATCTCCTTTTTTTATTTTCTCTTATTGGCCACTGTCTTAGCTTTGCCTTTGCGCGTGCGGGCATTGCATCTCGTGTTCTGGCCCCTGACGGGAAGCCCTCTCCGGTGACGAATGCCGCGGTAGCAGCCAATCTCCATTAATCTTTTGATGTTCATTGCAACTTCACGACGCAAATCGCCTTCTACCTTGTAAGCGGCGACTTCGCGACGGATCGAAGCAAGTTCCTCTTCGGTCAAATCCCTGACTCTTTTTTCGGTGTCGACGCCCGCATCATTGCAGATTTTGATGGCAGTGGGGCGGCCGATGCCGTAAATGTATGTCAGCGCAACATCGATGTGTTTTTCTCTCGGAATGTCTACGCCTGCTATGCGTGCCATTTTTGCACCTCCTGATTATCCTTGTCTTTGTTTATGTTTGGGATTTATACAAATTACCATGACTTTTCCATGCCTTTTGATCACTTTGCAGTGATCGCAAATCGGTTTAACCGATGGTCTAACCTTCATTTGTTTTCCTCCTTCGTTTCGGAAAATTACTTGTGCCGATAAGTTATACGGCCACGTGTCAAATCATATGGTGACAATTCGACAGTTACTCTGTCACCCGGCAAAATGGTTATGTAATTCAGGCGGATTTTGCCGGAAACGTGCGCCAATATCTGATGTCCGTTCTCCAAAGTCACCTTGAACATGGTGTTGGGGAGAACTTCGGTAACTGTCCCTCTTACTTCTATAGAATCGCCCTTGGCCATTCACTCGCCCTCCTTTGTTAAGATGTTGTAACCGGTGTCTGTGATCACAATGGTGTGTTCGAAATGAGCCGAATCAGAACCGTCCCGCGTCACGGTCGTCCAATCATCGTCCAAAACCACAGTCTCCGATGCCCCGGCATTGACCATCGGTTCGATGGCTAAAGTCATTCCCGCCTTTAACAGGGGCCCGAAACCGGGGTTCCCGAAATTGGGAATGGGGGGGTCTTCGTGAAGTTTTTGGCCGATGCCGTGCCCGGTGAATTCCTTCACAACGCTATAACCGTTTTCCAGCACATATTTCTCAATCGCGTGAGAAATGTCTGATAAGCGGTTGGCGGGTTTGGCGAAGGCAAGTCCGGCAAAAAGCGCTTCCTTGGTCACTTTCAGCAGCCTTTTTCGGGTTTCGCTGACTTCTCCGACCGGAAAAGTCCGAGCGCTGTCGCCGTGATAGCCTTTGTAACAGGCGCCGATGTCTATAGAAATAATATCACCGTTTTTTAAAATGGTTTTCTTGTCGGGTATGCCGTGGATCACGACATTGTTTACGGAAGCACAGATGGTTCCGGGAAAGCCTCTATAACCTTTGAAGGAAGGAACGGCTCCTTGTTCCCGAATCGCCTGTTCTGCGATTTTGTCTAAGTCATAGGTCGATATGCCGGGCCTGATGGCTTCTTCAAGGATCTTAAGCGTATGTGCGACAATCCTCCCGGCTTCTTTCATCAATTCGATTTCCCTCTGACTTTTGATTGTAATCATTAAATTCCTCCCAAAACCGCTTTTACCTCTTCGAAGATGGCTTCGATGCTTCCTTCCCCGTCGATGTTCTTCAAGAGCCCCTTCGCCTGATAACACTCAAGCAAAGGTTCCGTTTCCCGGTAATACACCGCAAGCCGATTCCTGACGGTTTCTTCGTTGTCGTCGGCGCGCTGGAACAACTCACCGCCGCAATGGTCGCACTCGCCCTCTTTCGCAGGGCGCTTCGTGTCGACATGGTAAGTTCTCCCGCAGGTTTTGCAAATGCGGCGGCCGGAGATCCTTCTGATCAAGGTATCGTCTTCTACAACCAAATTGATGACCAAATCAATTTTGATTCCTTCTTCTTGCAAGATTTCTTCCAACATCCCGGCCTGCGCAATCGTTCTCGGAAAGCCGTCTAGCAGAAAACCATCCCGGGCATCCGCTTCCTTGAGCCTTCCACGAACCAATTCCGTCGTGACTTGATCGGGGACAAGCTCGCCTTTGTCAATGTAGGACTTGGCGAGAAGCCCCGTCGGCGTCTTTTCCGAAATCGCCTTCCTGAACATGTCGCCCGTCGAAATGTGGGGAATGGAATAATGCTTTGCAATCAATTCCGCCTGCGAGCCTTTGCCGGCCCCCGGCGGTCCCATTATCAACAGACGCATATCAGTCCATGAAGCCCCGATACTGTCTTTCCTGGGTCTGAGTTTTCAGTTGCTTGGCAGTTTCAACCGCAACACCGACAACGATGATGAGGCTGGTTCCACCGACCCTGACCGATGCAGGAAGTTCAAAGATGTACCCCAGAATGATCGGAAGCGAGGCGACAATCGAAAGATAGGTCGCGCCGATGACGGTGATTTTAAAGAGGACGCGGGAGAAATAAGATGCGGTTTCCGCACCCGGCCTGATGCCGGGAACATAGGCGTTTTGTTTCTGCAGGTTCTCGGCAATCTTTTCCGGATTCATCTGCAAGAACGAATAGAAGAACGAGAATACAAATATCAGTATGATGTAAACCGCAAAACCGATTGGTTCGGTATAATCAAAAATTTGTCTGATCCAATAAGTAACGGTTGTCTGTTCCAAGAAATTTACGACCGTCGTCGGCAAACTCATGAGCGTGCTCGCAAAAATGACGGGAATTACGGAAGCCGAATTAAGTTTGATGGGAATGTTTGATTCGCTCCGGCCCCGGAATTGGGCTGCCGCCGGACGATTCGCATACTGAATCGGAATCTTTCTCTGCGCGGCTTCCATGAAGACGATGCCGACGATGATCAACATCAATATCAATAATACGCCGAAAAAGACGAAAATATCACCGACAGAGTTGCCTTCGGGGTTGGTGACATATAGCCCGAGCAGTTCGTTGATCATTGCCGGGAAGCTGGCGACGATACCGGCGACGATGAACATCGAGGTTCCGTTGCCGATTCCCTTCATGGTGATTTTTTCCGCAAGCCACAGCACGCAGGCGGTTCCTGCCGTCATAACCAACGCAAGGAACACATAGGTGAAGGCATTGACTTCGACGCCGAGTTGGAAGATGTCGCCGTAATAGGCGGTGATCCCCAAAGTGATTGTCAGCGCCTGAATGAAAGCCAAAGCCAGGGCCAGGTACCTCGTGACCTGATTGAGTTTTTTCTTCCCGACTTCGCCTTCCTCTGCCCATTCTTTAAATACGGGTACGATGTCCATCTGCAAGAGATTCACGACAATGGAAGCCGTGATGTAGGGGGAGACCCCCAAAGCAACGATGGAATAGTTGGACAGGGCGCCGCCGCTGAACACGTCGAGAAAGCCGAACATCGATTCCCCGTGAGTGATCAGAGACCTGTCTAATAAGGGGATTTGAATGTGATAGGCAAGGCGCCAAATAAGCAAAATTAAGGCCGTGTAAAGAACGCTTAATATTACTTTCTTGTATTTACCTGCCATTTAAATCACCTCGATTGAGCCACCAGCCTCGAGAATGCCTTTTTCAGCTGATTTAGAAAACTTGTGGGCGACAACTTTCAATTTTTTATTTAATTTGCCATTTCCCAAAATCTTGATTCTTTTTGCGTTTTTCTTAATCAAACCTTGCTTGATGAGTTTCTTAGAATCAACTTTCGTTCCTTCTATAAAAACATTCAACTGTTCCAGATTGACGGTTTCATATTCAATGCGGTGGATGTTTGTAAAACCGCGCTTGGGCAATCTCTTGAATAAAGGGGTTTGTCCGCCTTCGAAGCCCGGTCTGACGCCGCCGCCGCTTCTGGAGTTTTGCCCTTTATGCCCACGGCCACTGGTCTTACCCATTCCGCTTCCCGTTCCGCGGCCGACGCGTTTCCGCTGTTTGATTGCACCCGGAACCGGTTGTAATTCATGTAATTTCATATGCGCCTCCTATAATACTTCTACTAAATGACTGACTGTCGCAATCATTCCTCGAATAGCTTCATTGTCTGGGCGCTCGACCACTTGATTGATCTTGGTCAGACCCAGAGCTTTCAGTGTTTTCACTTGATTAGGCTTACATCCGATCGGACTTCTTTTCAACTTTATCGTAATGGTCTTCTTCTTTTTCATACTATCCTAAAATCTCCTCGGGTCTCTTGTCTCTGAGTTTTGCAACATCTTCGACGGTCCGCAGTTCGCTTAAACCCTGGATTGTGGCTTTCACGATGTTCACCGGGGTGTTGGAACCCAAAGATTTGGATACGATGTTTTCAATGCCGGCAAGCTCAATCACGGCGCGGACTGCGCCTCCGGCAATGACTCCGGTTCCCTGAACCGCGGGCTTCAAAAACACGCGCCCGGCTCCGTGAATGCCGACGATTTCATGGGGAATCGTGCCGTTCACTACGGGAACTTCAATCAGGTTCTTCTTCGCCTTCTCAACGGCTTTTTTGATGGCGTCGGGAATTTCAATCGCTTTGCCGATTCCCATGCCGACTCTGCCCTTCTTGTCGCCAACGACGACGACGGCATTGAAGCGGTACCGGCGGCCGCCTTTTACAACCTTCGCAATATGGTTTATGCTTACGACTCTTTCCTCAAATTCCTTGCTTTGAGCTTGAAAACCTCTTCTTTTTCTGTCTTGACGCATTTATATCCTCCTAGAACTTCAACCCTGCGGCTCTGGCAGCTTCCGCCAACGCTTTGACGCGTCCGTGATACAAGTACCCGCCGCGGTCGAAGACCACATTTTCTATTTTCTTTTCCGAAGCTCTTTTCGCAACCAAGGCGCCGACTTGTTTCGCAGCCTCGATGTTCGAGCCGTTTTTCAGTTTCAATTCGATGCTGGATGCACTTACCAAAGTGACCCCTTTCTCGTCATCAATCACTTGGGCATAAATGTGCGTGTTGGAACGGAACACATTCAATCTCGGCTTAGAAGAAGTGCCTTTGATTTTTTGTCTTATTCGTAAATGACGGAGTTTGCGAGCCTCATTACGAGATTTTTTCTTAATCATGTTTTCGTCTCCTTCTTACTTAGCTTTCTTTCCTTCTTTGCGGCGTACGTTTTCGCCTCTGTATCTGATGCCTTTGCCGAGATAGGGTTCGGGTTGCCTGATGTTCCTGATTTCCGCCGCAAACTGTCCGACTGCCTGGCGGTCAATGCCGGTGACCTGGATTTCCGTCGGCGTCGGCACATTGACGGTCAGCCCTTCGGGAATCGCAAGCTCAACGGATTTGGAATAACCGGCGTTCACCACCAAGGTGTTGCCCCTGAGGGAGGCGCGGTATCCTGTTCCATGGATTTCCAAAATCTTGGTAAAGCCTTGCGTTACACCCTGCACCATGTTGTCAATGAGCGAGCGGGTCGTTCCGTGAAGTTCTTTATGCCTGATTGAATCGCTCGGACGGATCACTGTTATTTCGTTGTCCTTGACTTCGATTTTCATGTCCTTATGGAAGGTTCGGGAAATCGTGCCCTTGGGCCCCTTTACTTCAACAAGATTCTCGGGGTTGACGTTGACCGTCACACCTTCTTCCAACTTAATTATTTTATTACCGATTCGTGACATATTCTTCCTCCTCATCACCAAACATAGGCCAGGACTTCGCCGCCGATATTCCGCTTGCGAGCTTCTCTGTCAGTCATGACTCCGCTTGAAGTGGAAACGATGGCGATGCCCAAACCGTTCAGCACTTTAGGCATTTCCGCCGCTTTTGCATAAATCCTGAGTCCGGGTTTCGAAATTCTCTTCAAACCCTTGATGACTCTTTCCTTGTTTTCCGTATATTTGAGGGTCACTTTCAAGATGCCTTGTTTGTCATCGGGGATGAACTCGACATCATAAATGTATCCTTCCTCCTTAATCACTTTCAGCATTTCATGGGTTATTTTCGATGCTGGAATCTCAACATATTGATGCTTTCTCTGATTAGCATTGCGAATGCGCGTGAGCATATCAGCAATTGGATCAGTCATTACCATATAAGATGGCCTCCTTCCAAGATGAATTACCAGCTGCTTTTAGTAACGCCAGGGATCTGACCCTTGTGCGCCAATTCTCTAAAGCAAATTCGGCATAACTTAAATTTGCGAAGCACGGCATGCGGCCTTCCGCAACGCTCGCAACGCGTGTATTCGCGAACTTTGAATTTCGCTTTTCTTTTACTTTTTACAATCAATGATTTTTTAGCCATAGTCTAACTCCTTTACTGTTTCCTGAAAGGCACGCCGAGCTGTGTCAAAAGCTCTCGGGCTTCCTCATCAGTTTTTGCAGTGGTAACAATCGTGATGTCCATGCCGCGAATCTTTAAGACTTTGTCATAATCAATTTCAGGGAAGATCAATTGCTCCCTGATGCCAATCGAATAATTTCCGCGGCCGTCGAAGGAATTCTTACTAAGGCCTCTGAAGTCTCTGACACGCGGAAGAGCGATCGAAATGAGTTTATCGAAGAAATGATACATCCTCTCTCCGCGGAGAGTGACTTTGCATCCAATCGCGAAATTTTGACGCAGTTTAAAATTTGCTATTGACTTCTTGGCTTTAGTAATAATCGGTTTCTGCCCGGTGATTTGCGTCAAATCTTCAACTGCGGCATCCAAAAGTTTGGGGTTTTGGATGGCATCGCCGACTCCTATATTCACGACGATTTTTTCTATTTTCGGAACCTGCATAATCGAAGAATATGCGAATTTCTTCATCAGTGCCGGCCTGACGTTTTCCAGATAATGTTTTTGAACACGATTCATTGTTTATTCCTCCTACTTATCCAAAGCATTTCCGGTCTTCTTTGCATAGCGGACCTTTTTTCCGTCAACGAAATTATAGCCGACCCTGGTCGCTTCATTCGTTTCCGAATCGACCAGCATCACATTCGAAATGTGAATCGGGGCTTCCTTCTTGATGATTCCGCCTTCCGGATATGCATTGGACGGTCTTGTATGTCTGGATACGATGTTTACTCCTTCAACGATGACGCGATTCTTCTTTGCGAGGACCTGCAAAACCTTGCCGATTTTGCCCTTGGCATCCCCCGCAATCACTTTTACTGTATCACCTTTTTTTACCTTCATAAATCCTCCTTATAGCACCTCAGGAGCCAGCGAAATGATTTTCATGTATTCTTTTTCGCGCAATTCGCGGGCTACGGGACCAAAAATTCTGGTTCCGCGGGGAGTTTTGTCTTCACGGATTAACACGGCTGCGTTGTCATCAAATTTGATGTAGGAACCGTCTTTTCTTCTGACGCCGCTTTTCGTCCGCACAATCACCGCTTTTACAATCTCTCCTTTTTTCACGGCGCTGCCCGGAACGGCTGCTTTCACCGTGGCGACGATGACATCTCCAATGTTCGCATAACGACGGCCGGTGCCCCCCAGTACCTTGATGGTCAAAAGTTCTTTGGCTCCGGAATTATCGGCGACTTTTAATCTACTTTCTTGTTGTATCATAAGAATTTCCTCCTTTACGCGTTGGTGGCGTGCTCAAGGATCTCCACAAGTCGGAAATGCTTGGTCTTTGATAAAGGCCTGGTTTCCATTATCTTGACGGTATCGCCGACTTTGGCTTCGTTGTGTTCGTCATGAGCCGCAAATTTTCTTGTGAAGCGAATCCTTTTCCCGTACAAGGGATGGCGCCGATAAGTTGTAATCGCGACTTTTATCGTTTTATCGGCTTTATCGGATACAACCTTGCCGACATAAACCTTTCTATTGTTATTTCTTTCCATTGCTTGCCTCCTAATTTAGAGCATTCTCGCGTTCGGCCAGCCTGCGTTCGGTCAGAACGGTTTTCATTCTGGCGATCTCTTTTTTGGTTTTTTTGATTTGCGCGGTGTTTTCCAATTTTCCGACGGCGGCCTGGAAACGCAAATTGAATAATTCCTTCTTTAATTCGCGAATGTTCTTTTCAATCGTGGTGTCGTCCAGTTTTCTGATCTTGTCGGCTGCCGACTCTCTTACCACTTTTTCAACGGCTGCTAATTTATCCTTTTTCTTTGCCATTATTATTCACCACTTTCTTTTACAATCACTTTTGTTTTAACCGGCAATTTGTGAGATGCAAGACGCAGGGCTTCGCGCGCCGTCTCTTCATCGACGCCGCCGATTTCAAACATGATCGTACCCTTCTTCACAACCGCAACGAATCCTTCCGGCGAACCCTTTCCTCCACCCATCCGGACTTCCAAAGGTTTCTTTGTTTTTGCCATGTGGGGGAAGATGCGGATGTAGACGGTTCCGACGCGTTTCATGTAACGGGTCATCGCGATTCTGGCGGCTTCGATTTGCTGGGATGTGATCCAAGCGCCGCCCAAGGACATCAGCCCGTACTCGCCGAAATTCAAGGTTTTCGCGCCCTTGGCTTTGCCTTCGTAGCTGACGCGGTGCGGCCGGCGATACTTCGTTCTCTTCGGCATCAACATTTTACTGTTCCTCCTTCTTCGCCTTTTTGGCGGGCAGAACCTCTCCTTTGTAAATCCAGACTTTGACGCCAAGTTTTCCGTAAGTCGTTAGCGCCTCGGCGACCGCATAATCAATGTCGGCCCTCAAGGTGTGCAAAGGAACTGTTCCTTCGCTGTAGCCTTCGCTCCTGGCAATCTCGGCCCCGCCGAGCCTGCCCGAAACAAGCGTTTTGATGCCCTTGGCGCCAGCTCTCATCGCCCTCTGAATAGCCATCTTTTGCGCGCGCCGGAAAGATGCGCGGTTTTCGAGCTGTTCGGCGATGTTTCTTGCGACCAAAGTTGCGTCCAAATCAGGATTTTTGATTTCCACAACCGTCAAAAACACAGTCCTTCCCGTCAACTTCTGCAATTCCTCAACGACCTGCGTTTTCGTCGAGCCTTCGCGTCCGATGACGACACCGGGTTTTGCGGTGTGAACGGTGATCATTATCTTTGTTTTTGTTCTTTCAATTTCAATTTTGGAAACATATGCGTTTTTATAGAATTCTTGAATGAATTCGCGGATTTTCAAATCTTCATGTAAAAGCGCAGGAACTTCCCTCTTGCTTGCATACCATTTAGAATCCCAGGCGCGGATAATTCCAACTCTTAATCCTATCGGGCTAACTTTTTGTCCCATGCGTTCCTCCTTAGTTCCTTTCTCCAAGAACAATCGTGATGTGGCTTGTTCTTTTCAGAATCATGTCAGCTCTTCCTCTTGCTCTTGGCCGATAACGTTTTAATCTCGGACCTTCATTGACAAACGCTTCTTTCACAAAGAGGTTTTCTTGGTCCATGTTGAAATTGTTCACGGCGTTGGCTGCCGCGGATTTCAAAACTTTTTCCACAACCGCGCTCGCTGCTTTCGGTGTCAGGCGGAGAATCGCCGCCGCTTCGGAAAGATTTTTCCCCCGAATCAGGTCAACGACCAGGCGCGCCTTCCTCGGAGCGATGCGAACGGTTCTTGCTGTTGCTTTTGCTTCCATGTTCACTCCTCCTATCTCCTCTGCGCCTTCTTATCTTTCCCGTGCCCGCGATATGTTCTCGTCGGAGCGAATTCACCGAGTTTGTGACCGACCATGTCTTCGGTAATGTAAACGGGGATGTGCTGTTTGCCGTTGTGAACGGCGATGGTGTGGCCGACAAATTCGGGGAAAATGGTCGAGCGTCGGGACCAGGTTTGAATGATTCTTTTATTGGTCTGGCCAGCCTGGACCAAAACTTTCTTCATCAAATGTTCGTCACAGAACGGACCTTTTTTTAATGAGCGTGCCATGTTCGTCTCCTTTCTCTAATTCCGTGTGCGTCGTCTGATGATTAGGTTGGACGACTTCTTCTTGGCGTTACGGGTTCTCATACCCAATGCGATTTTGCCCCAGGGGGTCATCGGCGCTTTGCGTCCGACCGGAGCCTTTCCTTCACCGCCGCCATGCGGGTGGTCATGCGGGTTCATTGCGGAACCGCGGACGGTCGGGCGAATGCCGAGTTTGCGTTTCCTCCCGGCTTTGCCGATTCTCACCAATTCATGTTCTTCATTGCCGACTTCGCCAATCGTCGCCCGACAATTGCCGCGGATTTTTCTCACTTCGCCGCTTGAGAGGCGAACGATGACATATTTGTCTTCGCGGCTCAAAATCTGGGCGCTCGTTCCGGCGGCGCGGACCAATTGCCCGCCGTGGCCGGGATTGAGTTCGATGTTGTGAACGAAAGTTCCCACGGGAATTTTCTGCAGTTCCAGAGCATTCCCGACCTTGATGTCGGCGCCGTCACCAGACATGATTTCCTGTCCGACCAGAATTCCCTTGGGAGCCAGGATGTAACGTTTCTCCCCGTCGGCATAATTGACCAAAGCTATGAGGGCCGAGCGGTTCGGATCGTACTCGATGGAAGCGATCCTACCGACAATGCCGTCCTTATTCCGTTTGAAATCAATGATCCGATATTTTCTTTTGTTTCCTCCACCACGATGTCGAACCGTGATTTTACCAAGATTGTTCCGACCGCCCTTTTTTTTCAGCGGAGCCAAAAGGCTCTTTTCGGGCTTGTCAGTCGTGACAATGGCATTATAGTTCAAAACCGACATGTTGCGGCGCGCGTTGGTGGTCGGATTATATTTCTTAATTCCCATTGTATCCTCCTTAGATTCCTAGACTTCGAAGACGTCCAGTGTTTGTCCTTCTTCCAAAGTGACGATGGCTTTTTTGACGGCGGGACGATAGCCGCTGAATCTGCCGACCCGTCTTTCTTTCTTCCTGACATTGATGATTTTTACGCTTACGACGTCCACGTTGAAAATTTCTTCAATCGCATTTTTGACTTCGATCCTGTTGACGTCGGGCATGACTTCAAAAGTATATTTTCCATCTTCTACAAGCTTCATTGTTTTTTCCGTAATCAGAGGACGGACGATGATGTCATAAGGGTTTTTCATTTTTTCAAATCCTCCTCAAATAGCATGATGGCATCCTGCGTCGCAACATAAACATCTGCGCCCGCCATGTCATAAACGCTTGTGTGTTCCTTGGTTTGCACATAAACGTTCGGAATGTTCCTGCTGGCGGTGAAGAGGTTGAAATCCTCTTCGGCGGTGATAATCAGGATTTTGCCCTCAAGTTTAAGATTTTTCAAAACTTCAACCATGCTCTTCGTTTTGAAATCGGGAAGCGCGATTTTGTCGACCACGATTAAATTATTGTTTTGTAAACGGCTAGACAAAAGGCTTCTCAACGCTTCCTTCACTACCTTCCTGTTGACCTTCAGACGGTAGCTTCTCGGTGTCGGGCCGAAAACCACGCCGCCTCCGCGCCATTGCGGAGATCTGATGCTTCCGTGGCGGGCGCGCCCCGTTCCTTTCTGGCGCCAGGGTTTTCTGCCGCCGCCGGCAACTTCGCTGCGGTTCTTGACTTTGTGCGTTCCCTGACGCATGGCCGCGCGTTCGGCTTTGACCACTTCATAAACCACTTGCATGTTGGGTTCAGTTCCGAAAACTTTTTTGCTGAGATTGATTTTACCAACTTCCGCACCCAATTGGTTATATACTACGATACTAGGCATCTTGTTCTCCTTTCTAATTCAACGCTTCGGGGTTAATGGCAGGATTATTCGCTTTAACCGCATTGGTGATGATTAAATACGAATTCTTGGCGCCTGGAACATTACCTCTGATCAGCATCACATTTTTTTCCAAATCGATTTTCTCAATCATGAGATTCTGAACGGTCACGCGTTCTCCTCCCATTCTTCCGGGCATTTTCCTTCCTTTGAAAATCCTTCCGGCATCAATCGAACCCAGCGAGCCGATGCCGCGATGGTATCCGGAGCCGTGTGCGGCCGGACCGGTTCTGAAGTTATGGCGTTTGATTCCGCCTTGGAAGCCCTTGCCCTTGCTTATGCCGGTCACGTCGACCATTTCGCCTTCCGAAAAAATATTGGCTTTCACCTCTTGGCCCACTTCAAAGACATGCATCTCCTCCCCAGCGATTTCTTTGACGAAGCGCTTAGGATTTGTATTGGCCTTCGAAAAATGGCCCATTGCCGGTTTGTTGGTCAGTCTCTCGGGTTTGTCCGAATATCCGAGCTGTACTGCCTGATAACCGTCGGTTTCAAGAGTTTTCTTTTGTAATATGACATTGGGGGTAACATCGATTACGGTTACCGGAATCAATTCGCCTTCCGCGGAAAAGATTTGCGTCATTCCGATTTTTCTACCTAAGATTCCTTTGGCCATGAGTTTCACCTCCTGTTGCTCCCTTATTTCAGGATAATGTCGACACCGGCAGGTATTTCCAAATGGATCAATGTGTCCATAGTTTTCGGTGTGATTTCAACGATGTCGATTAACCTTTTGTGAGTTCTTCTTTCAAATTGTTCACGGCTATCTTTGTGTTTGTGAGGCGAACGAATGATCGTGAACACCTCTCGTTCGGTCGGCAGCGGTATCGGACCGGAAACGACTGCGCCGGTCTTCTTCGCCGCTTCTACAATTTTTTTCGCAGATTGATCCAACAATCTGTGATCATAAGAAACTAATTTGATTCTTAAAGCGGGTTTTGCCATTTGGTCCTCCTTTGCATCCATTTAATAGTAGCTCGGCTCCATGCAAATTACCTGCACGCAGGCATGGCAACGTCTCCGTGCGTGTCAGCAACCTTGCATATCAT
>LFRY01000088.1:39908-41982 GCA_001512995.1 Acholeplasmatales bacterium DTU067
TTTTTTTCATCTTTCCTTAAATAGTATTTGGAAATAATAACCACATATACAAAAAAATGAAAAAAGACCCGATTTTTTTGAAAAATCAAGCCTTTAAAATTGCTTATAAAGGAAGTTTTTTATCTTTTCCAAATAATATTCATTGGTTTTTTTTATGTCGCGATCGTTCAAATTCGGCCTTGAAAGGCTCGGAAGTTGCGGACGGACAATTTCCGGATTTACATTGTACGTTTTCGGAACAAAAGCGCCGAAGGTGTTGAAAAGCCCCATCGCGTCAGAAAGGGTTTTATTGAAATTATTGTTCATGACTCAACCTGACACTATTATAAAAAGAGGATTTTCTCCTCTTTATATTAGTACCAATATGCCGTCCCGACAATGACTAAAAGAATGAACAAGACCAGCACGAATGCATACCTGCCGGCATGCGGGAAACCAAAGAAGCAATGGTCAACCGGTTTGCAGCAATTAATAGTGCCAGGCATTTATTACACCACCTTTCAATAATAGTGTATGAAATAAGCGAAAATATGACAATGACAATTATACAAAATCGCTCCCGGATTTTTCTGTTATAATTTTCCGTTATAAATATATTCCGGGAAATGGAATTTCGTTCCGAAAAGATTTGATTCATAAAAATTGTCCGATTTAATATATTGATAGGGGAGGCATGCCTATGAATGTGAGAAGTCAAGCCAGCATCGCTTATGCTTATGCCGTGGGAAATCTGAAAATCAAAAGCATCGCTTATTCAAACGTTGTCAACACCGTCGTCTGCGAAGTGGATTTGTTAGCAAAAAAAATCGCGAATGCGGAGTATTTCAAGCCCGGGGATGTGATCACCTACAACATCGTCATCACCAATCCGGGCAATACGAAGGCGACAAAAATTACGATAACGGATGATTTGGCTTACCAAAGCTATGTGAAGGACAGTTTCCGCTATCTCTTTCTCGACGATTCGGACGCGAGAATCAAATTGCATTTAAAAGAAAATACCCTTGTTTTTGAAATCGAAGAACTAAAACCCAAGGACGTCTGCATTTTAAGCTATCAAGCCGTCGCCGACAAAGTTGAAGAAATATGCCTGGATTTGAGGAACTCGACCTGTGTCAAGAGCCGGGAAGTGAAGCCCTTCACCACAAATCAAATCGACATCAAACAAAGATACGCAAAAATTGAATGCACAAAGAAAGCGCTCGATCATGTGTTGCTTAATTCGGACATCGAATATGAAATCATCATCGCGAACAAGGGGAATGTGGAAGCGATTGATTTGGAGGTCATTGACCAACTGCCCTTCACTTTTGAGCTCGACCCGGGGGAGGACGCCATCACGGTGAACGGCAAAAACGTCGACATCTTTGCCTTCGATAAGGAAACCCATGTTCTGAAACTGATCATCGAAAGAGTTCAACCCCATGAGACAGTCAAAGTGCTTGTGAAGGGGAGAATCGTAAAATAAAAAAAACGGGGGAAATTCCTCCGTTTTTTAGTTTCAGGCCGCATTACTTAAAGAAAAGGTTTAAGCCAATTCTTGCCCGAGAAAACATAAACGATAACAGAGATCCGCACTCCCCCCACCTAACATCCCCCACTATTCGGAAGCGAGATTTCGGAAACGGGTTTTCCCCCCGGCAAACCCATTTCGCAATATAAATCAGTAGGTCGCGACAGGTTACTCATTTATATCAAAAATCGTCGCAGCCGAATCACAAAAAGCATAAAAACCTCAGGAAGGATTGCTGCGGCCTGAAAGCAAAGGATAATTCCCCTCATAAATAATACGAATAAGCAGACGATTTTATTCGGGAAATTTGTATAAATTTGAAAAATGGTTCATTTTCTTTTAAATTTCTACCGAAAAACAGCAAAAAAACATTTATTTCAGAAATCTATTCAGATATCTGCGATTCACTTTCTCTATGTCAATCAGCGTGAACACATCCAGGCTGTTGAAATCATAATCCAAAAAGCCGCCCTCCCCGAAGGTTGCTCCAAGATTGATGTACCCTTTTACAAGCGGGGGCATTTCTTTTTTCGCCAGGCAAAAATCAACCTCCTCCAAGGA
>LFRY01000088.1:41997-51547 GCA_001512995.1 Acholeplasmatales bacterium DTU067
GCGGTAGTGGATTGCGGAAAGGGCGTGACGATATTTGGAAGGATCGACGCCGTGGAAGGAGGCCGTTCCGAACAAAAACTTGATGCCGTGAGCAAGCACATAATTGAGAATGCCCGCCCAAAGCAGGGCAATCACGCTCCCGTCCCTGTATTCTTTTTTTACGATCGCCCTTCCCAATTCAAGTATCGGATAAGCTTTTATTTTGGAAATGTCAAATTCGCTTTCCGTCGCAAAAAAACCAATATTTTCAAGATGTTCCTTCCTGACGAGGCGGTAAGAACCGGCAACGCTGTCGTTTTTCAGATCAAGGACGATCAGATGATCGCAGACACGATCATAATCATCTATGTACATTCCTGATTCAAGTGTTTTTTCATGATTATAACAAAGCAATAATTCCTCATATTGGAGTTTGAAAACCTCTTCCAATTCGGATCCCTGATCCGCCAATTTCACTGCAAAATTCTTCGTTTTGAATCCTTCAAAATCCCTCATTTTCTTTTCCTCTTCTATTGTTCTTTGCTTCTAGTTTCTTTATGTACAAGGGCCGATAAATAAGTCCTTTTTCGTTCCTTTCGGAAGAAAATAGAACGATTTCTTGGACTGTGGATTTGATGGAAAAACTTTCAGAGACCTGCGCCTTCGTTTTCCTGCTTAAAGTGATGTGAGGGTAGAATCTGCGACGGTCCAAAGCAAAGCCCGCGCTTCTCAGGCATTCCTCCACCTTGCTTTGCAGAGAAAGCAACAGAGGCTCGGGCGCAACTTCCAAAACAGCCATGTCCCTGAGCTTCGACGCTCTGACAATCTTCGCTGAAAATTCAGGATGTTCGATTCCTTTGAGTATCTGTTTGGCCCTGGCGACCTGCCAATCGTTAAGTTCCCCCAAGAAGGCCAAAGTCAGATGAATGTTGTCCTTCTTTGTATAATTGGCTTTAGGATCCAAGCCCCTCAATTCTTCTTGGATTTTGAGGATTGCTTCAAGGCAATCGGGAAATTTGATGCCGATGAATATACGCATGGCTAACTCCTGATTGTAAATTCTTTCGGTAGGGGTAAAACAAACTCCTTGCGCTCTCCGGTCCGCGGATGTTGAAAGGAAAGATAAAATGCATGCAGCATGAGCCGCTCACCTTTCTTTCCGTAATAGCCGTCCCCCACAAGCGGATGCCCGAGATGGCTGAAATGGACGCGGATTTGGTGCCTCCTTCCGGTTTTGATTTCAATCTCAAGCAGGGAGCGCTTTTCTCCCGCCTGCAAAACCCGATAGTATGTAAGCGCGGTTTTGGAAACACGGTAACGGTTGTTCCGGTGGCGGTCCCTTCCAATTCTAAGATCAATCGCGCCGCCCCTTCGACCTTCACTTCGACGACAGCATAATATAGTTTCTTCATCATGCCGTTTTCAAGCTGATGGTTGATGTGTGCCGCCGCCAGGAAATGTTTGGGATAGAGTAGCAACCCGCTCGCATGATAATCCAGGCGGTAGGCATGCCTGGCTTTCCTTTTCAGACCTTTTCTCAGATAATGATGGGCAACGAGATTGTCTAAGGAGAGTTTTCCCGTTCCGTCCGGATGCACGAGGATGCCCGGCGGTTTGTTGACCAATAGCAAATCCGCATCTTCGTAGATGACGGTAAGCGGCCCTTCGTGGGGAATAAGCGTTTCCTTTTCAAATTCTTCCAAAGAAATTTTGATTACGTCCCGGCTTTGCAATACAAAATCGAAGCCGACAGTTTCAGCATTCACCGTCAGAGCCTTGCTTCGCTCCAATTTATATATCAATTTTTTTGAAATCCAAAAGCTTTCCAAAAAACTGCGCACGGAAATCCCGCTGATGTTTTGGAAAAGAAAATGGTTTTCCGTTTCTTCAAGATGCACAATTTCCATAACTTCATTAATTATAACATTGACTCAGAGAAAAGTCTACATGATATTTCTGCATGATTTTTCCCATTCCTCCCAAAAAGGAAAATCGAGCCCGTTAAGGCTCGATTTTTTTAGGAAGGGGATGTTGTGAATAATTACTTATTCACTGCTATATGTAGGGGATAAGTACGCCTCTCGGCGCATTACTATTATATAATAATTGATTTTAAAATGCAAGCGTAATATATATTTTATTTTTAAAAATATTTATGAAATGTATAATATTATCTTAATAACCCAAAAATTGCATTTAGTTTGCGATTATATTATAATAATCAAAAAAAAGGCTTTTAGAATTGTTATATAAGTGAGCCACGAAAGGCAGGAAAAATGAATCACCAAAAATTGGATGATTACATAATCCGATATCTTGAAGGCGACGAGACAGCTTTTGACATCATCTATGAAGAAACCAAAAAATCGGTTTATCTTTCCATATACAATATAATCCGGGACCAAAGCCTGATCGAGGATTTGATGCAGGAAACATATATGAAAGCAATTAATTACCTTGAACATTACCGCATCGGAACAAATTTCAATGCTTGGATTTCGCGCATTGCCAGGAACACCGCATTGAATTTGCTTAAGAAAAGAAACAGGGAAGATGTCGTCGATCCGACGGAAGGAATTTTCTTGAACCAAGGTTTTACGGAAAACCGGATGCTCGACTTTGCTTTGGATCTGCTTACTGACCTGGAAAGGGAGATAGTCGTCTATCGGATTGTTCTGAACTATACTTTCAAACAAATCAGCAAGATTCTCGACATCCCTTTAGGAACAGTATTTTGGAATTATCAAAAAGCCATTTCCAAAATAAAAAAGGAGCTTTGAGCATGAAATTTAAAGATTGGAAACGAAATCTCCGGGAACAAGAATTCAACATTCCCGACATATATGAAAAAATTAAGCCCTACGCCTACCAAAAAAGGGTGAGGAGCGAACCTGTGCTGGTAAGGCCTTTGGTCAAAAGGAAGATGCTTTTCGCTCCGCTATACATACTCCTTCTTCTTTTTTCATTCATCATTTTCAGTCCCACAAACAAACAACGGGACAGCTTATTGGTTGGTGATCAACACGTTTCTTATTTTACCGGTATCGAAGAAATCGAAACTTATTTGCAGGAAAATAAGGGAGAAAACCCAACTTACAAATCCGGTCTTCAGGTGGAATCCCAATCAATTAGAAATTCTGGGGTCGCGATGCCCGAATTCCCAATGTCGGGGATCAACGAATACCTTGACGAAGCAACGACGGTCGAAATCAGGAACGACCATCTCTACCTGGTCACGCCCTCATTTTTCAAAGCCTTCGACATTGAAAACGGAAAACTGGAACTTTTGCATTCCCAAACCTTAAGCGCGATTCCGGGTGGGATTGCGGAAATGCATGTGACGGATGAATGCATTGCCCTGGTTTATGCCGATTTGCATCGGGGTGAAGAGGATATTGATACGGCAACGAACATCCTTGTTTTGGACAGCAATTTCCAGATCATATATGAATACAGCGTCGCAGGAAATTACCTCGACTCCTATCTGATTGGCAACAAACTCTTCATATTCAACCAAATCCCCCTGATGTATAGGAAAGAAGGAGCAATTCCACTTCCGGAAATATCGGAAAATGCGCGGCGGAAGAATACAGGTCCCCAGGACATCGCCTATATCCAAGGTTTTGGAGCAGAAGCCTATACCATCATAACCTCCATTGATTTGAACAGGTTTTTTTCCGAAGACACAATCCTCTTATCCTATGATAAATGGGAAAAGTTCCATTTCTCCGAAAACAACCTCTATTTGATCAACAGTCACACAAATACGGACGATAAACTGGAATTCGGTATTTACACCGCGGTGATCCGTTATGACATCAGAAACGGAATAAATTACGGCAACTCCATAAAATTCAAGGGCAAATTCTTGAACAAATCCGCCTGCGACGAATATGAAGGCTATTTCCGGATTGCCGTCACCGACATTGATTATAAAATTACAAAAGGCCTTTTGCAAAGCAAAGCCACAGTCGAAGCTTTCGGAAACAAAATTCTGGTTCTGAAAGCATCGGAAATTGAGGGAGCGCAAATAAAGATCGTCAACACCATCGACATAAATAAAAATGAGCACCTCAAAGGCGCGAAATTTGCAGAAAACGGAGCTTCTGCCCTTTCGAATACAGGCAAATTCTACTCAATCAATCTCAGCAATCCGCGTCTTCCGAAATTTGAAACTCCGCTTCACGACGAAGACATCGAGCTCTTCTACTATCAGTTGAATGAGGATACGGCCTTCTCCATCCAAACGGATGCCGAAATTAAAGGTTACAAAATCAGTTTATTAGCGCCGGATGCAAAAGCACCAAATGTTTGGCGGGAGCTTGTTGCCGTCAAACAGGGCGGTTTTTCCTATTTTCCCGTGTTGGAAGCAGCAAACAACCGCAAAGCTTTCTTCGTTCAGAAAATTGACGACAATTTCTATCTCGGTTTCGCGATTACCAATTACAACAAGCTGCACGGTAACTTTCATCTCTTTGAAATCGACCCCGAAAACAAAACCTGCAAGCAGGTTCCCATCGATTTTTCGGAAACATCTTACCCGACCAGAATGATCGCAAACGAAGAAACCAAACTGATATATGCCATAAGCGACAGTGCCATTGCGGTATATAATTACAATTTTGAAAAGGTTGACGTCTTGAAATTCAACTAAAAAGATGCGCGCACGCGCATCTTTTTCATTGTATCCTCTTTCTCAAAGCATCCAGAATCAGAAACAGCGACCATGTGTCCTGTCGGCAATACTTAATCAAATCTTCCCTTAAGACTTCAATGTCTTCGGGCGGAAGCCTCTTGAATCCGGCATAGAGGGCGATAGCTTCGGTGCCGTTTTTTACTTTCAAGTCCTCGTATTTCAAATCGGAAAACAGGGGCAGCACCCGCTTGATGGAATAAAGCCCGCGGAGTCCCCGATGGTAATAGTTAATGATCCCGCTCTCCTCTTCCGAAAAGCCGAGTTTTTGGTAAAACTTCTTGTTGGATTTTAAGAGATGTTGCAAATCAAAAAGCGAAGCCTGAATGCGTTCGAGCTTGGGCCTGTGTTCCGGAAACAAATCGGCCAATTCTTTCAGCCTGTTTTCCTCAAAAGTCTTATTGTAAACGACAACCGTGCCGCCCGCTCCAAGGTCGATTGTCTCCAGCAAACTCCTCACCAATTCTTCCCGGCAATCCGAAAAATCCCTCGCAAGAAAACCATAGTTATCCGCAATCTCATCGCAGATTCCGGGTTCTCTTTCAACATGCACGGAGTATTGAAAAAGCGATTGGCTGAAAGGTTTTTCTCCCCGAAAACGAGGCAGCGGGCAGGGGAAGCTTTCAAAATCCAGATGATAGACCGGGTATTTCAGTGTTTTGATGCCGGCGTCGATTTTTCGGGCATCAAAATATTCGCTCTTCTTTTCAAAGCAGTTACGCTGGATTCTTTGATTCGCATTCAGGGCCGAAACCGGAACGTCGGTCATTTTTCTTTTAAATGCGTTTATCAAGTCGAAGTTAGACAGGTTTTTGCCTTCAGATTTTAGTCCGCGGAAATTCATGTATTCGGTAAGCGCGCCTTCTTCGTGCAATTCCGGAAAGCAGATTTTTGTAAACAGGCAGGAATGCCTTTTTCCGAATTCGCAATAAGATCCGATCTTTGGGGTTTCAAGACGGGGGTGTTGGATGCTCCTGCTGATGTTCTCCCTGATTTTATCGATCAAAGGGAGGAATTCCTTGGAGACAGCTGTCAAATCGATGAATGAAACGAGGGAATCATCTCCGGAAGTTATGTATTTCGGAATCTCCCCTTCGTATTCCTCGGAAAATACATAGTCGGAATTCAGCACCGCCAGATAATATTGAAACTTCTTTCCCCTGAGATGGGGATGGTTTTGGAGGATGCTGTTTTCTACAATATACCTCTCCACCGCAAGGTCGAAAACATAGCGCCCCACGTCGGAATAGGGATCGAACAATTTTCGGAAATGCCTGTCGGTCTTTTCAATATATTGGGGTTCGATTGCCCCCAGCCTGTAGATATTGTTTTCCTTCCGGAAAAGGGGCACGAGTTTCCCCGATATTTTCGGTCCCAAATCCCGAAATTTCCGCGAGGTGGTTGCTTTCACCTCAATGACGATGCATTCGTTCTTGCCTTCGGAATAACCGTCCAAATGGCAGTAATAAGCGTTTCCGTAAGGATCCGTGAAGCGGAAGCATTTCTGTTTCTTCGTTTCCCGATGGTATGCAAAGGCACGCCCGAATTGTTTTTCCGCGCAAACCAGCGCCCATCTTTCCACTTCCTCATAGTAATCTAGCATCGCTTCCTGCTCGGCGTTTTCTTCCCGCAACAAATCCTCGCCATCCTCCGCGGAAAACATTTGCGTGAGAAGTTCGCGCATTTTTTCTTTTTGTTCGTCATTGAAAAAACTTTCCGCGCCCAGCCTTTGCAGATATAACCGTTCCAGGGGGAGCACCCTCAGGCAGCGCGCATATTCTTTGAATGCCGTTTTTGATATTTCCATCATGCTTCTCCGAACTAGGGTTTAATTCATTTTACTACATGAATATGCTGCTGTCAAACGGAAAAACCCGCGCGCGGGCGGGTTTAGATCATCATCTTTATCAGTGAACCGAATTCGTAGCTGCGTTTCTTTCCATCCAGGCTGATAGTCACACGGTACCTGACGGAAGAAGCCGCGCTTGACAAAATTTTCCCTTCGTCGTCCATAATCTCTGGTGAAAGCGTCTCCCAAACAAATTCCGCATCCGGAAAATTCTTCTGCCCATGAAGTTCAATCTCCACGAGTCTCAAGAACTCTTCCCAGCGCCCCGCCTCCAGCAAAACCTGGGGACAGTTTTTCCCGCTGAAATCATAATGGCGTTTCACGTCTTTGATTTCCAAGCCGTATTCAAGCAAGAGCCAAGCAACCAGCTTCGCAGTTCTTCTCATTGCCATGTTCATGTCAATTCCTTGGTAAACCGCCATTTCGATGCCGATGCCGTAATTATTCCCCTCCGGAGAACCGGCATGCCATCCAATCTCATCAAGCAGGAGTTGCTGATAGATTTCATGGTCATCGACGGTGAAATGCCAGGAGGCCTGTCTTGTGGAATTGTGGAGGGAACGGCTCAGGCGGGAAGCGGTCATAACCGGTGAAGCCATGCCGGTATTATGAATGACAATGTATTTTGTTTGTTCCCTCGTTTTTCCCGGACGAACAAGCGTGTTGCTCAGCGGAACGATTTCCTCAATGATTCCCAAATCCTCGTTCGTATAGAACGGAAGGTATCCCAAATTGGTTGCGGGAACTTTTTCGTATCCGGGTTCGCTTCCATAAAGATAGAATTTCTGGGTTTTTATCTCTTCCTGCACAATCATCTCCAAAAACTCTTCAAGTTCTTCCCATCTTTTTTCCGCTTCCAAATCCGCGGCCGTCGTTTCTTGATTTGCGAGGGCCCCGTCTTTGAAAAAGGATTTATCTTCTGCGCAAGCGCATAAAATCAACAGTAAAACAAGCAAAGGAAATATGATTTTCTTCTTCATGACTCTCCTCCTTCCAAATGATTTTTTCCGTTATAATTATAACATATCTCCACAGCAAAAAAGGATGGGAATTTAACCCATCCTTAGATTTCTTCAATGATTTGCTTTACGGAGGAGAAAACAAAATCGGGTCTGTGGGGGGATACGGACAAATCTTCTTTCTTGGTCTCCCCGGACAGAACGAGCGCGGCAACAATTCCAGCATTCTTCCCGCAGGCAATGTCTGTGTAGAGGCGGTCGCCGATGATTGCGACTTGCCTGGGGGAGAGTCCGTTTTTTTCCCGGAGAAGATCAATCATGTAACGATTGGGTTTACCGATGAAAAAAGGTTCTTTGCCCGTCGCTTTCGTAAGCATCCAGCAAATCGAAGCACAGTCAGGAAGGAAACGCCCGTTGGGCAGCGGGTATAAATAATCGGCGTTGGTCGCAAGAAATTCCGCGCCCTGATCGAGAAAGAAGCAGGCATTTTCCAATTTCTGATAATTGAGTTCGCGGTCGAAGCCGACCAAAACTATCTCCGGATCATCTTGTACAAGCCTCACGCCATAGGCTAACAATTCTTCCTCCAGGGCCTTGGTCCCGACTAGATAAACCCGGGCGTTCTTCCTATGCTTGGACAAAAATATGCCCGTGGCCATGCCGGAAGAAAAGATGTTTTCTTCCCCGCAGGGTATTCCCAAACCCTTGAGTTTGTTTAAATAGTTGTTTTTGTTTACGGAGGAATTGTTGGTCAGAAAAACATATTGCTTCTTCTTTTCGATCAATGTGCCGATGAATTCTCTTGCTCCGGGAATCAATTCATTTTCAAGATATATCGTCCCGTCCATGTCAAGTAGGTATAATTCGATGCCTTTGAATTTCTTCATAAGATGCTCCTTAAACACATTTTACCAAATATCCCTACGGATATCAAATCATAAATCCTAATAAAATGTAAAAAAAGCTATTGTGAGAATAGCTTTTTTTGAAATGATCTATGAATATATAGGAGAGGAGAAACAAAAAAATGCTATAAAATAGCATTTTAATGGTGGCTCAGACCGGAATCGAACCGGTGACACATGGATTTTCAGTCCATTGCTCTACCAACTGAGCTACCGAGCCAAAATGGCGGTCCCAACGGGACTTGAACCCGCGATCTCCAGTGTGACAGACTGGCATGTTAACCACTACACCATGGGACCATTGGTTGCGGGGGGAGGATTCGAACCTCCGACCTCCGGGTTATGAGCCCGACAAGCTACCAGCTGCTCTACCCCGCGATGCGATAAACTATTATTTTTTCAATGGCGGAGGAAGCAGGATTTGAACCCGCGCGCGATTTCTCGCCTATCGGTTTTCAAGACCGACCCCTTCAGCCGGACTTGGGTATTCCTCCGGATATTACTGGTGGACCCGGCAGGACTCGAACCTGCGACCAACCGGTTATGAGCCGGTAGCTCTGGACCAACTGAGCTACGGGTCCATACACTGGTAGCGGCGGAGGGACTTGAACCCTCGACCTCACGGGTATGAACCGTACGCTCTAGCCAGCTAAGCTACACCGCCATGATATTTTCAAAATGGTGGATCCTAACGGGATCGAACCGTCGACCTCCTGCTTGCAAAACAGGCGCTCTCCCAGCTGAGCTAAGGACCCACGCTCCTTGTTCTGGTGCCTAGGACGGGAATTGAACCCGTACGGTATTGCTACCACAGGATTTTAAGTCCTGCGCGTCTACCAGTTCCGCCACCCAGGCGAATGGTGTCTCCGAGACGATTCGAACGTCCGACCCACTGATTAAAAGTCAGTTGCTCTACCGCCTGAGCTACGGAGACGGATCATGGTGCCGGCTGCAGGACTTGAACCCGCAACCTATTGATTACAAGTCAATTGCTCTACCAGTTGAGCTAAGCCGGCGATGGTGGAGGATGTAGGGCTCGAACCTACGACCCCCTGCTTGTAAGGCAGGTGCTCTCCCAACTGAGCTAATTCTCCACATTAATAGAAAGAAAGCTTGGCAACTACCTACTTTCGCGAGAGTCACCCCTCACTATCATCGGCGTTGA
>LFRY01000045.1:0-675 GCA_001512995.1 Acholeplasmatales bacterium DTU067
GCAATGGCGGAAAAAGATTTGCGGGCAGCGGTATTCACCCCGGAAAAATTGGAACGGGCAGAAAAAATAAACGCCATCAACGAACGGGTAATCGAAGAACTCACCGAGACATTCAAAGAAGACGAAGATTTTGAAGCGAAAATGAAATATGTGAACGCCGTTCTGGAAAAGATCGTCGCGGATGAGGTGCGGAGGCTGATCATTGAGGACCACATCCGGCCTGACGGTCGCAAGCTCGACGAACTCCGTCCGCTTTCATCTGCGGTGGATGTGTTCACGAGAACGCACGGTGTCGCGCTCTTTACGAGGGGACAGACGCAGGCTCTGGCGGTCGTGACCCTCGGCGCGCTCGGAGAAAACCAAATCATCGACGGGCTCGGCGTCGAGGACTCGAAGCGCTTCATGTTCCACTATAACTTTCCGCCTTTTTCCGTCGGCGAAACCGGCCGTTACGGCGCGCCAGGCAGGAGGGAAATCGGTCACGGGGCGCTCTGCGAACGGGCACTGCTCCAGGTCATACCCAGCGAAGAAGAATTTCCTTACACAATCCGCGTTGTGAGCGAAATCCTGGAATCAAACGGCTCATCCAGCCAGGCTTCCATTTGCGCAGGTTCAATGGCGCTGATGGCGGCGGGCGTGCCTGTCAAAGCCGCGGTTGCCGGCATCGCCATGGGT
>LFRY01000045.1:756-9431 GCA_001512995.1 Acholeplasmatales bacterium DTU067
CAAACCATCCCCGCTCCGCGTCCGGAAGTCAGCCCCTTCGCGCCGAAAGTCATCACCTTTAAAATCGATCCCGAAAAGATCCGTGAAGTCATCGGCAGCGGCGGGAAAGTCATCACCGAAATCATCAACCAATGCAACGATGTCCGCATCGACATCGAGCAGGATGGCCGCGTGACGATCATGCATGTTGACCGGATTTGGTGCGAAAAAGCCGAAGAGATCATCAGGAACATTGTCAGGGTTGCGGAAGTCGGCAAACTCTATTCCGGAAAAGTGGTGCGGATTGAAAAATTCGGGGCGTTTGTTGAACTGTGGCCCGGATGCGAAGGCTTGCTGCACATCTCCAAACTTGCCGAAACGAAAGTAAATAAAGTCGAAGACGTTTTGGCTTTGGGAGACGAAATCACCGTGAAAGTCATCGGCATTGACGACAAGGGACGCGTCGACCTGAGCAATCCCTATGTTCCCGAAAGAAAAAACAAAAAAAGAAGCAGGGGCGATTTTCGGAGACCGCAGGGAAACCGCGAACGTAAAGCGCCGCAAGCGATTCAAAAATAACTTCTCCTAACAAGAGAGGTTTATTTTTTTGGGCGAAAATGCTTGAAAAAAAAGTGAAAATCGAGTATAATATATTAGGAATTGTATTCGGGCAATCGAGCGGAATTTTTTCCGTTAGGAAAGTCCTTGCTAGCACATGCTGAGACGCATGTAGTGTTTATGCCTAACGAAACAATAAGTTAGGGCACCTTGAAAAAGGTGACGGCGGAGATGACCCTGTAAAATGGCGATTCTCCATAAAGTGCCACAGTGACGAAGTTCTCGGGAAACCGGGAAGTGAAACGGGTAAACCCCATAAGCTAGAAACCCAAATTATGGTAGGGGAACCTTCAATCCGGAAATGAACGGGGCGAAGGCTGCCGCCGCAAGCGGTGGAGATAAATGATTGCCGCTTCCTTTGAGAAGTACAGAACAAGGCTTACAGAATACAATTCCTACACATATGGGTTTCCCATATGTTTTTTTCTATGGAGTGAAAAACATGTTCAAAAAATGCGAATACATCATCAGCGCCGTTTCAAAAAAGCAGTATCCGAACATTTCCGGACTTCCGGAATATGTTTTTTTGGGACGCTCCAATGTCGGGAAATCCAGCCTGATCAATGCCCTGACGGGAAGGAGGCTGCTGGCCCATGTTTCTTCAAAGCCGGGAAAAACGCGGACGGTCAATTTTTATCTGATTGACGGCGCTTTTTATCTCGTCGACCTGCCTGGCTACGGCTATGCCGCGACGGGAATAAAAAAACGTCTTACTTACGGGGGCTACATCGAAGAATATCTCCGGGAAAGCTCCAATCTAAAAACCGCCTTCCTCCTGGTCGATACGAAAGTCGGGCCCACGGAAGACGATCTGATGATGTATGAATACCTCGTTCATTACGGCATCCCCACGCAGGTGGTCACGACCAAAGCGGACAAAGTCGGGAAAACGCTTCTCTTCCGGCACATGAAAGCCATCAAAGAAAAAATGGGGATTGGAGGCGAAGTCCTCGCCACATCCGTAAAAACCCTCCTCGGCATCGAGGAACTCCGATCTCATTTAACCAGGGAACTTAAGCACCGGTCTTAAGTTCTATTTTTTTTGCTTCCATCATAATATTCTATGTAGGAGGGATATCATGGAACTGAGCATTTGTTGCGACGCCGCGGTCAAATTGGAAAACATGCGCAATGTGAACGAAGTCCAATGCGTGGTCAATGATTACAAAATCACGGGCGATGCGCTCGAAGGAAACATCAGAATCTTCGGCAGCTATATCAAGGACGATGTGGAGAATGTTTATGACTTCGTGGAACTCGTTCCTTTCACAATCGTCTTCAAAGACAAGAACTTCCGGGTGGACAACATCGAAGTCCGGGATTTCGAATGCCAGGAAATCGTCAATCAGGGAATCGAATGCAGCTTCACGATTCATGTCGAATACAGCCCGCTAGCGGAAGAAGTTCCGGTTGAGATTGTGGAGCAGGAAGAAGAGGTGATTTTGGACGAAGAGCAAGTGACTGAAGAAACTTTGGAGGAGGAAAGCGAGGAAGAAGAAATCGAACTCTTGGATGATGCGATCAAAAACGAAATCAACCAAAAATATAACGAACTTCTGAATGAAATCTTGGAGGCGAGGGCCGAAGAAAATTTTTACGAAAGCGAAGNNAAATCTGAAGAGCGATTATAAATCAATCAAGGTTTATTACACCTCAAGAGAAAGCGACATTGAGCAAATCTGCAAAAACGAACATGTCAGCGTAGATAAAGTCTTCCGCGACAACAAGGGCTTGGACTTTGCGGGCAAACGCCGCATCATCATAAAATGATCCGGGTCTTCCGCGGCTTAAGGGATTTATACGATCTCTCCTTCGCTTCCTACAAACCCCTCACCTCAAAAACCTATCGCCTGAAAACCAAGGAAGGACTTTATTATTTCACAAAGAAAAGCGAATTGTTTGCGAAGGAAAAATACAATTTCCTCTACCACCAGGGCATCAAAAACATTTTCTATCCCCTCAGGAACCGCTTGGGGGAATTCGTGAGCGATTATGGGAAGCAGAAATATTTCGTGAGCGAATATGTGGGCGCATCCACTGTTTTGAAAGAACTGCAAGCCAGAGCTCTGTTGGAAGAACTCACCGACCTCCATGAAAGAACCTTTTTCAAGAGGCAACTTTCCGCTGATTTTTCCAGAAGGAAAATGGAACTCTTGTTTGAATACCTCCAATACAAATTTAATGTCCTGGAAGCCTATGTCAGAACCCTCGAAACTAGGGAATTTGACGAATTCAGCATCCCCGTGCTGAAAAACTATCGGCATCTGTTGGAAGCAAAAAAGATCATGGGCCATATCCACCGTCGCTTGGTTTCCGACATCAAGGAAAAAAAAAGCGTCTATTTCGCTTTTGTGCACAACAACCCGCGCATAAGCCACCTTTTGCTTCGTTCCGGAAAGAGATTCCTCACCAGCATTGAAAGGGCGAAAGTGGGAATCACTTCCTTGGATCTGGCCAAGTTCTACATCAATTCTGAAGACATCAACATCGATCGCGTTGGTCTCGTGGAGGGGTACCTCCAAAGATTTGACGACGATTTTTACAGGAATTATTTCTGTTTCCTGGTGCTGCTATATTATCTCCAGGGAATCATCCTTTACGACAAAGATTATGTCAGCTGCCAGAGTTTTCTCTATGCCTCTTCCTCAATCAGAGACTTTCTTTCCGCTTTCTCTTTAAACAAAGATAAAACCGAGTAGTTTTATCTTTTTCTTTTTATTTAATATCGATTGGTATATAATAGGGGCGGAAGGTGAAAATTATGAAGGAAAAGAGATCCGAAAGCAATTATCTCTACCGCGGGAGGATTCTCAATCTCCGGCGGGATAAGGTCCTGCTTCCTGACGGCCGGGAAGCTTTCCGGGAAGTGGTTGAACACAGCGGCGCTGTCGCCTGCCTGGTGTTAACACCGGAAGGAAAAGCGGTCTTTGTCAGGCAGTTCCGCGCGCCCCTCGGAAAAGAGATCCTTGAGGTGCCGGCGGGAAGAATTGACGGAGACGAAAGCCCGGAAGCGGCAATGCGGAGGGAACTTCGGGAAGAGGTGGGAATCGAAGCGCTGAAACTCGAGCATGCGGGCAGCATCCTCCCTTCGCCGGGGTACACCGACGAAGTGATTCATTTGTTTTATACGGATAGCTACGAACGAGCGGAAGGCGAAAAGGATGCGGACGAGTTCTTGGAGATTGTGGAAATCGATGGGGCGGAAGCTTTGGCTATGGCAAGAGAAGGAAGAATAAGTGATGCGAAAACGCTTTGCCTGCTGCTCTTATATAAAGAAAAGCTTATGAAGGAGGGGGAGAGATGAAGGTGCTTGCGCGCCATGCTGCCGGAAAGGCGCTCCAAAATGACAATTTGGAAATCGCCAACCGAGCAAAAGAAGCAAAAAAAATTGATTCCGCAGTGATCAATGCCACTTCGGGAATGTTTTTTCACGAAGGCAATGTCTTCCGCGGCTTCCGGACGGTCGAAAAAATTTTGAATGAGCTTCCGGATGAAGATTTCTATGCCTATTCGCCGAGCGACGGCGGCGCCCGTTTCCGGGAAGCCGTCCTGAACTGGGTTTTCGGATTCTACCGAGAGGAAATCGAACATGGGAATGCCGTCCGGGTCGTGGCGACCCCCGGAGGAACGGGAGCGATCCACGCTTCGGTCTTCCTCGGTTTGGATCGGGGTGAAAAACTCATTTTTCCCGATCTCTGCTGGGCGCCCTATTATGGGATGGCCGCCAATCTCGGTCTGAATACCGCAACCTTCGGATTTTTTTCCGGGGAAGGTTTTAATTTCAAAGGTCTGCAAGCAACCGCTGAAAAGGTTGCATCCGAGCAGGGAAAACTCGCCCTAATCATCAATGACCCCTGCAACAATCCGACGGGCTACACGCTTTCGGAAGCGGAGCTCCGAGAAATCGTCACTTTTTTAAATACGCTCATTCAACCCGTCCTGCTTATCTATGACATTGCCTACCTAGATTTTGCAGATAATAATGCGCGACGCTGTTTTAAGATTTTAAGCGGTCTGAACGAAAATATTTTGACGGCGGTGGCTTTCAGCGCCTCCAAAACCTTTTCCGTATACGGTCAAAGGCTGGGCGCGCTCATCATCATGGGAAGGTCGGAAAAAGCAGTGTCGGAGTTCTATGACGCCGCCAAATTCACGGCCCGACACACCTGGTCGAATGCCAACAGGGGGCTGATCAACCTGCTCATCACTCTTGATGAGGACTCATTCTTAAAAAGAGATTTCCTTTCAGAATTAAATGGAGTGAAAGAAATCATCGGGAAAAGGGCGAAGATTTTTATGGAAGAAGCCGAAAAAGCGAAACTCTTGGTCCATCCTTACAGAAGCGGCTTTTTCGTAACCCTTCCCGTCCGCGATGTCCACGGCGCTTTGAAAGCGCTGGCGGAAGAAGAGAAAATCTATCTGCTTCCGGTTTCCGGTTCGGTGCGGCTTGCCCTTTCCGCAATCTCGGAAGCGGAAACAAGGGGGCTCGCCGCCAGGCTCAAAAAAGCTCTCACTCCTTTCCAATAATAAAATTTAGGACTTTCAGATCATTTCGGATAAACAGGAAAGCAAATATCAGTTTTCTTAATGTTTGTTTTTCCGAAATTTTTCATATACTAATACTGACTGAAACTTTGTTCATATTTCTATGGTGATTTTCACCATATTTTTTTCCCAACGACAGATTGGCGCCATCTTTCGGTTAAAAATGTTTGACTTGAAGAGGGAAAAGTTGTATAATAAATAAGGTTATTAGGTGATGACGATGAAATGGTCGCTCCAACAACTTCATAAGCATAATGGCAGGCCCTTTTCTTTTTCCGAAAATCTGAATTTTGAAGAAGAAATCAATGGCATCAGCGACATCCTCGGAATTTCGGAAGTGGAAGTTTCGGGCGTCGGCCAGAATGTCGGCGCAGACGATTTCGAGTTTGATCTCCACATCAAAACGGTTCTCACACTCGAAGACGCGCGCACTCTGGATTCTGTCCCGTATCCGATCGACATCAGGGTCCGGGAAGTGTTCAGCCCCGATCCCAAGCATGCCGATGCTTATTTTGTTGAGAAAAACACGATCGATTTGCGTCCATTGGTTTGGGAGTGCATTCTCCTGGAAAAACCGATGCGCGTTGTAAAAGAAGAAATCACCGGTAACTAGAAAATAAAAGAGGTGAAATATCATGGCGTATGCTCCACAGAGACGAGTTTCCAAAACAAGAAAGCGCAAACGCCGCACCCATTTCAAACTCGGCATGCCGAGCATGATGGTTTGCCCGAATTGCGGGGAAATGAAGCTCGCCCATGTTGTTTGTAAAAAATGCGGCTTCTATGACGGCAGATTAGTTAGGGAAATTAAAGTCGAGGAAGAAGACAAAGCCGCGGCTGCTGAAACCAAAAAGGAAAAGAAGTCCAAAAAAGAAGCAGCCGAAGCCAAGAAAGCCGAAAAGAAAGCGGCTAAGAAAAAGGACAGCAAAAAGGACGAATGATTCGGATTTTTGCTTGATTAAAAAGCACTTGCATGAGTGCTTTTTAATTTTTTCATAGACTTGCTTTTTTAAACATTTATGGTATCATAATAAAAAAGAGCAAGGAGAAAAAAATGGCAAAAGACTCATCAACTGCCCTTCGCAACAAAAGCATCTATCAGGTTTTTCCGCGACAGTTTTCCGAAACCCATGATTTGCAAGGCGTGATCAATAACCTCGACAGAATCAAAAGACTGAACGTCGATTACATTTATCTCCTGCCGATCCATCCCATCGGCAAAGTCAACCGCAAGGGTACTTACGGAAGCCCCTATTCAATTGTTGATTATTACCGAATCAATCCCGATTTGGGAAATCTCGAGAACTTCAAGATCCTGGTCAGGGAAACCCATGCCCGGGGAATGGGCCTCATCCTCGACATCGTCTTCAACCACACCGCCCATGATGCTGCATATACAAAAACCCATCCCGAATGGTATTTCCGGAAAGATGGCAAATTCACCAACCGCGTGGGCGATTGGTGGGACATCATCGATTTGAACTTTGAAAACAAAGAATTATGGGAGGAACTCCTCGGGGTGCTCCGCTATTGGGCGGAACTCGGCATCGACGGCATTCGCGCCGACGTCGCTCCCCTAATTCCACTTGAGTTTTGGATGAGGGCGCGCGCCGAACTCAAAAAAATCAATCCGGAGTTCTTGATGGTTGCGGAAACTGTGCATTTGCATTTCATCAAATACCTCCGCGACCGGGGATTTAGTGCGCATAGCGACGGCGAGATGTTCCAAGCCTTCGACATCTGCTACGATTACGATATCTTTGATGATTTTCTTGCTTATTTTCGGGAAGGAAAGAGCATCGAAAAATGGGTTGAAGCCCTGCTCAGACAAGAATCCATTTATCCCGATAACTATGTGAAACTCCGTTTTCTGGAAAACCACGACCAGGAAAGAATCGGGAAATACTTAAAAACCCCATGCCAATTTCGTAATCTTACCGCCCTGCTCTTTTTCCAGAGGGGCGTGCAGATGGTCTATAACGGGCAGGAGTGCGGAGCAACGAAGCGCCCCGATCTCTTCGAACTGGATCCGATTAACTGGAGCGGATACAATAAAGCTGGAATCGCGGATCTGATATCGAAAATGAACGGCCTGAAAAAGGAATTGGGTTATCTTAACGGCGCATTGGAGATAGAAATCCTCACTCCCCATGTTTTGGAATTCCGTTACTGCATGAAAGAAAAAAGCGTAATCGGGCTCTTCAATCTGGCTCCCGAACCGCAAACGGTCGAACTAAAACATGGCGGCCGGGACCTGCTTTCGGGAAGAATGATCGCTTCCGGACGCCAAAAACTTACCGAACCGCTGGTTTTTATCAACTGAATTCAAGACAAATCTCGACATCGAGGTTTGTCTTTTTTTGTTTTTTTCGATAATTTTTTGAAAATTACAAAAAATATGAACAAAGGGCTTGCATTAAAAAAAGCTCTGTGATAGACTATAAGTGGGTAAAAGTGGGTAAAAGTGGAGGAAAAGGATGCTCATAGGCGAATTTCACTACAACATTGACGAAAAAGGAAGGCTTTTTCTTCCGAGCGAACTGAGAACTGAACTCGGAAGCGAAGTTGTCATTAACCGCGGCATCGAAAAATGTCTCTACGTTTACCCGATGGAAGAATGGGAGAAAATCCTCCAGAAACTCTCCACCCTCTCTTTTACAAAAAAATCCAACCGTGAGTTCAGCCGCATGTTTTTGTCCGGCGCATATAAGCGCGAAATCGATGCGAAGGGCCGCATCAATCTCGACAAGAACTTGATCGAATACGCCGGCTTGCAAAGAGAATGCGTCATCATCGGCGTCGGGGAAAGGCTCGAACTCTGGGATAAGCAGGAATGGGAGCGCTATTACGACGAACGCCGCCACCTGCTTGAGGAGATCAGCGAAGGAATCGATTTTGATGAATGATTTCAAGCATGTACCGGTAATGCTTGAAGAAGTGATTGCCGGTCTCAACATCAGAAGCGATTGTATCTATGTCGATTGCACGCTGGGCGGCGCCGGGCACGCAGCTGAGATTTTGAAAAGACTCACCACCGGTTTTCTCTACTGTTTTGAGCAGGATGAATATGCCATCGCGCGCGCGGACGCCGTGCTAAAGAACATCTCGGACCGCTATCTGATCTTCCATGACAATTTCGTCAACCTCAAGAGCAGATTGCGTGCGGAAAATGTCAGCAAAGTCGACGGGATTCTCTATGATTTGGGTGTTTCCTCCTTCCAGCTCGACATCGGCGAGCGGGGATTCAGTTACAATCAGGATGCGAAACTGGACATGAGGATGGACGCGTCCCAAAGCCTTTCTGCTTACGATGTCGTGAACTCCTGGAGTTATGAAGATTTGAAGAAAATTTTTTACCAATACGGAGAAGAGCGATTTGCTCCGCGGGTGGCGAAGAAAATTGTCCTTGAGCGTGAGAAAAAACCAATCACGACGACTTTGGAGCTTGCGGAAATTATTAAGGAGGCGATCCCTGCCTTCGCGAGAAGAAAGGGCGGGCATCCCGCGAGGAAAGTCTTTCAAGCCCTGAGAAT
>LFRY01000045.1:9635-78889 GCA_001512995.1 Acholeplasmatales bacterium DTU067
CAATGAATTTTAGACCTCTCCCGAAACCAGCATGCCCTCGTCCCAGCAAAAAGCGTAAATAAGTTTACGAAGGATTGTTTTGTTCCCTTTTAATAAAGCTGCCGCTATTGAGAGCGGCTTTTTTTCTTTAAATTGTTTTGGTATAAGGTTTTACCAAAACAATAAACCGATTTAATGAAAAGTAACCGATATGGCCTGGGTTTTTCATTTCCTATGGTTTCGTCTCATATAATTAAATAGCGAGGTGAAGCCATGAAAACAATCAGAAACCGCCTTATAGCACTGTTGTACATATTTCTGTTCGTTTTCTTCATCATCATCGTCCGCGTGGGCTATGTTCAGGTCGTAAAGGGCGAAATTTATGTGGAAAGAGCTTTTGAATTGTGGACACGAAACATACCCGTGAGCACGCAGCGGGGAAAGATTTTTGACAGGAACGGAAAACTCATCGTCGGAAACAAACTCGCGCCGACGATTGCCATAATTCCGAAACAAGTGAAGAACAAAAGATACACCATCAACGCCCTTTCCACAATCCTAAAAATCCCGCCTTCGGAACTGGAACCGCATTTCAATAAAAACGTTGCGGTCGAAATCATCAAGCCTGCGGGCAAAAACATCAGTTTGGAAACAGCAAAACAGGTGATCGCAGCCGATTTGGATGGCGTCTATGTCGCATCCGACGTGGTGAGATATTACCCGTACGGGAACACGCTCGCCCATGTTTTGGGCATCGTCGGAACCGACAACCAGGGAATCACCGGGCTAGAATACATTTATGACTATTTTCTGATGGGAACGCCGGGAGCGCAGAACATTTATACCGACGCGCACGGAAACAAATACCCCGACTTAATCGGCAGCTACACCCCCGCCAATTCGGGGTTCGATCTCTATCTTACAATCGACATCGACATCCAGCTTGCTTTGGAAAGGGTGCTGAACAATGTGGATATGCTCTATAAACCGGTTGACCTGATCGGTCTCGTCATGAACCCGCAAACCTCGGAAATCCTCGCGATGGCCTCGCGCCCCACGTTCGATCCTGAGAATTACCAGGATTATGATCAGGAAATCTATAACAGGAATCTGCCGATATGGAAGGCCTACGAGCCCGGCTCGACCTTCAAGGTGGTGACCTTCGCCGCTGGTTTGGAAGAAGAAGTGTTCCGTCTGGACGAACATTTCTACGATCCGGGCTATGCGGTCGTCGACGGCACCCGCATCCGCGACTGGAAACCCGGCGGGCATGGGGACCAGACCTTTTTGCAGGTTTTGCAGAACTCGTGCAACCCTGGTTTCATCTCCATCGGACTCAGGCTCGGAAAAGAAAGGCTTTTCAAATACATCCGCGATTTCGGTTTCGGAGAAAAGACGGGCGTCGATCTTGTTGGAGAAGCCACGGGCATCGTTTTCGACACGGAGAAAATCGGGAATGTGGAAACGGCGAACGCGGCTTTCGGCCAGGGAAATACCGTGACGCCGCTCCAGCTTTTGAATGCAACGAACGCGGCGGTTAACGGGGGGCGGCTGAACACGCCCTACATCCTGAAAGGCTTCGGGATTCCCGGAACCAACACCCTGATTTTCCAAAACAAAACCAAGTTCGTCCGCCAAGTCATCAAGCCGGAAACGAGCATGCTGGTTGCGGATGCATTGGAACAGGTGGTCGCCTACGGAACAGCCCGCGGGGCTTATATCGAAGGATACCGCGTCGGCGGGAAAACCGGACAGGCGGAAATCCCGATTGGAGGCGTCTACGCTCCCGGGAAATACATCCTCTCCTTCACGGGCATCGCGCCGATGAATGATCCGCAGATTTCGGTCTACATCTCGATGAACCAGCCCCAGTCCGCAATCCAATTTGCAGGCATCATTCTCGCGCCCCTCATCAAAGAAGTGCTGCTTAATTCGATATCTGTCCTGGGACTTGAAAAACAGGAAGGCGGGCACATAAGGGAGCCGCGCTGGTATGTAGATAATTTCTTTTTCGAAGTGGAAAACTACATCGGCCGCAGCCCGAAAAGCATCGGTTTCCACCCCTATTACCGGATCAAAATCATCGGTGACGGGGATATAATCATTGCCCAGAGCCCGGAACCTGGGGAAAAAATCGTGCAGGACGGTTATGTGACTTTGTATACGAATTGAAAAAGGACTGATATTTGAATCAGTCCTTTTTTCTTAGGGATACTATGAATTGTTTCCGCGCTTCAAAATGTTTATTACGCCCTTTTTCTTGATTTGTTCAATCGAACTATCTATGACGCGCCCGATGGTAACCAGGCCATTGGCATCAATCACAATCGCAGCCTTTTGAACCGTCAGCCCCTCGGCGTTGATTTCGCCGCTTCCCTTGATGTGAATGTCCAGTTTTTTGCATTCTCCATCCATTATGCCAATGGCACCGCTTCCTGAAATACGCAAGTTTGTCTCGCCTTCGCAATTGAGATGATTGATGGTCACATCGCCCGAGCCATTGATGTTAATGTTGGCGGAAGCGACATTTTTGACGACGGCCTCTCCGGAACCGTTAATCGTGACATCCAATTTTTGAACCGTCATCCAGTCCGTCGAACCGCTACCGTTAATCTTCAAATGGGCAGTTCCCGAATTCTTTCCCTCGATGGAACCCGATCCGTTGATAGTTAAGCGGCAAGTGTCAAAATCATGCACCTTCACAGATCCGGATCCGTTGATGTTTAGTTCTCCGTCTTTAAAATGTTTGATTTCAGAAATTAATTCTCCGCTGCCATTGACCCTCACAGACATTGTCTTGCCGTCATCGCAGGGCAATTCAACCCTCACATGATTCTCCTGGTAAGTTTGGGACATTAATCCGTCCCTGTTTTTAAAGCTGATCGACAATTTTCCTTCTTGAACCAAGACAGCCAACGAGTTAATGAAGCGCGCTTCCCCTTTCGCATGCACCCTGCATTTATCATCCGCAGAGCGCACAATTTCGCATTTGTTCGCCAGCACTTCCAAATCCAAACTGTCGACATGCCCGAATTCAAAACTTTTTGAAGTCACCGAAAAATCAGTGTTTTTGGCATCATCACCATCAAGCAATTTAATCTCCCCCTTCCCGACATTGACAACCAGGCGATTGGATAATTCTACCGTGCTTCCGTCTTTGAATTTTATCCCTGATTCATTGATGAAATCGACTTCCTTCGATGAATAACAGGCAACATTCTTGTACTGGTGCACCAACGGCAAATCTCCAAGAAGTTTTGGAAATGAGCTGACTTTGAAATCCTGCTCCTTATAGCCAAACAAATAGTTCACTTCCACACCCAAAATTGTGGCGATAGAAGGAATCAAGGTAATGTCCGGATAACAAAGCTCGTTTTCCCATTTGGAAACCGCTTGGCTGGTCACACCAAGGCGATCAGCAAATTCGCCCTGGGTCATATTCTTGCTTTTCCGTAAATTTTGCAGTCTTTGACCAAAGCCATTAAATTCAAACATGATTTACCTCCCGTTTCGATTTTATTATATCATCAATGCCCAAAATAGCAATCAACCATTGGTTGAATTCAACTAAAAGTATATTTTTTTGAAATAGGCGGGTTAGGGAATTGGAGTTGCGATATTGCGTCAAGGTTTTTCTCGAAAAAAATTGTCAATCAGTAGAATGTGTTTGTACAAAAAACCAACATTTTTCCAGTAAAACCTTGACAGCATTTCTGCTGTTCTATATAATAGTTATTAGAAACCGATTTCCAAAAGGATGGTATTATGGAAAAATTGATTTGGGCGGATGAATTTGATTATTCTGGTTCGGTCGATCCCAAAAAATGGACGCACCAACTGGGCGGGCATGGCTGGGGAAACGAGGAGGCGCAATACTACACCTCCTCGCCATCCAATTGCATCGTTCAGGACGGTGTTTTGAAAATCATCGCCCGAAGAGAAGCATACGAGAACAACCTTTATACCAGCGCCCGGATCCACACCTATGGAAAATTCTCTTTCAGATACGGTAAGGTCCTGGTTAGGGCGCGAGTTCCGAAGGGAAGAGGAACATGGCCCGCGGTTTGGCTGCTCGGAAACAAAGTCCGCGAAGGCAAGGGTTGGCCCCTCGGCGGGGAGATCGATTTGATGGAGTATGCGGGAAGTGAACCCGACAGAATCGTCTTTTCCCTCCACACCGGTGCTTACAATCACCGCCTGAACAACCACAGGACTTTTGTTTACCGCGGAACTGATTTTTCCGAGGATTTCCACGAATACGGGATTGTCTGGAAACCGGATTGCATTGAATTTTTATTGGACGGGCATGCCGTGACCAGATTTGCCCGGGGAGAGCTCCCTTTGGACCACACTGAAGAAGGTTGGCCCTTCGATTCGGAGTTCTTTTTAACCATCAATCTTGCGATCGGTGGCTCAATGGGAGGAGAGATTGACGACACCATCTTTCCGGCATCTTTTGAAATAGATTATGTGCGCGTTTATGAGGTGTAGAACATGAAGAAGAAGAAGACAATTTATGACGTTGCGAAGGCTTTGAATCTCGCCCCTTCCACAATCTCCAAAGCCTTAAACAACGGCGCTGTCAGTTCCAAAACGAAGGCCAGGGTTTTGGATTATGTGAAAAAAACTGGATATGTGACGGCGACCAGCGCGAGAATTCTGAAAGCAAAATACAGTTGGACGATCGGCGTGGTCTTTTCGGAAGAACTCAACATCGGGCTTGAACATCCCTTCTTTTCGAGCGTCCTTCAGAATTTCAAGACATATGTTGAAAAATGGGGCTATGAACTCAGTTTCATCGTCCAGCAGCTTGGCCAAAACAAACTTTCTTATCTTGATTGGTGCCGAAACAAGAAAATCGACGGTGTCATCATCGTTGTCGGGGATGCCAACGACCGGGGAATAATTGAATTGATCGAAAGCGAAATCAAGTGCGTTTCCACGGACATCGTCAACGATAATATACACAGCGTCCGTTCTGACAACCGTCAGGGAATCGAACTCTCCGTTGAGTATTTGTTGGAAACGGGCCATGGGCGTCTGGGAATGGTGGCCGGCCCGCAAACCTCCTCGGCCTTTACGGAACGCTTAATCGCTTTCCGCGAGATCATGAAGGAAAAAAATCTCCCCCTTCCGGAAGAATATTTGATTGTTTCCGAAGGTTTCGGGTATACGAGCGGGTTCAACGCCGCAAGAAAACTCCTTGGGTCGCTTACAGTCAAACCCGACGCCCTGCTCGTCGGCAGCGACGACATTTCCTTCGGCGTCATCCGCGGCATCGAATCCCTGGGATTCAGGGTTCCGGAAGACATCTCCGTCATCGGCTTTGACGACATCAGCACATCGAGGCTTTTCACTCCCGCCCTGACGACGATCCGCCAAAACAAAAAAGCGATTGGGGAGACCGCCGGGAAAATCCTGATTGATTTGATTAGAGAAAAAGGACACAAGCATCCACGGGAAACAAAAATCCCCGTCAATCTGATTGTCCGCGATTCGGTAAAAATGAGAAAAAATTAAAATTACATCTTGCAATCGGTTTCATCTTATGATATCATTAAGTAAAGAAACCGATTTCCGTTTTTATATTCATCTTTTGTTTTCGAACATGTTTTTATCAACGTTTCCATAGAAACCTATTTCCATTTTTTGATCTAATTTGTCATTTCATTCCTTTTTTTGAATTCCACGGTTTGCAAGTTGTTTTTTTGTCCGTCTAATAGAAACCGATTTCCGTTTTTATATTCATCTTTTGTTTTCGAACATGTTTTTATCAACGTTTCCATAGAAACCTATTTCCATTTTTTGATCTAATTTGTCATTTCATTCCTTTTTTTGAATTCCACGGTTTGCAAGTTGTTTTTTTGTCCGTCTAATAGAAACCGATTTCCAAGGAAGAAAGGGTGGGGGAAGATTGAAGGATTACTATTTCAAAAACGATTGCTTTGTCATTGAAAATTATCAAAGCAAACCTCCTTTTTCAAGTTTTCTGCCGGGAATAGCCGGCCTGTACGGAATTCCCATTTGGGCTTTCTATGTTAACCGCGGCCAGGGCATTGCCTGCTTTGGTATCCGCGACAAGAACGGCGCGATTATGGAGTACCATCCCGCGGACAATTCCTATCTCCTTGTCGACAGAATCGGCTTCCGCACCTTTATAAGAACAGAAGGAAGAGTGCGAGAATTTTTTTCCGTTAGAAATGAAAACGCTTCACAGAGAATGGAAATCGAACCACATTGTTTTCGGATTCTGGAAGATGATCGGGAGCTGAAAATAAGGATCAAAATCACATATTTCAATCTTCCGAACGAACCCTTGGGCGCTCTGGTCAGAAGAGTGGAGTTGGAAGATTATTCGGGAAAGAAGAGAAAAATTGAAATATCGGACGGGCTGCCGCGCATCCTGCCGGCAGGTCTTTCCCATGATGCCGTGAAAGCGGTGTCAAACCTGATGCGGAGTTGGATCGAAGTCAGGAATCTGGAAAACAAGATCCCCTATTATAAAATGCGGGCGACCACGGCCGACAGCCCCGACGTTTCCGTCTTTGAGGAAGGGAATTTTTACCTAAGCGTTTTTGGCGGGGCCTTGGTCAGACCGCTTACGGATCCGGACCTGGTTTTCGGATGCGACACTTCGAGAAGCATCCCTTTCGGATTTATGGAAAAGGGCATCGAGCAGCTTTCGGAAGCCGGTCCGCCGGTGAACAAATTTCCCGCCGCCTTCACGCCCCTCATTTGGGACGCAGGGAAGGAGAGAAAAATTGCCTTCTTCAGTTTGGCCGGGCACGCTAAAAATGCGGAAGCGATCAACCGGCTGGCCCCAGCTTTGCTTCGGGAAGGCTACATCGAAGAAAAAGAAGAAGAAGCGAAGGCAATCGTCGCTCATCTCATGGGGGTTATTAAAACGAAAACGGCCCTTCCCCTCTTCGATAAATACCTTTCCCAAAACTACTTAGACAATGCCCTGCGGGGCGGGCACCCGATCGTGATCGGGAATGCCGTTTACCATGTCTATTCCCGGAAGCACGGGGATTTGGAAAGGGATTATAATTTCTTCGTCACGGCTCCCGAGCATTATTCGCAGGGGAACGGCAATTTCCGCGACGTCTGCCAAAACAGAAGGAATGACATCTTGTTCGAAAGCCGCGTCCGCGACCACAATCTCTATCTCTTCGGAAGCCTCATCCAGGCCGACGGGTATAACCCCCTGGGCGTGAACGGAATCAGTTTCAGGCTGCGGGACGAGGAGAAAATCTTTGGGATGGTTGCCCGGCATCCGGAATTGGCGACGGTCCTGAAAAAGAAATTCACTCCGGGAAGCCTCCTTTCCGCTCTTGAAGGATTGAGCTTTGAGGAGCGGGAGAGGGTGCTCGGCGAAGCCGTCGCCGCTTCGGAAATGATTCTGGAAGCTGAACACGGTGAAGGTTATTGGCAGGATCATTGGACTTATCTATTGGATTTGGTTGAGTCCTATCTCAAAGTCTATCCCGACTGCCTGCGGGAAGCCCTGTTTCTCCGCAGGGACTACCGTTTCTATGATTCCCCCGTTTCGGTAAATCCGCGGAGCGAAAAATACGTGCTGACGGCGGATGGGAAAGTCCGCCAGTTCGGGGCGGTCTTCTACGACCGCGAAAAGGTCCGGCTCCTGAATCTCAAGCCCGGAAGCAATTGGCTTAAGACAGCGGACGGGGGGATTGCGGAGACGAACCTGTTTTCGAAACTTTTGATCCTCGCCCTCAATAAATTCGCCTGCCTGGATCCTTCCGGAATCGGCATCAGCTATGAAGCCGACAAACCGGGCTGGAACGATGCTATGAATGGGCTTCCCGGCCTTTTCGGAAGCGGGGTCGCGGAGACAATCGAACTCCACCGTTTGGTCCGCTTTCTCCTGGAAAAGGGAAGGGAGTTTTCCGAAGAGGCGCTCCACCTTCCGAAGGAGTTTCTGGTTTTTTCGGAAGGGATGCTCGCCGCGCAGGGAATTAAAGACCAATTTGCGTATTGGGACAAAAGCACTTCTCTGTTGGAAGCTTACCGCGCCCGGATCCGTTTCGGGACGGAAGCTCTTGAAGAAATCAAACTCGGGGAATTTGTCGTTCTGCTTGCAAGGATGGAAGCAAGACTGGAAAATGCGCTCCGACTCGCTTTGGATCTCGGGGATGGGATCTATCCGACCTATCTCATCCACGAAGCCCTTTACTACGAAGCGATCTATGAAAACGGGCGGGAGAAGAAGAACGGGGACTTCACCAATGTCCGCGTCAAAGCCTTCCGGGTCAAACCCCTGCCCCTCTTCCTGGAAGCGCCGGCTCGGGCCCTGAAGACGACCATTCCCGGTCTGGATAAGCAGGCCCTCCATGAGCGCGTGCTCCGAACAAATCTCTATGACCGCAAATTCCGCTTTTTCAAAACCTCGGAGAGCCTCGACGGCGTCGATTTGGAAGCGGGAAGGATTACCGCCTTCACGAAGGGCTGGTTTGAGAGGGAAGCCAATTTCCTGCACATGACTTACAAATACCTGCTGGGCTTGTTGGAAGCGGGGCTCTACGACGATTTTTACCAGGAAGCAAAAACCAATCTTGTCTGCTTCATGGATCCAAAAACTTACGGGCGCTCGCCCCTGGAAAACTCCTCGTTCATCGTCCCCGCAAACAATCCCGATCCCAAGCTCTGGGGGAAGGGCTTCGTCGCCCGCCTGAGCGGCTCGACCGCGGAAATGCTTTCGATTTGGTCCCTCCTCTTTTTCGGGAAGCGCCCCTTCAGAATCGAGGACGGAAAACTCTGCTTCGTTCTGGAACCGGCGCTGAAAGGCGAGCTTTTTGGGGAGGAGGAGGTTTTGGAAACGACGCTTTTCGGAAAGACGAAAATCATTTACTTCAATCCTTCCCGGCGCGACACATACGGAGCTAGGATCGTGAGAATGGAATTTTATGACGGCAAGCATGTGTTTGCCGTTTCCGGAAACAAAGCCGATGCCGATTTGGCCGAAAGAATTCGCGCAGGCGAATTTAAGACAATAAAAGTCCATTATCAATAGGAGGAGAGTATGAAAAGAATTGTTTTCTTTTTGGCAATTCTGTTCCTGGGCCTCTTCTTGGTTTCATGCAAGAAGAAGGAGTTGATTCTAACTTTCAGCGGCGCCGATGACGTTACCTTGGAGTACGAAGAAGAATTCAATGTTTTGGAAGGGGTAAAGGTAATCGGTAACGACGGAAAGGACTACAGCGAGCACATCACTTATTCTTCGACCGGAAATATCGATCCTGAAACCCATCTCCTCGACACGACGGTCACCGGATCGTTCTTCATCAAGTACGAATGCATTGTCGGGGACGCGAAAGCCGTGAAAAACCGCACGGTCACGGTCAAAGAACCTCCGCGGACAGAACTCATCTTAAACGGCGACTTCTCAATGGGAACAGTCGGCTGGGAGAAATATGAGGCCTCGGGCGGAACAGTGGAGATGTCCGTCGAAGACGGAGTTCTGAAACTGGAAATCGTGAGCGGTCTGAATACCTGGGAACCGAGAATCTCGCAGATGGGAGTGCCTTTCGAAGAGGGCAAGACCTATGAGATTTCCTTCCGCGCCAAAGCGAGCGTCGAAGGCAAGATCATCCATCTCCAGGTCGGCGAATTGCTTGACTATGATCCCTGGTTTGTCGATTTCAAACCCGCGGTCCAGGTTGAATTCGTCACGCTGACGACCGAGTGGGCGGAATATTCCTTCAAATTCACGCACACGCAGGACAACAAGAACGGCGGCGTGCTCTTTGAGTTCGGAACATACCAGGGGAGTGGCATCGACTGCACCGTCTGGTTGGACGACATCAAGGCCGAAGTATCCGAACCCGATCCGGACACGAGACCTCCCGTAATCACGGGCGTACTGGAGCAGCTCACGATCACGACCGATTCGAGCTTCGATCCCCTTGCCGGAGTCAAAGCCGAGGATGCGGTTGACGGGGATTTGACCGACAAAATTGAAGTCACCATCTATAAGATCGTGGACGAAGAGGAAACCGAAGTCGATGCTGTCGACACTTCCGAAGTCGGGGATTACAAAATCGTTTACCGCGTGCAGGACGAAGCCGGGAATGAAGCGGTGGCGGAGTTGCTGCTGTTAATCCGTGACATGGTCTTCAACGAAACCGACGTCATCAAAAACCCGACTCTCGAAGACACCGAAGATAATCCTTGGATAATGTGGGCAATGGACGGCCTCAATCCGACCCTGAGCTTCGAAAACGGTGAAGCTTTGATCGAGATTACGGAAGGCGGAGGCCATGCTTGGGAAGTTCAGTTCCTGCAGACCGGGCTGCAGCTGAAAGCGGGCAAGACCTACAAACTGGTGTTTGATGCGAAAGCGAGCGCTGCGCGGGACATCAATGTCGTCTTCGCGGCCGACATCGGCGAGGCGAGCTACGATACCAACCGTAAGAACGGCTTCCTGCTGACGGATGAATTTCAGACCTTTGAATTCCTGTTCACATTCGAGGACATTTCCGGAAATCCGCTGAAGATCTCCTTCGAACTCGGCGCGACCGAGAACTTCGCCGCGGGCAGCGTCTATCTGGACAATATTTTCCTCTTTGAAGCCGAAATCGACGAAGTCTTATACAACCAGGATTTCACGATCACCGGCTGGCGCACCTATCTCGTTGATTATCTGGGCGACAATCCCGAAGCGGAAATCGTCTTTGAGGGCGGAGCGCTGAAGCTTCTGATCAAGAAAGTGGGCGCGGTCGCGAACCCTTGGGAAATCCAGATCATCCAGGACGCTTACGCTTTGGGAATCGGCCCCGACAATGTGGGTTCGATCGTTCTCGAAACGGGCAAGACTTACCGCCTCTCCTTCAAAGCCGCCTCTTCCGTCGAAGGCAAAGTCAATATCGCTTTCGGTTGGATGGACGGACTCAATTGGGTGCCTTACTACGTCACTTCTGAGGAAGAGCAGCCGGAAGTCACTTCCGAACTTGCAAGCTATGAGCTAATCTTCACGATTCCGGAAGATGCCGACACGACCAACAAATCCCTCTTCAAGTTCGAGCTCGGTAGCCTTTTCGCCGGCGAGAACGGCGAGCAATACTTCATCGTCGATGACGTCAAGCTCGAAGTCAAGGAGGGCGAAGAATTCAAAGATACCGGCGCAATCGCAAATGGCAGCATGGAAGAGATCGTCGGCTGGCACCTCCATGTCGATCCTGCCGCTTCCGCAACCATGCATGTCGATGAGGACGGAAATCTTGTGGTTGCCGTCACCGCCCAGGGCAACAATCCTTGGGACGTCCACCTTCACAACGGCGAAAAGACGACGATTACCAAAGGAAAATATAAGTTCGTCATCAGGGCTTCTGCCGATGTCGCGAGGAAAATCCGCGCGAATTTGGTGGTGCCGCCCGAAGGGTATTGGAGCCTCCTGCCCGGCACATTCTGGGACATCGATCTCACGGATGAGGTCGNNGACTTCGGACCGATTGACGAATCTGCTCCCGCAACCGTGACATTTTATGATATAATTATCTACAAGGTAAACTAGGGGGATATTATGAAAAGACTGCTTCTGATATGCCTATCCATTCTTTCGGTTTTCCTTTTTGTTGCCTGCAATGGCGATGACAATGAAAAGCAAATCATCGAACTTTCCTATGCGGACTGGGGGGACCAGGAATTCAACCAGAAAATGATCGACGCTTTCGAAAAGAAATACCCCCACATTAAGGTCACCCTCAGGACCGACATTGCGGGAAGCGGCGAGGCTTTCACGGCCAACCTGATCAACGTCGCTCAGGCGGGCCTGCTTCCCGACGTGTTCGCGACCGACAATGTTCCGACGGTCGTGCGCGCCGGGCTCACCCTCGATGTCTCGGAATACTGGGACAAGGACGAGGATGCGAAACTGGTTTATCCGAACATCGCGATGACCGCCGTTTACAACAACAAACGCTATGCCGTCCCCTCCTTCCAATTCTTTAAGGGAATCGCCATCAATCTTGACATTTTCGAAAGGGCAGGCCTGAAAACGGTCGAAGGAAAATATCGGATTGACGAAAACGGTTATCCCGCCAAGGATTGGACTTATATGGAGTTTGTGGAAATAGCGAAGGCGATCAAGAACCGCGACCTCGACAATCCGAGCGAATTCGTGATCGGTGTCGAGCCCTGGTACGGAACGATGGATTTCCAACAGATCTGGCCGACCCTGGATGACGCGGAAGTCCAGTACGACACCTGGGACGGTACCAAATTCAATTACACTTCCGAATCCTGGATCAACGCGATGACGGAAAAAGTGAAGATGCACAAACTCAATGACGGGACGATCGACGACATCCAACCGGACGAAATTTTCGACGAAGACGGCAATGTCATTCCGGGACGCGAATATCTCAACACTTGGAAACTGCAGACGGGATACACCGCGATGGGAATCCACGGGACCTGGAACCTCACTGGTTTGATCAATGTCCCAAAGGAAAACAACGACACGAAGATGGGCTTCTGGCCCTATCCGAGCGGTCCTGCCGGCTCCTTCCCGCCCGTGATCCTCGACTACCAATGCGTTTCTTCCCAGACTTCATTTCCCGAAGAAGCGTATCTGCTAGCGAAATGGATGACCTACGGCAAGGAAGGTTGGGAAACCCGCATGGACATTTATGATGAAGCCTATCAGGCGAGTTTGGAAAAAGGCGAGCTGCCGACGCTGATCGACCGCTTCCCGGTTGCCGATTATGAGGAAATTTGGGAGCGAATCCTGGCTTACGTGGATGACGTCGAGGGTTTGCCGGAAATCATCTCCAATCTGGAAAACTCCAAACCCGACTTGGACAAATGGCTCCCCGGATACAAGGATTTCTGGGCCTGGGTGAACGATCCCGAAAATCCGTACAGCTGGGAGAAGTTGCTCGAAGAAGGACCCAATTCCGTCAGCAAATTCGCCGCGGAATGGAATAAAAAAGCAAATGAAATAGTTTCAGCAGAAATAGCCAGTCTTGGCGCTGATGACTAAACTACAGTATCGAGAGGGTTATTTCCCTCTCGATACGCTTAATGGAGGCAGACATGAGGACATGGAAGCGCATTTTGATTCCGCTCGTCTTAATCATTGTCTTCGTACTCATCATTTCTTCATTTTTTAAGCCGAGCGCAAACAATCATTACATTGACTATACCCTGACTTCCGCCTACGGCGTTGATGCGGATGGCGAACATTATTCCCATCTTGCTGCCAGGCGGGAACGGGAAGGAATCGGGGATGGGGAAACGGGAACGGAGGTTTCCGCTGATGAGTATTTGCTTGCATCCGGCGCGGAAATGCTCGAAGCGGACGATCCCCGCTACGGTGATTTGATTGCAACTTATCGGGAAGAGCGGGCTGGCGTTGGCGCTGCACTTTTGAGCGGGGAAGCGGAAATCAGCTTTCGGGCCGGCGTCGAAAAGCCCGGGCTCTATCAGCTAGCCTTCGATTTCTATGATTTGGAGGAAAGCATTCTTCCGATTGAGTATTCCTTGCTTGTTGACGGGGAATATCCCTTTTTTGAAAGCCGGGCTTTGGAAGTGCCGGGGAAATGGCGCTTTTCCAAAAACGATTTTCCTTTGGACCGTTACGGAAACGAAATTCAACCCCGATCCCTGAAAGCAAGGGGCTGGGACAGGCATTTGGTTGAGGACTCCGCTCGCTTCCATGAAAGTTTCAAGTTTTATTTGGAACCGGATTCGACCATCACGCTCCGCTGCGGGTTTGGCTCTTTTCTGCTCGGCGATTTCTTCATCCTCGTCCCGGAAAAAATCCCTTCCTACCAAGAATATCTTGAGTCCTTAGAAGGCGAGGAATTCCGGGGATTGCTGGAACTGCCCGCGGAGAACTTATATGCAAGGAACGACCCCTCCCTGCGCCTTCGCTCCGAGCGGGACCCCTCCGCCACATCCTACCATTCGCAGTTTTTGCGTCTGAACGCGATTGACGGCGCATCCTGGAGGAACGGGGGCCAGGGCATCAGTTGGCGGGCGGTGACGGAAGAAGCCGGGCTTTACCGGATTTCCTTCAAATACCTCCAGAACACGCTGAAAGAAATGCCCGTTTTCCGGGAAATCAAAATCAACGGCCGCGTCCCCTATAAGGAACTCTCGGCCTATGCTTTCCCCTATACGGAGGTCTGGCTGAACAGGACGCTCACGGGCTCCGAGGGCGAACCGCTCCTCGTCCATCTTGAAAAAGGGGAAAACATTATTGAACTGACGGGCGTGCTCTACCCCTACCGGAATGCGGTCGAAGCACTCCGTTCGGTGATGGGGGAGATCACGGAACTGGCGCTTGAAATCAAAAAGCTTACCGGGAATGCGGATGACGCCTACCGGGATTGGGACATCGACGTTCACATTCCCGACGCGGGCATGAGATTGGAGAATATGGCCGCGGAAGTGCGCAAGATCCACGCGGAACTTTCAAAACTTTCCGATGCCAAGTCGCCCGCGGAATTATCCAATCTTTTGTCGGCAGCGAGAATGCTGCAGGATCTTTCGAAAGCCGTGAACAAACTTCCGAGCAGGCTTGTGAAACTCTCGGACGGGGATGCCTCAAGCGCGCAGCTCCTGGGCGATCTCATGCAGCGCCTGATGAGTGCGGGGCTTGACCTGCAGAACATCTATCTCCACGGTGAAAAGAAGCTTCCTGCCCCGCGGGCCAATTTCTTCGTGAGGATTTGGGAAGGCCTGAAGCAACTCGTCCTCTCTTTTATAAACAACCCCTACCGGGCGGAGAAAGCAAGGGAAGGAGAACTCGTAGTCTGGGTCAACCATCCCCGCCAGTACATCGAAATCCTGCAGAACCTGATTGACAGCGAATACGACGGGCCCCTGCCCGTCAGGCTTTCGCAGATGCCCAACGAAAACAAACTCATCCTCGCGAATGCGACCGGGAGAGCGCCCGATGTCGCGATCGGAATCAACCACTGGATACCCCATGAATTTGCGATTCGGGGCGCGGCGCTGGACCTCAGGAAATTCAGGGGCTATGAGGAGACGGTTTCCAAGTTTTCGAAGGGGATGATGATTCCATATGCCTTCGAAGAGGGGATTTACGGCCTTCCGGAAACCCAGAATTTCTGGGTGACTTTCTACAGGAAGGACATCCTCTCCGGCATCGGTATCGAGGTTCCGGAAACCTGGGAGGAAATCATCGCGATTCTGCCCCAATTGCAAAGATACGGCATGAATTATTACCTGCCGATTGCGATGTTCGAAGGCATGAAACCCTATGTCGTGACGCTCCCCTTCATTTATCAGTTCGGCGGCACGCTTTTCTCCGCGGACGGGATGCAGACCTTGATCAATTCCGACCAGACGCTGGAAGGGATGCAGCTGATGGCGGAGTTCTTCACGCTCTATAATGTCCCGAAAAGAGTCCCCAATTTCTATAACCATTTCCGTTACGGGACGCTTCCGATCGGGATTTCCGACCTGAGTACCTATCTCCTGCTTGAAAACACGGCGGCGGAACTCGACGGGCTCTGGGACATCGCCCTCCATCCGGGCGTGGAGATTGAAAAAGAGGAAGGCAAAAAAGAAATTGTCCGCTATGCCGCAGCCGGGGCGCAGGCAAACATGATCTTCGCTTCCACAAATCACCCCGAAGCCGCCTGGCATTTCCTCAGCTGGTGGATGTCAACCCCCGTTCAGGTTCGGTTTGCTTATGAGTTGCAGACGACCTACGGAAAGATGTACCTTTGGAACACCGCCAATTTGGAGGCATTTGCGGTATTGCCGATTTCGGAGGAACACAAGGATGTCATCTTGAAGCAATGGGAATACGCGCTTGAAGCAACGCGGATTCCGGGCAGCTACATGGTGGAACGGGAAATCAGCAACGCCTGGAGTAAAATCGTCTTCAACGGCGCCAACCCCAGACTCGCGCTCGACGAAGCGGCGCGGATCGCCAACCGCGAAATTCTCTACAAAATGGAAGAATTCGGCTACACGAAGAACGGGGTCAAACTTAAGGATTATTTGGTTCCGACCATCGAAAACATTGATCTTTGGCTGTCCGAGGTGGGTCATGACTAGAAAAATGAATCATCCCGCTTGGTTCCTCACGCCCTATTGGCTGCTCTTCTTCATTTTTGTGGTGATTCCCGTCATAATCGCGATCTTCCTCAGCTTCACCTATTTCAACACCATCCAGAGGCCCGAATACATCGGGATGAAGAATTATGTGGAACTGGTGACGATGGACACCGTCTTCATGCAGCATGTTTTGCCGAACACGATCAAGTTTTCGCTGATCGTGGGTCCCGTGGGTTACCTCCTGTCCTTTTTCCTGGCTTGGATTCTTGCGCAGATTCCGCACCGCCCGCGGACGATTCTTGCGGTCATCCTTTATTCCCCTTCGATGACGATCGGAGTCGCGATGCAGGTGATGTGGACGGTGATCTTTTCGGGGGACGTGAACGGGTATTTGAACAGCTTGCTCATGAACTTAAACATCATCCAGCAACCCATCCAGTTCCTCCAGTCACCGCAATATCTCATGACGATCATGATCATCGTCTCGCTTTGGAGCAGCATGGGGGTGGGCTTCCTGGCGATGCTTGCGGGAGTGCTGAACATCGATCCCGTTCTCTATGAAGCGGCCTATGTGGACGGTCTCCAGAACCGGGCGCAGGAAATCTGGTACATCACCATCCCGCAGATGAAACCGCAAATGCTCTTCGGGGCGGTGATGGCGGTCGTCAACACCTTCCAGGCGGGAGCGATCGGCGTGCAGCTTTCGGGCAGCAACCCGACACCCCAGTATGCCGGACAATTGATTCTGAACCACATCGAGGATTTCGGTTTCATCCGCTACATGATGGGCTACGCTTCCGCGGTATCCGTCATATTGCTTTTGCTTGTTTATGCGATTTCAAAAGTCACGCAGAAACTTTTGCGGGATAGGGAGGCCGAAGCATGACATTCATGGGTAACCGCATCAATCCGAAGAAATTCCATAAGAGCCAAATAAAGTTTTACATCATCCTCGTTCTCGTGGCGGTTTTCATGCTGCTCCCGATTCTTTTCATCTTCGCGCATGCATTCAAACCGGTGAACGAACTCTATGCCTGGCCGCCCCGTTTCTTTGTGAGAAGGCCGAGCCTGGAGAATTTCCGGATGCTTTTCAGAATCACGAGCGAAACCGGGATTCCTTTCAGCCGCTATCTCTTCAACAGCATCCTGGTCTCCTTCCTGGGCGTGGTGCTCACGGTTTTCATCACCTCGCTTGCGGCTTACGGGCTTTCGAAGCTGAAATTCCGGGGCCGGCTCCTCCTGTTCGAAATCAACACCCTGGCGCTGATGTTCGTGCCCGTGGCCGTGGGGATTCCCCGCTACTTCATCATTGCCCGGCTCGGGCTAATCGATAACATCTTCGCCCACATCCTTCCGGTCATAACAATGCCCGTTGCGCTCTTCCTTGTCAAACAATTCATCGATCAGATACCGAACGAATTGCTGGAAAGCGCAAAAATCGACGGCGCAAGCGAAATGCAAATCTATCTGAAAATTATCCTTCCCCTGATCAGGCCGGCCATCGCCACCGTGGGCATGCTCGCTTTTCAGATGATTTGGAACGACGTCGCCACTTCCGGAACCTTTTTTGACGACGAATCACTCCGCACCCTTTCCTTCTTCCTCGCCAATCTCGTCGGCCAGCAGGGTCCCCAGGGTCAGGGTGTCGCCGCGGCGGGTGCGCTCCTGATGTTCGTTCCGAATCTGGTGCTCTTCATCATCCTCCAAAGCAAGGTCATCAACACGATGGCCCATTCGGGGATAAAGTAGGTGGGAAGATGAAAAAAATCCTGATTTTCATTCTCTTGGTTTGCCTGTTCTTAGTTTCCGCCGCTCCCAAAGTAAGAGCCGACAATGGCGTCCCCTACCAGACTTTCACCTTCAGCCGTTCGCAGAGGGATCTCGTGCGGACGCAGGATGCATACGTGCCCCTGTCGCTTGCAAAGGAAATCGGCGGGCATGAACTGAACAATCCGGCGGACATCGCCATCGATGCTTTTGAGAATGTCTTCATCGCCGACAGGGGGAACGGCAGGATCATCAAATTCAATCCCGAGGAGGACGTGCTCGCTCCGGAAATCATCGGCGCAGGTTTTCTGCTTGAACCGACGGGAGTCGCGGTCGACCGTGAGGGAAATTTATACGTCGCGGACATCGGAAGAGAAGAGGCCTACCGCTATGCCTATGACGGAGAAAGCGGAACCTATGAGTTAACCGTGACCTACAAACGCCCCCAGGACAGCCCCCTGCTGTTGGAGGACGAACCGTTCAAACCCAGCAAAATCCAGGTCGACAATGGCGGGAATGTCTTCCTCGTCCTTTCCGGAAACATCAACGGGCTCGCGCAATATAAAAACGACGGGGAATTCTTCGGCTATTTCGGCGGGAACGAAATTCCCCCGACCTTCCGGAACATCCTCCGCTTTCTTCTGTTCAACGAGGAACAGCGCCGGAAATGGTTCAAAATGATCCCGAGTCCCGTTTACAATGCCGCGGTCGACCAAAAAGGTTCGATCATCACGGTTACGAAAGCTGCTTTCGGCTTTAAGAAACTCAACATCGGCAACACCGTGATTACGGAAACGCTCTTCGGCTCGCCCGAAAACGAAGACGTCGCCGTCGGCCCCATAAACAATGTCTTCACAATTTCCGAGGACGGCTTCATCTACGAATATAGCGATGAGGGGGACCTGCTCTTCATTTTTGGAGGGCGGGCGGTGACTTCCCAAAAGGGGCTCTTCGCGAAAGCGTCGGCGATTGCGGTCGATTCCAGAAACAACATCTATGCCCTCGATTCGGAAAACAGTTCCCTGCAGATTTTCTATCCGACGGCGTTTGCGGATGCGGTGCACCAGGCGCTCGCGCTCTATCAGAAGGGGCACTATCTGGAAAGCAAGGTCCACTGGGAAAAAGTCCTGAAGATGAACAGCCTCTTCGATCTGGCCCATGTGGGTCTGGGGAGCGCAAGTTTTGCTTCGGGGGATTACAGGGAAGCGATGGCTTCTTTCCGGCTCGCCCGCGACAAAACCGGCTATTCCGAATCCTTCTGGGAAGTGCGGAACATTTATCTCTTACAAAATGCGGGAACGTACCTGGTAGTGCTCTTTTCCCTGCTTGCGCTCTATCTCGTGAACCTGAAACTTAAATTCATGGCCTATGTGCGCAGGCCCTTTTCCGCCCTGCACCGCCGCCTGAAAGAACAAAGGCTCTACCGGGAACTGGCTTACGCTTTCACGGTTCTCCGCCACCCCATAGACGGCTTTTACGGCATCAAGCGGGAGGGGAAAACCTCCGTCCTTTCCGCAACCCTCCTCCTGGCAGGCATCTATGGGCTCTACATCGCCTCGCTCTACCTCACGGGTTTCCTCTTTTCAAACAGAATCACCTTTGAAATCAATCTCTTCGAGGAAAGCGTGAAGGTCTTGGTGCCCTTCGGGCTCTTCGTCATCGCCAATTATCTGGTCTGCTCGATCAGGGAGGGCGAGGGCAGGTTCCGCCATGTCTACCAGGCAAGCGTTTATTGCCTGGCGCCCCTGCTCGTCGCGCTGCCGATACTGCTGCTGCTTTCCAACATCCTCACCCTGAACGAAAGCTTCGTCTATGAATTCGGAACTTTCGTCACCTATTTCGTGCTCGCGATATATCTCGTGCTGATGGTAAAGGAAATCCACAATTACTCTTTCTCGTCCTCAATCGCCAACATCCTCCTTTCCGTCTTCACCGCGCTGATGATCGCGGTCGTGGTGTTCATTGTTTATTTATTGCTTAATGAGATTGCAAGTTTTCTGATCAATATCTGGATCGAGGTGAGGAGCCGTGGCTAAAAAATTGATACCGGTTTTGCTGGTCCTGTTGGCGGCATTGCTCTGTTCCTCCCTTTTCGCCGCAACAAAGCCCCAGGAAGGTGGAGATTATGCGAAGAATTTCCCTTACATCGAGCAGCGTCTGCTTTCTTCCTCACGCTTCACGACCAAGGAGGAGAAGGACCCCGAGCGCTACCAGGAATTCCTGGAAAACTACACCCTGAAGCTTTCCGAAGAAGAAGTGGCGGCTTTGGGGTATGAGAAAATCGGCGAAAACGAGGAATTGGTTCTTTATTTCGAATCAGAAAGTTTTTCCGTGCTCTTAAAAAACAAAAGAACGGGTTATTTCTGGAGTTCGAATGCGGAATTCTTGGACGAAAGCGAAACGCGGACGGATTACCGGACCGGCCTTTGGGTCGGGTATGTGATTACCGCCAACATCACCAGGAACTACACGACGAAAAATCTCCTCGGCGAAAAGGCGAAAGTGAGTTATGCTAACCTTCCGGGGAAGGAGGGGGTGCGGGCGCGTGTCGATTTCGAAAACCTCGGCTTCGTTTTTGAAATCGATCTGTACTTGGAAGGCGCGGATTTTGTTGTCCAAATCGATAACGAAAAAATCGAAGAGAACAACCCGCGCTACCGTCTGATCATGATTCAGGTATTCCCGTATTTCGGTTCCGCGCGCCAGGACAAATACCCTGGTTATATGTTCATTCCCGACGGGAGCGGCGCATTGGTCCGTTTCCGGGAACCGGTCGCGGATTACTACTACGCAAAATATTACGGTGCGGATTACGGCTATGTCGATGCGGCAGCGAACCGCGAGCTCACGCTCCCCGTATTCGGAATGATCCACGACGTCGATGAAAACGGCTTTCTGGGAATCATCGAATCCGGGGACACCTGCGCGGATCTGTCCGCCAATTTCTGGGGTTACAGAAACAACAATTATTTCTGGATCACTCCCCTCTTTAATTTCCGGGAATTCTACACCAATGTCATCGACCGCAGCGAAAGCGGCGCGCCCACGGTTTCGGAAAAGCGGAACCCGGCCGATTTGAAAATCCGCTACCGGATTTTGAGCGGGCAAGAAGCCGACTATGTGGGCATGGCCCGCGCCTATCAAAGCTTCTTGCTGGAAAGGGGAGAACTTGCTCCGCAGGAGGGGCGCGATTCCATTCCTTTGGCCCTGGATTTTCTGATGGCGGAAACCGAACCTGCTTTCCTTTTTGAAAGAAGGGTCAAAATGACGACGCCGGAACAGGCGCTCGCTATTTACCGGGATCTGCGGAATGAAGGGATAACCAACCAAAGGCTCAATTTCCTCGGCTGGAGCAAGAGCGGGTTCGTGGATGCCGGGCCCTACAAGGTGAGGCTGAATTATTCAGAAAAAAGCTATCGGAAGCTCTTTGAAGAAATCAAAGCCAACGGGGATGCATTTTATTTCCTTGTAGAATATGTCCGGACTTCTAAAAAGGCGACGCGCCCCGGAAGCGCGGATCTTGCCCGGAGGATGAGCAAAACAAAGATGGAGCTGAAGCTTTACAGGACGCTTTCCGAGCAGGTTTCCGTTAATTTCCTCCGTCCGGAAGCGAGTCTGGAAATGGCCCTTGCGGATAGGGAACGGTTCCGAAGCAAGGGAATCGAAAACCTTGCTTTCCAGAGCCTTGGGAACACGCTTTTCAGCCATTATGAAAACGGTCGCCGCCATCATCGGGAGGAAAGCCTGAAACATTACTTAGAGCTTGCTTCGGCTTACAGGAAATCGGCTTTCTACAGTCCCAATGCCTACATGTTCCGCCATGCTTCCGAATATTACCAACTCCCTTTATACAATTCCCAGCATCATTTCTTCACTGATCTCGTGCCCTTCCTTCCGATCGTCCTGAAGGGCTTCCTGGAATGCTATTCGCCCTATCTCAATTTCAACGCGCTCGGCAAAGAGCAGATTTTGAATCTGATTGATTTCGGGGTCAATCCGAGCTATATCATCACTTGGGAAGCGACGACAAAATTGCTGTACACGCGCGCAAACCACTATTACAGCACCCGCTATGCGGATTTCCGGGAACAGATTTTGGAAACCTACCATTACATGAACAATGCCCTGAAAGCGGTCCACGGTTCCGCGATCGTCGCTCGGGAGGTGCTTGACGACGGAGTGGTCAAGGTCAGTTATGAAAACGGAAGGAGCATTTACATCAATTACAGTTCCAAACCCTACCGGGGCGAGGTAAATATTGAAGCAGAGGATTATTTGGTAACATGATCAGGAATTTTTTCAGAAAAATCGGCAACTGGATTTATGATTTCCATTTGAAAATCGCTCCTTTCACGGCCAAACTCTCCCGTCTCTTTAAGAACAATTTCCTGTTCCGCAAAGAAGGAACGCAAATCGTCTTTTTCCGGAAACTAAAGCTCAAAGTGACCAACAGGCGCCGCGAAGCGCTCACCGGTTATCTCTTCATTTTTCTCTGGCTCTTTGGTTTCCTGGTCTTCACTGCCTATCCCTTGCTTTATTCCTTCTACCTTTCTTTCCAAACCGCCTTCTTTAACATCCGTACCGGAATCATGACCGATCCTGCCGGCCTCACGAACTATAAGAACGTCCTGAGCGATGCCAATCTCCTGCCCCTCTTCGCCAATTATCTCGGGAAAACGGTCCTGGCGGTGCCGATCATCATCGTCTTTGCGATTCTGATCGCCGTGCTCATCAACCAGCCCATTAGGGGCAAGGGTGTCTTCCGCACGATTTTCTTCCTGCCCGTCGTCATTTCCACGGGACCGGTTCTGGGAGAGCTCATCCTCCAGGATGCGACGAGCCTGCCGTCCCTGTCGGAATCGGCCGCGGTGCGCTCTGTCATGAACAATCTTCCCCGTTTCGTTGCGGAGCCTGTCACGCTGCTCTTTGATTCCCTGCTGATGACGCTCTGGTATGCGGGGATACCGATTTTGATTTTCCTTGCGGGTTTGCAGAAAATCAACAAGGAAATCTATGAGGCGGCCTCCGTCGACGGGGCTTCTCCTTGGGACACCTTCTGGAAGATCACGCTCCCCTCAATCAAACCCCTGATCACGGTCAACATCATCTACATCGTTGTTTCGATGTCGCTCTATGTGGAAGCGGGGGGGATTCTTGACCTCGCAAAATCCCACATGATCAGCGGCACTCCGGACAATCTTTTCTGGAAGGGTTACGGCTATGCGGCGGCCATCGCCTGGATTTATTTCCTGATGATGGTGCTCATCATGCTCCTTTTCATAGGCTTGCTCTCGATACGGAAACGGAGGCGGTCCAGATGAAAGCGAAGAAGATTTTCAATAAGAACAAAATCAGGCATTTTCTCTTCGGAATGCATTTCAATGACGGTTTTCTCTTCAAAGCAATCATTTATCTGCTCCTGATTGCTTTCAGTTACATTTATCTCTACCCGCTTTTGTTCATGGTCGTAAACAGCCTGAAAAACATCGACGACCTAATCGATCCCGGCGTCAACTGGGTGCCGAAGACGCTTTATTTCGATAACTACCAACGCGCTTTCAAAGTGCTTGAGTTGCCAAGGGCATTCTTTTCTTCCACCTGGTATGTTGTGAAGGTTTCCGTGCTCTCGACAGCGACGAGCGCGCTCGTGGGCTATGGTTTCGCGCGTTTCCGCTTTCCTTTGAAAAAACTCCTCTTCGCGCTCATGTTGGCGACCTTCATTCTTCCCCCGCAGGTGACGATGGTCTCCATCATTCTGATTTTCAGGAAGCTCGGGCTGATGTCCAAGCAAGCGGCGATCATGCTTCCGGCTTTTCTCGGCCAGGGTTTCAATTCCGCCATCTACATCCTGATCTTCCATCAATTCTTCCGGACGATTCCCAAGGTCTTGGACGAATCGGCGCAGCTGGACGGGGCCGGTCCTTTCCGCGTATTCAGAAGCATCTCCCTGCCCTTGGCCCGGCCTGCAATCATCATCGTCTTTCTCTTTTCCTTCGTTTGGACCTGGAACGAAACTTTCGTCACCGGTCTCTATGCTGGCGGGGCAATCACGCTGCCCTTGAAACTGATGGCCTTCGCCAATTCCTACGCGGCGCTTTTCCCGCCGGGGACTCCGGGCGCGGAATTGAACGAAGCGATCAAACTGGCCGGGAATGTTCTCACAGTACTGCCCCTCTTGGTGATATATTTCATTTTCCAAAAATGGTTTACGGAAAGCATCGACCGGACCGGGATTACCGGCGAATGAAGGAGGATTCCATGAAGAAATTAAGTCTGTTGCTATTAATGATTGTTTTGCTCGTTTTCCTTCCCGCCTGCAGGCGCGGGGGGTTGGAAATCCCCGAGGACTGCCGGCACCTGCCCGTGGTTGACGGCTGGGTTCCCGTCTGGTGCGATGAGTTCGAAGGCAGCGAACTGAATCCGGACAAATGGACTGCGTTGAACACCTCCTGGGGCGGTGGAAACAACGAGGCCCAGTATTATCGGCCCGAGAACGTAAAGGTTGAGGATGGGCTCCTGGTCATCACCGCCAAGCAGGAAAACTACGGCGGGAAGAATTACACTTCGGGGCGGATCCACACCCAGTATAAAGGGGATTGGCTCTACGGCAAGGTCGTCGTTCGTGCGAAAATGCCCGCGGGCAGGGGCACTTGGCCCGCAATCTGGATGCTTCCTTCCATGAACGCTTACGGAATCTGGCCGAAGAGCGGAGAGATTGATATTGTAGAATACGTGGGGTATGACAAGAACCGCCTGCACGGGACGTTCCACACCGAAAAGTTCAACCACATGCTCGGAACACAGCTCGGGAAATCAATCGAATACCCGGGCATCACCACAACCTTCATCGACTATACCATGATCTGGTCACCGGGCGAAATCGAACTCTATGTCGATGACTTGCTCCTGACCAGATTCGCCTACACCCCCGAATTCAACCAGGATGTGAAGCCGCATCAGGCCTGGCCCTTCGACCAACCCTTCCACCTGATCATCAATCTTGCGATCGGAGGAAATTGGGGGGGAGCCATGGGAATCGACAATTCCATCTTCCCCGTGAGCATGTTCGTGGACTATGTCCGCGTCTATCAAAAGGACTACATGAGTCTGGATATGAAAAAACCGGAGCCTATTTCCGAAATTAAAGACGGAAAACAACTGAAAAATATGATATACTGGAAGCGACCCCATGACGACCAGGGCATCGAATACTATAAGATTTATCTGGACGGGAAGCTCCATGACGAGTCCCGCCTGAACGCCTATGTCTTCGAAGGGCTCGAACCCGGAACCTACCAGGTGAAAGTCGTGGCGGTCGATTTCACAGGGAAGAAATCAAAGCCCTGTTATCACACATTGCATTACCGCTAGCGAGGAAAACATGGTGAAAAAATTGGTGTATTTGCTGGTCGCGAGCATCATCGGCTCTTTTCTCTATCTCCGCAGTTTGAACCATGCCTATCTTGTGAAGGAAATCGAACTGATGAAGGAGGCTTTTTCTGCCGGGACCTTCGGTGATTATCTGGGGTACACGAGCCCCTATTTTCGGGAACGGTTGGAAATTGAGGATGCTGATTTCCGAATCTCCGTCTATGAAGTTTTGGCGGCTGAGGACGGACGTGCCAAAACCGGGGTTGCGGTCTTCGTGAGCCATTTGAACGAAGAAAGATTCCGGATTTCGGAAGATTTCGGCGACCAAAACGACAGGACCGACCTAGCGGTTGCCAGCGATCGTTTGATTTACAGCCATCTTGAGGAAATGAAACTGAGGGGAGATTTCATTTCCCAGTCCTACGGTTACCGGAAATACGGGGGTTATTATTATCTCTTTTATCCGGATGAAGAAGCTGAATACCATTGCGAACTTTCGGATTATGAAGGCAATGTTTTTTCGGAATTCTCTTTTAATTTCGAAGCGTCTTTTCCGAAGCATGCCGCCCTTGAGGAATTGGATGGGGTTTTGGGTTCGGACTGGGAGCGGGGTTTCGATCAGGGACGGAAGCTCTCCTTGGTCCGCCCCTTCGCCAACCGCATCATGCTCGCCTACGGGGCCATCGTCATCGCCTTCGGAATTTTCCTCTTTCGAAAATCCATCTTCAAAAGGAAATGAGCGCTCGCCTGAGCGCTTTTTTCATTCATGGAAGGGATTTTTTTCGAATATAATTTAATAAGCATGAACTGAGGGGCTTTCCATGAGTGTTTATTTAAAAGCATTTTTATATAGTTTCATGATCGCTGTCTTTGCCTTCCTTTTCTTCATCCCCTTTCTTCGGAAAATAAAATTTGGGCAGACTGTGCGCGAGGAGGGTCCCAAGGAACATTTCGCGAAAGCGGGGACGCCGACGATGGGGGGCGCGGTCATCGTGCTCGCGGCGGCGTTTGTTTTTCTTTACCTGAGGAAAGAAGCGGGTATCGACAAGCTGACCGCCCTGCTCCTGCTCATGCCGCCCCTGCTCTACGGTTTCCTGGGCTTTCTTGACGATTTGCTGATCGCACGCAAAAAAAGCAACAGAGGGCTTTCTTCCGGATGCAAATTCCTCTTCCAAATCATTTGGGCGGCGGTCTATTTCTATGTGTTTCTGAGAAAGGGACATAGCCCGGTCGTCAATGTTTTCGGCCTTGAAATTGATTTAAAATGGGGTTACGGGCTCCTGATTCTCCTGATGCTCGTCTCAGCCAGCAATGCCGTCAACTTAAGCGACGGTTTGGACGGACTCGCGGGGGGATTGGTAATCATCGCCCTCGGAGTCACGATTCTTTTGAGCCGCCATCGGAAAGAAGAAGCGGTCATGGTTTTTGCGCTCTGCCTCCTGGGGGCGGTCCTCGCCTTCCTCTGTTTCAATTTCAAACCCGCAAAAATCATCATGGGGGACACCGGTTCCCTCGCCCTGGGAGCAAGCCTTGCCAATCTCTTCATTCTTTTGAAGATGGAAGTCCTGCTCCTCCTGGTCGGGCTCGTTTTTGTCCTGGAGGCGCTCTCCGTCATCATCCAGGTCGCCTATTTCAAACTTACGAAAGGAAAAAGGGTTTTTCTGATGGCTCCGCTCCACCACCATTTCGAACTCAAGGGTTATTCCGAAATAGAAATCGACGCGGGTTTTTGGCTGCTCGCGCTCATTTCCGGTGCCATCGGCCTATTGCTCGGACTCCATGCCTTCGTCTGAAGTTTTTCTGTTGCTGGGGTACGGAAAGAGCAACCGCGCGCTCGCAAATTTATTAAAGAAACGGGGCATCCCCCATTCCGTTTATGACGACTATCTTCCGGAAAAAAGCAGCGCAGTCGATTTAAACCCCTTCACTGCCATCGTCAAGAGCGGCGGGATCAAAAACGATCATTTCCTGCTTGAGGAAGCTCGGAAACTGAATAAACGCATCATTTCCGATCTGGAACTTTTTTATTCCTGGAATAAAGAAAAAACCCTGATCACGGTCACCGGCACCAACGGCAAAACCACCACCGTGCAACTCATCAAACACCTGCTCCCGGAATTGGATCTTGCCGGCAATGTCGGGTCCCCCCTCTTCGATCATGCTGATTCCGAAAAGGACATGGTCATCGAGGCGTCGAGTTTCATGCTGGAATACACCCATGTCTTCCGCTCCAGAATCAATGTCTTTTTAAACATCAGCCCCAACCACCTTGACCATCACGGAAGTTTCGCGGCTTATTTAGAGGCAAAGCTGAAACTGTTGAAAAATTCCCGCCCGGAGGACTTCCTGGTCTATAATGCCGACGATTCCGTCCTGGAAAAAGCTCTGAGGGGGGTGGGCTTGCGGAAGATACCCTTTTCCAGAAAGAGGAGGGGTGGGATTTTCATCTCCGAAAGGGGAATTGATTGTTTTGGAAAGATGATTGATTTGGCGGGCATCAAACTCATGGGCAAGCACAATCTGGAAAACATCGCCGCAGCCCTCGGGGCAGTCCTGGCCTACGACCCGGCTTTTTCCGCTTTTTCCCGCCTGCATGCTTTTACACCCCTTCCCCATCGGCTCGAATATCTGGGCAAAATCGGCAGCATGCTCGTGTACAATGATTCCAAAGCGACGAATTACCGCGCTTTGGGAACCGCGCTCGCAGCTTTTTCCGGAAAAAGGGTGCTGCTGATTGCGGGAGGAGAAAAACGGGCAGAGGATCCGGCTGTTTTGGACGGGGTCTTGGACACCCTGGTCGGGGTTTTATTGAACGGGGAAAACGGAAAAACCTTGCAGGATTATTTCAAAACAAAAGGAGTGCGCACCTGGATTTATCGGGATCTCGCATCTCTCTTCAAAGAAATCAACAATCACCTAAATGCACAAGATGTCCTGCTTTTTTCTCCGGGCTCCGCAAGCCATGATCAATTCCGGAATTTTGAAGAGAGGGGCGAATTCTTTAAGAAAAACATCGGAGCATACTTGACGGAATAGGGGTTTCGTAGCCCCATTTTTTTATTAAGGGGCATAAAATATTACAGGTTTTTCCTTTAAACAAGAAAATTTGTGGTATAATATAGGCGGTGATTGCATGAAGATCTTGTACGGGGGTTCTTTCAATCCGCCGACCCTGGCTCATTTTCAGATAGCGCGCTTCCTGCTGGAGAAATTTCCGGAAGCGGAGCTTGAGTTCCTGCCTGTCAACAATTTCTATGAGAAGGACAATCTCAAGGATTTCCGGGAAAGGCAGGAAATGCTGGAAATCCTCTGTCGGAAATTGGGAGCCAGGGCGAGGGTCAATTCTTTTGAGAGCACCCTCGACAAATACTATGGCACCTGGCATACCCTGAGGCATTTTCCGGATTCCTGGTTCGTCATCGGGACCGATAATCTTGCCTCGCTTCCGACCTGGATCAATTATCCCGCAGTGGCCAAGGAAAACAGGTTCCTGGTCATTCCCCGCCCCGGGGTCGATTCGGAAGAGGTTTTCCGGAAAAATCCCGACTTAGAGGAATGCCGAAACAATTTTTTGGTCCTTGCTGATTTTCCGGAAACGGCGATTTCTTCCAGCCTTTATCGGAAAACCAGGGATGAGAAATATTTATTGCCAGAAGTGGCGGAATATATCAGAAAAAATTATTTATACAAGGAGTAAATATGTATTTCCAAGGATATCTAAAAGTGGCTGCCGCTTCCCCCAAGGCGAGACTCGGAGACCCGTTGTATAATGTAAAAGCGATGGTCGAGATCCTGAAGGAGGCGGAGAAGAGGGGCGCTGCCATCATTTGTTTTCCGGAATTATGCATCACCGGCTATTCCGTCGGCGACATGCTCTTCCAAAAATACCTCTACCAGGATTCCCTAAAGGCAATCCAATACCTGTTAAACAACAACCCCTTCTCCGGAGTCATCATCTTCGGCTCCTATCTCACCATCAACGACACGCTCTACAACTGCAGTTTCGTCGTCCAGAAGAAAAAGGTCCTGGGAATCATTCCGAAAACCTTCCTCCCCCACACCAATGAATTCTATGAAAGCCGCTGGTTTGCCTCCGGCGTCAATCTGATCAAGGATTTGAAAACGGTCAGGTTTTTGGGGCAGGAAGTGCCTTTCGGGAAAATGCTCTTTGAAAACGAAACCAGGGAAGTGATTTTCGGGGCGGAAATCTGCGGCGACATTTGGGCGCCGACTTCGCCCAACGAGAAATTATATGCGAACGGGGCTTTGATCGTCTTCAATTCCAGCGCCTCTCCCGCCCACATCGGAAAGGACGAAAAGCGGCATCTGCTCACCAGGAGCACGACGATGAAATTCAACTCCTCCTATGTCTATGTTTCCAATAACGCGAGCGAATCGACGAGCGAAGTCGTTTTCAGTTCCCATCTCCTGATTTCCGAGGACGGGAAAATCATCGGCGAATCCGACAACATCAATTTTGAAAACAATTGCATCTACGCAGACATCGACATCCGGAAGCTGCACTTCCTCAGGCGCAGCAACAGCTATTTCAAACAAACCCAGGAACTCGTCCGCGACGCGGCTTTCCAACGCGTCCGTTTTGAGTTGGAGGAAAGCGCGGAATATGTCTTTGAGAAGTTGCCCGAAAAACTTCCTTTTGTTCCGAAAGACAGGAAGGATTTGGAAAGAATCACCGAAATCCAAAGCGCTTCCGTCCTGAAAAGACTCGATTACGTGGGCACGGAAAAAACCGTCCTGGGCATCAGCGGCGGGCTTGATTCGACCCTGGCGCTGCTTTCCCTGTGCAAAGCCTATGACAAAGCGGGCTTTGACAGGAAAAACATCATTGCCGTCTCCCTCCCTTCCAAGGAGACGGGAGAGCGGACGCGGGGCAACGCCAAGCTCTTGGCGGAAAAACTCGGCTGCGCTTACAGGGAAATCAGCATCGCCTCGGAAGCGGAAAAGCAGTTGGATTTGATCGGGCATGACCGCTACGAAAAGGACGCGACTTACGAAAACGTTCAGGCAAGGCTGCGGACGACGATCTTGATGAATCTTGCGAATAAGGAAAAAGCCCTCATGATCGGAACCACGGACATGAGCGAAATCGCGCTCGGCTGGTCCACTTTCGGTGGCGACCAGATTGCGATGTACGGGCTCAATGCGGGGCTTCCGAAAACGGTCGTGCGGGAGGTTGTAAAATACTATCGGGAGGTCTATCCCGAAACAAAAGAAGTGCTCGAGGACATCCTCAACACCCCGATTTCGCCGGAACTTACGGGCAGCGCACAGAGAACGGAGGACGTTCTCGGAAAATATGAGGTCAATGATTTCATCCTCTACCGTTTCCTAGCAGCCGGGGATGATTTTCAGAGAATCGCCTACCTATTGGGCAAGGTTTTCGGATTGAGCGACAAGGAAGCGGAGAACTACGTGAAGAATTTCACTGCCCGTTTCTTCAGCCAACAGTTCAAACGCCTGTCGATGCCCGAGAGCGTGAAAATCCTGGAGATTTCGCTTTCTCCGCGCGGAGAATTAAAAATGGGCGGGGATTTCTATCCCCCGCAAACATAGGCCGCAAGGCCTTTTTGCTTTTTTTAGGGCGATGGTTTATAATAATAACGAAAATTGCAGAATGCAGGAGATTTTATGGAAAGAAGAAAACTCAGCATCAAAGATTGGTTTTTTATTTGGGGACTCGGCTTGGTCGGGCAGCTCTGCTGGAACATTGAAAATGTCTGGTTCAACACCTTTGTTTATGACAGGATCAGGCCGGATCATAGGATCATCACTTGGATGGTCGCGGTCAGCGCCGCCGCTACGACTTTTGCAACCTTTCTGATGGGGGCTCTGAGCGACAGGTACGGAAAAAGGCGCCCCTTCATCGGTTGGGGATACATCGCCTGGGGAATCTTCACGATTGTTTTCGGGCTGACGCAATACGTGAACAGCAATTTTATCGCCGTGATCGTGATCGTGGTCGCCGCGGATTCGGTGATGAGCTTTTTCGGCTCGACCGGCAACGACGCCGGATTCAATGCCTGGGCGGCGGATTTGCTGGATGAGGGCAACCGCGGCCAAATCGGCGCCGCCATCGCCATTCATCCCGTTCTCGGCACGATCGTCGGGACCGTCATCGGCGGGATTTTGATCAAGAACTTCGGTTATTTGACTTTCTTTCTCGCCATGGGCTCCCTGGTCATCCTCATGGGTGTTCTCACCTTGCTTTTCTTAAAAGAACCACCGAAGGAGAAGCAAAAGGACAAACCCTTCATCCGCCAATTCCTTTCCGCTTTCAATTTTCGCGATGTCCTGAGAATGCGGGAACTCTTTTTGGTTTTTGTGACGATGGCGGTCTTTTTCGTGGGCTTCAATGTCTTTTTCATCCACATTACCAATTATTTTATCTATGTTCTGGGGTACAGCGAGGACCTTGCCGGAATCATTCAGGGAGGAAGCCTCCTTGTTTCCGTGTTCGCGACGATTCCCGCTGCTTATTTCATCAACAAAAACCGCATTCTTCCCCTCCTCCTCACATCGATTGCAATCTATGTTGGCGGTCTGGTTTTGATATTCTTCCTCGGGGAAATCAATCTTCCCTCCCTGATTGCCGGCGTCGTGCTTGCAGGGGCGGGGTATCTGATCCAGATGCAGACCCTCACCGTCTGGACCAAGAAACTCTATCCGGAAACGAGCAGGGGCCAGTTCGAGGGCGTGAGGATCGTTTTTGCGGTGCTGATTCCGATGGTCCTGGGGCCGGCGATCGCCTCCCCCCTCATCGACCGTTTCGGAATCCCGATCGTCGTCGACGGGAAGGAGGGTCTCGCGCCTTCGCGCGCGCTCTTCCTTGCGGGGGCATTCTTTGCGATAATCTCGCTCCTCCCCCTCCTCTTTGCGAATAAGGACAGAAGGCAAAGAGAAAAACGGATCGCTGTCGAATGAGAGAGAATTGCGCAGAGCGCCAGGATTATACAAATTTTTCCCGAACCAGCCTGCATGATTCTCCAAAAAAAATTTTGCGCACCTGCCACCTTTCTACAAACTTCCCATTTTCTTTCTGGTAAAATGGGGGCGTATGTAGAAGGGGGTACGCCTTGATATCTTTTCAAAAAAACAGCTTTTGGGGGAGAGCTGTTTTTTTTTTTGTTCAAATAATGCACGAAAACCCATTTTATGTTATAATGAAATTACAAAAAAAAAGAGGAGCAAAAGATGAATTTAGATGTCGATACAGTCTTGAAGTATTTTGACCTTGCGATCCTAGTGATGTTGGCACTCGGTGCCCTCTTTGGTTTTTTGAAAGGAACATTCAAATCCGCTTATAATTTTTTGGTTTTTACGGTTTTGCTGATCACGGGCTGGTTTTTAAGTCCCGTGTTTGTACGCGTCCTCATGAATGCGGACATTTCCAAGGTCTATGAATTTTCGATCAGTTCCGTGGAGATCACCTCCATCAATGCTTCGATTCCCGGACTTGTGGACCAATTCGTTCCCGAGTTTGCGGGAATTGTCGTTCCGGGCTCGGTCGCTTATGCGACCATCCAGGCCTTCGTTTTCATGGCTCTGAGAATCGTCGTCATGATTCTTTGGCTGATCTTGATGGGAACGGTCTTTAAGTTCATATTCTGGCTTATTTATCTTGCCATCCGCCCGAAAAGAAAGCGGGGAGGCAAAAAAATCAGAACCGGCCTCGTTTCCCGTTTCGGCGGGCTTGGCATCGGTCTCGCCCATGCCCTCCTCGTCGTCTTTCTCTTCAGCATCCCCTTCTCGGGGCTGACTTCGATCGGCACTTCCCTGGCGGAGATGCTTCCGGAAGCGCAGGGAGAGGAGGTTGCGGAGCTGAGTCATGGGCAACTTGCATCCCCCGAGCTTGAAAATTTTGAGGAAATGCTCGGTTTCATGGCAGGATACCGCGAAACGATGCTCGGAAAAATTGCAGGCGCGGCCCGAATCGGTGGCGCCCCTGCGGATGAGTTTTTCTTCGACGAATTCTTTTCTTTAAGAATAGAAAAGCCCGAAGTGCGGGTGAAACTCAGAATGGAAATGCAGGCGGGTCTTAAAGCCTATGCCCTGCTCACGGAACACATTGAAGGGGATGTGAGCCTGGAGGCGATTGCCACGCTTGAGGAAGAAACCATCCGCGATTTTCTTCAGGAAATAAAGAAACTGAAACTGATCAATGTTGCCGTTCCCATTGGGGTTGAATATGCCCGCAAGCAGGGCTGGATTGATTTTTTGGATGATGTGGAATTTTCGGAAACTTTTTCGGATTTATTGACGATTGATTTCGCTTCCGAATTCGAGCACCTCGGTGAGGCTTTTTTTGCTGCGGGAGAGCTTGGGCTCTTCGGCGAGGGAAAGGAGATCGATTTCTATCTTTCATTGGACGGAGAGAAAATCGAAGCGCTCTTTGCTTCCTTGGGCGAGCTTGAAACCGCCAATTTGCTCGGCGGCATCGCCGTGAGTTATTTCCTCGACCAGGAGGGGACGCGGAAGTTTTTTGAGGACTTCGATGTCGACCCCGAGGAATTGGATTTGGACGACATCAGCTGGGGTTTGGAACTTGCGAATCTCGGCACGCTATACAAAGCCTTCCGGGAAATGGGGCTCACCTTGGCGGACGGCAAACCGAGCTTTGCTTCCGTCACCGACGAGGGCATCAATTCCTTCAGCATCGCCGTTTTCAATTCCCAGCTCTTCTCGGGAAACGGACATGTTTTCGGAAAGATCATCGTCAGTCTCCTGCCCGACGAATACAGGTCCCACATTGTTGTAGAGACATTTGAGAAGAATGATTTGGTATCTTTCCTGTCGCTGGCAAAGGTCATGGACGATGCCGGGCTCCTTGGGGAAGAACTCAATTATGAGATTTTGTTTTCGGAAACAAACATCGAAAAAATCGCCGAGGCGATCAGCAATTCCAACCTGCTCAGTTCCAATCTCAGCAAACTCCTGAAACTCCTCCTTGAGAAAGCGGAAATACCCTTCGAGATTTCCGAGGAGAGTTTGGAGCGCGATTGGTCGGGGGAAGCCGGAAAAACTGAAATCAAGGCTCTCTTTACCGCCGCGGGCGAACTCTTCGATCTGGGGTTAAGCGACGGGAATTTCTTTGAAAATCTTTCCGCCGAAACCATTGACAATCTCACTGACAAAATCTCCGCTTCCGCTGTCCTGATGGGGAACATGGGGAACCTGATCGATTATCTCTTTTCTGAGGACAACACCCCTGGCAACTTCGACATCGACACGACTTCCGTCCAAAACCTCGAGTGGGATAGCGAAGCCGGACGCACGGAATTCAAACACATCATGAGGGCCTTGGCGGCGATTGTGGAAGGGAAGCTGCATGAGGAGCCCGATTTTAAGAACTTGAGCGACGGCAGCGAAGATGTGAACGAGGACGGCGTGATTGATGAGAAAGACAATCTGATCGGAAGGCTTGCGGAAAGCTTTTCCGGCTCGATTCTGATTAGGAACAATTTGAACGGCATTATTAAAGAAATAACCTCCGGTGAAACAGGTGAACTGAAAATATCCACTTTTGAGGATCCCGACGAATGGACGCGGGAGGAAATCGAAGCCCTGCTGCTTTCCGTAAAAATTCTTTCAGGCAAGGAAAACATTCCGGAAGATCTCTTCAACCTGACCGATGACGAACTCGACACGGTTCTGAGATCGATGCTCCTGAGCAGGTCGCTTGTTGAAAACATCGAGGAAATGGCCGCACCGGGCGGAAAACTCGAAGGGCATTTGATTACGGAAAACGTGCAGGAAGATGCTTGGTACGACCGCTACGAAGAAGGAATCAGGGTTTACGACGGCGAACTCCGACGGCTCTTCGTGGGCGGGAAAACCCTGCTCGGGGACAACCCGAATTTCGACGATTCCGAAAATCTCGTCACTTTGAACCGTGTTCTCGAACTCGATGAAGAAGAAGAGGGCGGGGATCTCGACAAACTCCTTGCCAGCAAGGTCCTGAAAGACAGTTTCGCCAATAAACTGATAGAAAAAAGCAAGGAAGAAAATGCGGAATTCGAAGTCAACATGGAAATGAACGATCCCGCATGGGACGGTGAAATCAGGCATCTGCTCAAAGCCATCAAAATTCTGCTCGGAGAAGATGCCAACCTCGACAATCCCGAAATCAACCTCAACACCGTGAAGAACCTATCCGAAGACGAGATCGACAAGGTCCTGGATTCGATCATCGTCTCTGACACGATCATCAAAAAATTGGTTGACATCGGCGCCGATCCCGAAGGAAGTTTGGTCGTCCGTTTTGAGAAAACCGATCCAGTCTGGCGCAAGACCGACTCCGCGCCGGGCGAACTGAAGAATTTCCTCACCGCCGCGATTCTCCTCCTGGATGAGGAGGACAATCTGAACAGCTCCGATGCGATAAAAGTCAGCAAAATCGTGCAGCTCTTGGACGAGGGCGAGGAAAACATCGACACCCTAAGCAAATCCTATCTCATCACCGATACCGCAGCCAAGCATCTCAGGGAAATGACCGCGCCCGGCGGGAGCCTTTACCAGGTCATTTACCTGCCCGAACTTACGGACGATGATTATCACGGACCCGCAGGGGAAATGAAACGCTTTGTATTGGCCGCGGACATCCTCCTTAAAGATGCGGGCGATGATGAACTGGAAAACTTGGAACAGATTAAACTCGGAACGTTTGCCGGAGAAAACCAGAAGCGGATGCTGGCATCGGAGATTGTAAAAGAGACAATCATCAGAAACATTGAAATCGAAGCGGAAAAACCGGGCGCGGTTCTGAAAATCGCTCCGGAACTTGACAGAAGCGCCTCGGGGTACCAGCAGGAAGCCTGGAACAATGAATTGCCGCTGCTCCTGGATGCGATTATCGCCATCCTGGGCGAGGATGCAACCATTGACGGCCTCACCGTCGAGGAGGAGGATTTCCTCGCATTGGAAGATTCCAAAATCGACACAATCGTCGCTTCCCGCCTCGTCAGCTACACCGCCGCCAAGACAATTGAAAGCAACGCCCATGAAGAGGATTCCTTGATCACCCTTCCGGCGGATTTGGATCCGGAAGAGGAGGATTATCAGGAAGAGCATTGGTACGGTCCGCACGGAGAGTTGGCAAAAGCGCTCAGGGCTTTGCGCGAATTGGGCCTTGCCAGCTTCGACAGCGATTTCCGCCTGCAGGCGGTGTTCGCGGAAGCGAGGAGCGATCAGGAAGAAGTGATTTTGGCATCGAGGGTATTGGAAGCCTCCTTCATCAACAAAATCAAAAAAGAACAGGCAACGAATCCCAATCTCTCGGAAGTTCTGGTCATTCCCGAAGCGGTGGTCTGGGAAAAGAGACCCGGCGACAGGGGCGAACTCAGAAGATTCCTGGTCGCGATCGAAATCATCATCGGCGATGAGGAACTCGGCACTGCCACCTTTGAAGTTGACAGATTCTTGGGCGATGACCAAGAGACCCTGCTTGCATCGAAGGTTGTGGAAGCATCCGCAATCTCCTACATTCAAGCTTCAGATAAACTTACGATCCCGAATCGGGAAGATATGGGCACATATTATTACTTTGAAAGCGAAAGCCTTGTTTGGGATGGAGAGGACGGCGAACTCAGACGTTTCCTCGCGGGCGTCAAAACTCTCCTCGGCGAAAGCAGTTTCGAAGAATTCGTTTTCGAGATGGACAATCTGATGAATGTCGATTTCGACATTGCTTTGAAATCACGCGTTTTGGAAGCTACTTTGACCGACATGGTCCTGGAGATGATCTCCGAAGGCGGAGCCCTCCACGGCATGATTAAAGAACCGGACAACGGCTACCACTGGTACCATCATGCGGACAGCGAGGAACCCGGGGTTGCTCACATCCGCAACGGCGAATATGAGATTGGCGGAAACAAGCAATACAGCGATCTGTCTGGTTTCCTGAAGGCAGTTCAGGCCTTCTCCGCTTCCGGTCTTGATTACAATGAGATCACGAAGGAAGCAATCGCTGACGCGAACCATGACATTCTGAGCGAAGCCTTCTGCAATCATTCGCGTATCATCAACGGCTCGATCGCGACGCTCCTGAATTATGCCTTGAAGGATGTCAACCATCCGCTGAAACCCGTGTTCACGGATGATGACATTGATGCTTCCGACCAAGACTCAGTCAAAGACGCTTTGTGGCTCTTCAGCAACTTCGTTAAGAGTATATGAGGGAGGTGAAGAAAATGAAACTGATTATCGCGATTGTTTCCAATGAAGACAGTTCCTCTCTGATGAAAGAACTGGTCAAGAAGAAATACTTCGTGACGAAACTCGCCTCGAGCGGCGGCTTTCTTAGAAAAGGAAACACAACGCTGATGGTCGGGGCCAGAGCAGAGGATGTGGAATCAATCATCAAAATTATCACCGATTTTTCGCGGACCAGGAACGAATATGTTCCCAGTTCCATCATCAGCGAATACGGAATCATCCAATCGACCCCGATTGAAGTCACTGTCGGCGGAGCGACGATCTTCATCATCGATGTGGAGGATTTCCGAAAGATCTAAGGGACCCAAGGGTCCCTTTTTTGTTTTTTGACCGCAATTTTATGCATTCAGGGCATATAATATATTTGAAAATTCCTTTTGCATCTTGAATTCCGACAGAAAATCTGCTATAATGTTTAATGTTCAAAGACGGCTCCATAGCCAAGTGGTAAGGCAACGGTCTGCAACACCGTGATCACCAGTTCGAATCTGGTTGGAGCCTCCATTAAACATGAGGTTTACGATGCTCATACGAGCATGTTTTTTCTATTAGGAGGAAAAATGAAAAGAAAAACAAAGATCGTCTGCACCATCGGCCCGGCCACCGACAGCGAAGAAATGCTTGAGAAAATCATCGCTGCCGGAATGGATGTCGCCCGCCTCAATTTTTCCCATTCGAGCCTGGAGGAACAGGGCGCGCGCATCCGGAAAATCAGGCAGGTTTCCGAGAAAATGAACCGCCACATCGGAATCATGGCGGACACCAAGGGGCCGGAAATCAGAACCGGCATTTTTGAGGACGGGATGGCCCATTTCAAAAAGGGGGACGTGGTTTGGGTTTTGAAAGAAGAGGTTGTCGGAAACCGGGAAAGTTTTTCCCTCTCCAGCCCCGAGATCTTTTCCGACATCGAACCGGGCGCCTATCTTTTAATCGATGACGGCAAAATCCGCCTCGACGTTCTTGAAAACGACGGGGAAAGGATGAAATGCCTGGTGAGAAATTCCGGCTTCATCAAAAGCAAGAAGGGCGTCAACATTCCCAATGTCCAGCTCTCGATCCCTTTTCTCTCCCAAAGGGACGATGACGACATCCGTTTCGCTGCTCAAAACGGCGTCGATCTGATCGCGGCTTCTTTTGTGAGAAGAGCGGAGGATGTGCTTGCAATCAGGAATTTATTGAAGGAAATCGGCAAGGAAGACATCGAAATCATCGCAAAAATCGAAAACCAGGAAGGTTATGACAATCTCCGGGAAATCCTTGAGGTTGCGGACGGAATCATGGTTGCGCGCGGTGACCTCGGCGTCGAAGTCGCGACCGAAGTCGTGCCCATCTACCAAAAGAAAATCATCCAGATGGCAAATGAATTCGGAAAACCCGTCATCATCGCCACGCACATGCTGGAAACGATGATGTCTTCGCCCCGGCCCACGCGGGCGGAAGCATCCGACGTCGCCAATGCGATCCTGGACGGTGCGGACGCCGTCATGCTTTCCGGGGAAACCGCTGCCGGGGAATATCCTGTGGAAGCCGTGCAGACGATGGATAGAATCGCGCGCGCAATCGAAGAAATCTTTCCTTACGAAGAAATGCTTATGCGCTCGCTCAAGACTTCGGAGCGGACGGCAAACGACGCAATCGGAATTTCGGTTGCGCAAACCGCGCTCACGCTTCCGAACGTAAAGGCAATCGTGGCATTTACTGAAACCGGGGGCACGGCGAAACGAATGTGCAAATTCAGACCCTGCGTTCCCATCATCGCCGTCGCGGATAATTTGGAAACATGCAGGCGCTTGAGTTATTATTTCGGCGTGATTGCAACCTATCACGAAGTCGTGACCGACATTTTGCTTTTCAATCCCGTGGCCATGGCAGTCGCGAAATCCTTCGGTCTCAAGGAGGGCGACACGATCATCATCACCCATGGTTGGGCCCAGGAACACGGGACGACCAACAACATGTCCGTCATCAACATCGAATAATGCCTTGTTTTCAAAGGCATTTTTTGTTATAATAACAAAAGTTATTGTTTTTTTGGAAAGGAACGTGAATATGTACGAATTTTTGGAAGAAATCATTTCACCGCTTTACCTTGCCTTAGCCATTTTCGTGGTAACTTACATCCTTCTCTTGGCCTTTTCCAAATACCGAGCCTACATCGCTTTGGGTTCCGCCGTCGTTTTCATCGCGCTCGGTTTCCTGCCCTTGAGGGATCTGCTTAAGACATTGGATTGGAATGTTTTGATGATGATTGCGGGAACGATGGGCATCGTCGCGCTCTTCATNNTGGGCAATCATTTCCCTTTCGATTTTTGCCGGGGTTGTCTCCGCCTTCGTTGACAATGTCGCGACGGTGCTGATGATCGCGCCCGTTGCCTTGAACATTTCCAAGAAACTGAAGATTTCGCCCGTTCCGAGCCTGATTTGCATCGCCATATCTTCAAATCTTCAAGGTGCTGCGACCCTGGTCGGGGACACGACTTCAATCATGCTCGGGGGTGCGCTCGACATGAGCTTTGTTGATTTCATCTGGTTCAAGGGAAAACCCGGCATCTTTTTCGGAGTCGAGCTCGGTGCGGTGGCATCCGTTTTGGTGCTACTCTTCATCTTCCGAAACGAAAGAAATCCCTTGGTGCCGATCGAAAGAACGGAAGTCAAGGATTATTTCCCTTCGGTTCTCTTGGTTTCGATGGTGCTTTTGCTGATTGCAGCGAGTTTCGTACCCGCAACCGGAATTGCTTTTGTTGACAAGAACATGAACGGGTTCATCGTCATGTTCCTGCTCCTGGTCGGTTTGGTGCGGAAACTCATCCAAACGAAATCCTTCCGTTCGCTCGGTGCGACCGTCAAGGAAATAGATTATTTCACTTTGTTGCTTTTGGCGAGCCTCTTCCTCATCATCGGCAGCATCAAAAACGCTGGCGTGATTGACGCGATTGCGAATCTGATTAAAAAAGCAGGGGGCGGAAATGCCTTTGCGGTCTACACGATCATCGTCTGGCTTTCCGTGCTTTTTTCCGCCTTCGTAGACAACATCCCCTATGTCGCGACCATGCTTCCCGTCGTCGCACCGCTTGCTTCCGGCCTCGGATTGGAAGCCCCCTATGTGCTCTATTTCGGCCTTCTGACGGGGGCGACCCTTGGCGGAAACATCACCCCCATCGGAGCGAGCGCCAACATCACCGCAATCGGCATTCTCAGGAAAGAAGGGTACGATGTAAAACCGCTTACCTTCATGAAATACGGCGTGCCCTTCACGCTAGCTGCGGTATTGACTGGGTACCTCTTCATCTGGTTCGTCTGGGGCGTATGATTAAGAAACCAAGCCAAGAAAAAAATCTTGGCTTTTTTATTTACAGGTTTACGAAATCTGTCAGCATTAATTTGTCGGGCAGCGCATATATATGATATAATGGAAGCGGAAAGGAGGTAAACGGCATGAAATGCATCATCACGGGCGGCGCCGGCTATCTGGGTTCGGTTCTTGCCACTGAATTGGAAAGAAGAGGGCATTCCTTGAAAATCTTGGTCAGGCCCGGAGAAAGTTACGGGCACCTTGTCGGCCTGAAAGCCGAAATCGTTCAGGGTGACATTTTGGATCCGGAATTTTTGGACGGATTTATTGAAGAAGACGCGCTCGTTTTCCATCTTGCCGGTATCGTCAACATCACCTCTTCAAAAAGCGATTTGCTTTACAGGGTGAATGTGGAAGGGTTTAAGAACGTTGTCCGTGCCTGCATTCGGAAAAAAGTAAAGAGATTGGTCTACACCTCCTCCGTGCATGCGATTTATCCGGAAAAGAGTAACGTAGCCCTGCGCGAACCCGAGGAATTCCCGGTTGAAAAACTTGTCGGGGATTATGCGAAAACGAAGGCGCTGGCAACCCAATACCTGTTCGAAAAAGTAAAGAACGGGGAAATCGATGCTGTCGTCGTCTATCCTTCCGGAATCATCGGTCCTTTCGACCACAGCATTTCCCATTTCGGCCAGGTTGTGCTCGATTACATCAACCGGAAACTTACGGCGATTGTAAAAGGTGGATATGATTTTGTGGATGTGAGGGATGTTGCGGAAGGGGTGATCAACGCGGCATTGAAGGGAAGAAGCGGCGAGGGCTATGTTTTGAGCGGACATTATGTCACCGTCAAGGGACTTTTCCAAATTCTCAATGAAAAACTCGGACGGAAAAAACTTCCCGGCCGGCTTGCGCTTTGGTTCCTGAAAATCGTCGCTCCGTTTGCGGAACTGCATTATAAAATCAGAAACAAAAAACCGATTTTCAGTGCCTACACGCTCTATACCCTCAATATCAATGCCAATTTCGATAACTCCAAAGCGAGGGAGGAATTGGGTTTCAAACCCAGAAGCATCAGGGAAAGCCTCTTCGACATGGTCGATTGGTTTTATGAATACAAGCGTGATTTGATCAAGCCGAAATTCTTGAATTTGACCCCGAAAACCTGCTCAAGATAGGGTTTTTGGAATATTTGTCAAAAATCTGTTAAAAAAAGGTCTATGTGAAGCTCATTTAACCGAGATTACATAGGCCTTTTTTGACAGATTCTCTCCCCATTTTTATTTTTTTGTTGGCGCGTTTGATATAGGTACATTTTTATCTCAATAGCTCCCGAAGATAATCTCCTTGGTCTTATTATTATCAATAAAATTTTTGACAGCTTGCCTTTTCAACAATTTTTTTACTTATCTTTTTCATGTTATATTTGCGGGGATATGAACTATTAAGATATATTATGAAATGTCTATATTCAAAAAATATAGTAATGGTTTTGCACTCCAACCAAATATGATATAATAGGGTGTAAGCGTTTGCAAAAATAAAGAAAGGGAGATCAGCCTTGAACAAATTCGATTACATGGAACGTTATGGTTTTGAGCAATTAATCTATTTCCATGACAAAACTACTGGTTTGAAGGGCATCACCGTGATCCACGACACGACCCTCGGCCCCGCTTTGGGAGGAGCGAGGCTTTGGAATTACGAAAGCGAAGACGAGGCGTGTTTGGATTGTTTGCGTCTGGCCCGGGGCATGACTTTTAAAAATGCCGCTGCGGGCCTGAATCTCGGCGGCGGAAAGACGGTCCTGATCGGAGACGCCAATGTCGTGAAGAGCGAAGCTTATTTCCGCGCTTTGGGGCGCTATGTGCAGAGTTTGAACGGGCGCTACATCACCGCTGAAGACGTTAACACGACGACAAAGGACATGGATTACATCCGCATGGAAACGGATTATGTCGTTGGCCTCGAAGACAGGTCGGGCAACCCTTCCCCGATCACGGCCCTTGGAGCCTTCCACGGGATCCGGGCCTCTCTCCAATACCGCTTCGGAAACGCTGATGTTTCTCAGTATGCCTATGCAGTTCAGGGAGTTGGGGAGACCGGCACCGCTCTGATCGGCTATCTGAAAGAAGCGGGAGCGAAGAAGATTTATTTTTCGGATATCAACCCCAAAAAGATCAACAAACTGCAGAAAACCCATCCTGAAGTTGAGTTTGTTGAAGCGGAGGAGATCTATTCCCTTCCGGTCGATGTCTTCGTGCCCTGCGCTTTGGGGGCGGTTTTGAACCAAAGGACGATTCCGAAATTGAAATGCGCGATCGTCGCCGGCACCGCAAACAATGTATTGGAAGACGAAGAAAAAGACGGCATGCTCCTGAAAGAACGCGGCATCCTCTATGCGCCCGATTTCGTCATCAATGCCGGCGGGGTCATCAATGTCTACCACGAACTCCACGGTTACAGGCGCGAGGCGGTAATCAAGGATGTCGAAAAGATTTATGACAGGCTCCTGGAAATCTTCAGGATCGCCGATCAGGAAAACATCGACAACCAGCAAGCCGCCATGGTTTATGCAAAAAAACGCATGCAAATAATCGCCGGAATTAGATCTAATTACATACCCAGATAATTTTTTCCGAGGTCAGATATGAAAAAGATGAACTTTATCACCGGCCATTACGGGAGCGGAAAATCGGAATTTGCTATAAATTTTGCTCTGAGCATCGGAGCAGCCTTCCTGGTCGATCTCGACATCGTCAATCCCTATTTCCGCACCCGCGAACTTGAGGATTTATGCGCAGAGAACAATCTCCGCCTCATATCCTCTTCGCTTACAGGGGCGCTCGGAAGCGATTTGCCCTACATCGCGAAAGAAGTTTTTCTTCCTTTTTATGAAAATCTGACCTCGGTTTTTGATTTGGGAGGGGAAGCTGCGGGGGCGAGAATCGTCCGGCAGTTTTCGGAACTTCTGGATCCGCAGGAGACGGATTTTCTCTTCTGCGTGAATTGCTACCGTGAAGAAACTGCGGCTCCGGAAAAAATCATCGGCATGATGGAATTAATAGAAAAAAGCGGTGGGTTTAAAATCACCGGCCTCATAAACAACACCAATCTTCTGCGGGAGACCAGTTACGGCGATCTGCTTTACGGGGAGAAAATATTGGAAGAACTGGAAAGGAGGACCGGTTTGAGGATAGTCTATGCCGGCGTCCACGAAAAGCTTCTTCCCGAAATCGGAGAGCTGAAGGGGGAGATCATTCCGCTGAAGCTCTATCTCAGAAAAACATGGTTATAAGGAGGATTCATGGCGAGAGGGAAACTCTATTTCAAACACGAGGATTGCAAGGGCTGCGCGCTCTGCGTTGAATTTTGCCCGCAGAAAATCCTCGCCTTGGATAAAGAAAACATTAATCCGAAAGGTTATAATTTGATCAAAGTTTTGGAGCCGGAACGGTGCATCGCCTGCGCGTTCTGCGCCATCATGTGCCCGGATTCGGTCATCACGGTGGAGAGGGTGCCGGCATGAAGAAAATCCTGATGAAAGGGAACGAAGCGATCGCCAGGGCAGCGATTCTGGGCGGTCTTGACGCCTTTTTCGGTTATCCGATCACCCCCCAGAACGAAATTCCCGAATACCTCTCCAAGCATCTGCCGAAAATGGGGAAGGTATTCGTGCAGGCGGAATCGGAAACCGCGGCAATCAACATGGTCTACGGTGCCGCGGCGGCGGGAGCGAGAACGATGACTACATCCTCATCACCGGGGATTGCCCTGATGCAGGAAGGGATTTCCTATCTCTGCGGGTCAGAACTTCCCTGCGTGCTCGTCAATGTCATGCGGGGCGGGCCCGGGCTCGGCGGCATCCAGCCCTCGCAGGCGGATTATTATCAAATCACGCGCGGGGGCGGAAACGGCGACTACCGCGTGCTCTCCTTTGCCCCGGAAAATCTGCAGGAGACCGTCGATCTCATGAAAGAAGCCTTCGATATTGCCGACTTCTACCGCAATCCCGTCATGATTGCCGTCGACGGCTTGATCGGACAGATGATGGAGACGGTCGATTTGCATCGGGAAAAACCGAAGCGTGAACTTCCGGACAAGGACTGGGCCGCGTGCGGGAGCGGGAAAAAGCGGCTTGTCAATTCGCTTTATTTGGATCCCGCCGAACTGGAAAGGCATAATTTCCGGCTTTTTGAAAAATACAGAATGATGGAAGAAAACGAACAGAGATACGAACTGGTGAAGATGGAGGAGGCGGAATTCGCGATCGTCGCTTACGGAACGATGGCGCGGATCGCCCGTTCCGCGCTCGAACTCCTGGAAGAGGCGGGCGTGAAAACCGGCCTCATCAAGCCGATCTCGCTCTGGCCCTTCCCGAAAAAGGCATTCTCGGAGTTGCCCGCCAGCCTTAAGGGTTTGTTGGTTGCGGAACTTTCGCTCGGACAGATGTTGGACGACGTGAAAATTGCCAACGAAGGCCGCCTTCCGATTGCATTCTTCGGAAGGACCGGGGGCATGTTGCCGGAACCGGAGGAGATCGCGGAAGCGGTTTTGAAAATGAAAGCGGAGGCATCCCAATGAAAACAATCGTCTACCAAAAATCAAAGGGCCTGACTGACGCCCAGCTTTCGTACTGCCCCGGCTGCACGCATGGGATCGTGCATAAATTGGTTTCTGAAGCGTTGGTGGAGCTTGATGTGCTTGATAAAGCCGTCGGCATCGCCAGCGTCGGTTGCTCTGTTTTGAGCTATAATTTCTTCAACTGCGACATGGTCCAGGCAGCCCACGGTCGGGCCTGCGCGGTCGCGACCGGCATCAAGCGGGCGCGACCCGAGGCAATCGTCTTTTCCTACCAGGGGGACGGGGATCTGGCCTCGATCGGGATAGCGGAGACGATCCACGCGGCAAACCGAGGCGAAAACCTCACCGTCATCTTCATAAACAACGCCATCTACGGAATGACGGGCGGGCAGATGGCACCCACGACGCTCCTCGGTCAGAAAACGACCACTTCGCCGCTGGGCAGGGACAGCAAACTCCACGGCTTGCCGATCAGAATCGCGGAGATCTTTTCGGAAATCCCGCGCGCGGTGTTTGTGGAAAGGGTATCCGTGCACAATCCCCGGGCGGTGAGGAATGCCAAGAAAGCGATTCTGAAAGCCTTCCGAAACCAAATTGAAGCCAGGGGTTTTTCGCTTGTTGAAGTGCTTTCGACCTGCCCCGTGAACTGGGGAATGACGCCCGTGGAAGCCCTGCGCTGGGTTGAGCAAGAAATGATGGCGTATTATCCCGTGAAAACATTCAGGGACGGTGATGCCGATGAAAAAGCTTGAGAGAATCACGGTCGCCGGTTTCGGCGGCCAGGGTGTGATGATGCTCGGTCAAATCTTGGCCCATGCCGGGAACGACAAGGGCTACAACGCCCTCTGGCATCCTTCCTATGGGCCGGAAACCCGCGGGGGAACGGCCAATTGCTCCGTCATTCTCTCCGATGCGCCCATCAATTCCCCGGTCTTTTCGAAAGCCGACACGCTCATCATCATGAACCGGCCAAGTCTTGAGAAATTCAAAAACAAACTGCGTGAGGATGGCATTCTGCTCTACAATTCTTCGCTGATAGATGAATTTGCCCAGGTAAACGCCCATCCCGTCCCCGCCAACGACATCGCGTTGAAATTGGGGAATCCCCGGGTCGCGAACATGGCCATGCTCGGGGCCTATCTTGCTTTGAAATCCCTCTTCACCGTGGAAGAGGTCTTCGAAGTCCTGAAAAGCTTCCTCGGCGAAGGGAAAAAAGATTTGTTTGATATTAACCACCGGGCACTGCTTGCCGGGAAAAACCTCTTTGAGGTGGAAAGATGAATTTTGAAATTTTTTTAGAACGGGCAAAGAACTGTCCCAAGCAAAGGCTCGCAGTCGCCTCACCCGAGGACGAATCAGTTCTGGATGCGGTTCTCGCAGCGGAACGAGAAGGCTTGATTGAAGCGATTCTGATCGGAAATGAAGAAATCATCCGTAAAATGACGCATTCCGGAAAAATAGTCAACGCGCAGAGCACCGAAAAAGCCGCTGCGCTGGCGGTGGGAATGATTCGCGCGGGGGAAGCCGACATCCTGATGAAAGGTCTCCTCGACACGCGGACGCTGCTGAGAGCGGTTGTGAATTCGGAGACTGGCATCCGTGAGCAAAAACTTCTTTCTCACATCACGCTTTTTTCCTTGCCGGATTTTCCGCGCCTGCTCGCGGCGAGCGACTGCGCAATGGTGATCAGTCCCGGAATTGAAGAGAAGAGGTCTATCATCGAAAACGCCGCCCTTTTCATGCGCAGAATCGGCGTGCGAAATCCGAAAATCGCCCTCATTTCCGCAACCGAAAAAACAAACCCCAAGCTTCCCTCTTCCGTGGAAGCCTCGGAACTCACGGATCATTTCAGGAATGAAAAAGACTTCATGGTTTCCGGTCCCTTCGCCTTAGACAATGTCCTTTCCGCAGAATCCCGGAAAACGAAAGGAATCGCGGATGAGGTTGCGGAAGGAGCGGACGTGCTCATCTTTCCTGATTTGGATGCGGGGAACATCTTCTATAAAGCCGCGGTCTTTTTGGGGAAGGCGGAAGCCGCCGGGTTGGTGCTCGGCGCCAAGGCCCCGATTGTCCTCACCAGCCGCGCCGATTCGGTAAAATCAAAATTAAACTCAATCGCAATGGCAGTGGTATATAATCATGGTTCATAGAATAATGGCAATCAACACCGGCTCAACGTCCACCAAAATTGCAGTCTATGACAACGAAAAACCGGTGGCCGTCAAGAGCTACATCCATGAAAACATCACCGTGCACCGTTATCACAGGATTTTTGCTCAGCTTGATTTCCGAAAAGAGGTCATCCTGAGCTTTCTGGAAGAATTCAACATACCCTTAGAATCAATCGCTGTTTTCGTCGGCCGGGGCGGCCTGCTGCGCCCCATTCCAAGCGGAACCTACGCGGTGAACGAAAAAATGCTCGCCGACTTGGTATCGGAAAAATATGGGGCGCATTCCTGCAATCTGGGGGCAGCGCTCGCCCATGATTTGGCGAAAATCCACGGTCGTCCCGCCTACATCGTCGATCCCGTCGTCGTCGACGAACTCTCGCCCCATGCCCGCGTGAGCGGCCTGAAGGAAATCGAAAGAATCTCGATTTTCCATGCCCTGAACCAAAAGGCGACTGCCCACCGCTATGCCCGGGAACACAATCAAAGTTATCAGGACCTGAACCTGATCGTCGTCCATCTCGGCGGCGGCATCTCCGTCGGCCTGCACAAACAGGGCCAGGTCGTGGATGTCAACAACGCTCTCGGAGGCGAGGGCCCCTTCACTCCGGAGCGTGCGGGGACGCTTCCCGCTTTCCAACTGATTGAGCTCTGCTTTTCTGGGAAATATACGAAAGAAACTTTGAAAAAGCAAATCGTGGGCAAGGGCGGATTGGTCTCCTACATCGGCACGAGCGACGGCATCGAGGCGGAAAAAAGAATCGCTTCGGGGGATGCGGAAGCGCGGTTCTATCTGGAAGCGATGGGCTATCAAATCATAAAAGAAATCGGCGCCCTATATTTCGCCGCCAAAGGCGAAATCGACGCCGTCCTTTTGACGGGAGGGCTTGCCCACAGCAAAAGCCTGACCTCCTTTCTGCGGGAAAATTTGCCGGAATTCGTGAACCTAAAAATCTATCCCGGAGAAAACGAAATGGAATCGCTCGTTTACGGAGTTCTCCGTGTATTGCAGGGAAAAGAAGAAGTGAAGGTTTATTAAAAATTTCAATTTTATTGATTTTGTAAAAAATTTCAGATTAGTATAAGTTTCATCCTCATGCAAAAAATATAAACGTAAATTTAGGAGGATGAAAATGTTTAGAAAAAGAAAAAACAAGAACTCTGAGCAGAATCTGGAAATTGCGAAGGAATACGGAAGAAACAAGGTGAACAAGGAAGATGACACTGTCTCCAATTCAGGAGGCGCGGGTTTAAGAAGACCGAGAAGATCCGATTTTGACGATTATGATTTCGAATTCGGAAAGGATTATGTGGATAATTTCTTCACGTCCGATTACGAAAGACAGAATTATCATCGGGAAATCGGAAAGGACGATGTCAAATTGGAACTTGGCAAGGAGGATTGCTGCAAGGAGAAATAGCATTCTTTCTAAATTTTCCGAAATCTAATAGCGAAAGCTATTAGATTTTTGTTTTTAATCGCTGAATGAAAGCATTTTCATTGAAATTTTTTTGACAAGCGGAATAGCATATAGTATAATTAAAAAAACAAAAATTGCATAACACATTAATTTAGAGGTCGCGGTGCAGATGAGTACAGCTCGGAGGAGACATCCTGTGAAGAGTTGGAAAGGCAACCACCGCCGAACGGTTGGCGTAGGTATACGTCCGCCGTGGGGGTTTAGGGAATACCTAAACCACTCCTACTTTATTTTATAAAGTAGAGGCGCTAAATTAATTATATAATCATATATAATTAAAATTTAGCGTCTGTGTGGCGCTTTTTTTGTTTTTAATAAACAAAAAGGAGAGAAAGAAATGAAAAAACTTTGTTCAATCATGGTTTTGTTTGCTTTAATTCTCTTCAGCGGCTGCAGAGACAAAGAAAGAGAATATTACATTCCCCGCGAAGATCAGTTCATCGTCGGGATGGAAGCGAATTATCAACCCTTTAACTGGACCGAGGATTTCCAAAGTCCTTTCAACCATCCACTGAATAACTTTCCGGGTAAGTATGTCGACGGTTATGACGTGCAGATTGCCCGCGCAGTCGCCGCGAGCCTGGGAAAAGTCTTGGTCATCGAGAAACTTGAATGGGATTCCCTGATCCCCTCGCTGGAAAGCAAGCGGATTGATGCCATCATTGCCGGCATGAGCCCGACGGCGGAAAGGAAGGAATCGGTCAATTTCACTGAAGCCTATTATGAAAGCAGGCACGTGGTATTGGTGATGAAGGACGGCGCTTATGCGAACGCAAGCTCAATATATGATTTTGAAGGCGCGACCATCGTCGGCCAGCAGGGTACGATTTATGACGATTTGGTTCCGCAGCTCGTGGGCGCGATTCATGGCACTCCCAGAAAGACGGTTCCCGACATCCTGACGGGGATGCTCGGCGGAAAAATCGACGGCACCATTCTTGAGTTGCCTGTCGCTCTGGGAATCACCGCCAACAATCCGGAATTTACATTTGTGGAATTGGATCCTGGTTTTGACGTCGAAGAAACGGACGTGGTCGTTGCGATTGCCGTCCGGCTGGAGGAGACCGAATTGGTGGAAGCCATAAACAAAATCCTGGCGGGAATCAGCGAAGAAGTGCGCAATAAATTGATGGAAGATGCAGTGGGTAGGGCAGAATGAAAAGGCGCTATCTCAACATAGCGCTGTTCCTGCTCGGTCTTTTCGCGCTCTATTTTTCCATCCGTGTTCTGAACCAAAAAAATGTTCCGGGCGAAATATCCATAACTCAGCACGCGAAATTCCTTTTCGGGTATTTCGCCCTTTTCTTGGCTGCTTCCGGAATTNNTTTTGGATTCTGGTCGGTTTTTTGTTGGTTTATCTTCTTGAATTCCTGGTCTTTGCCATCGCCAACTCTCTGATCCGCGTGGCAGATCTTTCAAAAATCCCGGCGAAAGAAAATTTCCTCGATTCGATGATGTACATCGTCCTTGATTATGCGGATGATTTTCTGAAAGGCGTGTTTATGACTTTGGAGCTTTCCCTGATCGGAACGCTTGCGGGTCTGCTATTGGGGATGGTTTTCGTCGTCCTGAGAATCATGGAACCGAAATCCCAGGACGGCGAAATTGTCGGCTTTTTGAAGAAATTGGGATCGGGGTTTGCGAGAGCATACATCAATGTTTTCCGCGGAACGCCGATGATCGTCCAAGCGGTGATCATTTACTACCTGCTTCCGAGCCTGCTTTCCCAATGGCTCGACGTCCCGATTTCCGAAATCGACAAGGTTTTGACGATTTCGCTTTCAGGCATCATCATCGTCTCCCTGAACACGACCGCTTATCTGGCGGAGGTGCTCCGGGGCGGAATCGAAGCCGTGGACAGGGGCCAATTGGAAGCGGCGCGGAGCCTGGGCTTGAGTTATCCCCAGAGCATGCTTTCCGTCGTTTTTCCCCAGGCCATCAAAAACTCCCTGCCTTCGATCTGCAACGAGTTCATCATCAACATCAAGGACACATCGGTTTTGAATGTCATCGGGGTCGCGGAACTGTTCTTCGTCGCCAACGAAGCGCAGTTCAAATACTACCGCACTTATGAGCCCTTCATCCTCGTCGCCCTGATTTATTTCTTCCTGACGATGACGACTTCAAAGCTCCTGGGATTTTTGGAAAGAAAACTGAACCTGCAGGCCAAGAGCTTGCCGAGTTCGAATTGAGGTGAAAAATGGCGATTATTGAAATCAGTAATTTACGGAAAGCGTTCGGAAGCCAGGAAGTATTGAAGGACATCAATCTCCGGGTCGAAGAGGGGGAAGTTATTTGTTTGATCGGCTCATCCGGATCCGGGAAAAGCACCCTGCTCAGATGCATCAATCTCCTGGAACAGCCCGACGGGGGCAGCATCCTCTTCAACGACGTCGACATTTTGAGCAGGAAGGTGAACTTAAACAAGCTCAGGACGGAAATCGGGATGGTCTTTCAAAGCTTTAATTTGTTTAAAAATCTGACGGTGCTCGGAAATCTGATGCTTGCGCCGGTGAAAGTTTTGAAGGTAAAAAAAGAAGAAGCAAGGGTCAGGGCTTTGGAAAATTTGCGAAAGGTCGGGATGGAGGAGTTTGCCGAGCGTTCTCCGGAAACACTGTCCGGTGGCCAGAAACAGAGGGTCGCGATCGCGCGGGCGCTTGCCATGAATCCGAAACTCCTGCTCTTTGATGAACCGACCTCCGCGCTCGACCCGGAAATGGTCGGGGAAGTGCTTGAGGTCATGAAGGAACTCGCCGCTTCAGGAATGACGATGATTGTCGTCACCCATGAAATGTCCTTCGCGCGCGAAGTGGCGTCGCGGGTCATCTTCATGGACCAGGGAATCATTCTGGAAGAAGGCGCTCCGGAAGAGATTCTCAAGAATCCCAGGGAAACGCGCACGCAGGAGTTTTTGAAACGGATATTGAAAGCATAGATTTTTCTCATAATTTCAGTGAATTTTCCGATAATATGAACAAGGAGGAATTTTCATGGAAAGAAACAAATACAATGCCAAATTCTACGACAAGGACAAAAAACTTAATCAGGAAAGTGAACCACCCGAAGTCGCACCGCCCCTGACCGACGAAAGCGAGGTCAACGTTGAATTCGGCAGGGATTGTCAGGAAGAATTTGAACGTCTCAGGCGGGAACGCAATAAAGAGAAGAACCTGAAATGATGCCGTTTTTCGTTTAGAAGAACGGCTTTTTCTTTATGGAAAGCATTTTTTCCCTTCTGCTTGTAAGTGCATTTCATTTTTGGTAAAATAATTAAAAGGAGGGGGTTTTATGTTTGATGTCAACCGCCGTCTTTCCATGCTTTTGCATGAAATCAAAAGCCCGCTGAATGCCATCTTGGGGATAATCGAACTAGCAAAAATGAAGGGAACGGGATGCGAGCATCTGAACCAGATAAAAGCCATTGCCCAGTACATGCTTGCCCTGAGCCGCAATTTGCTTACCGGTCCGGGCCGTGGGATTTGCGAGAAAGAAAGCTTTCGGATCAGAGAAATAGCGGAAGAGGTATTGTGTTTTTTTCAGTGCGAAAGACTTTCCAAGAAGATTGATTTCCGCCATAAAATAGATGCCGGCGCCGATCTGGTAATCTGCGGCGAACCCCTGAAATTGAAACAGATTCTGATTAACATTCTCACCAATGCTTTCAAATTTACCGAATATTCGGGAAGGATAGAACTTTCGATCAAAACGGCCAGCAACGGCGAAAAACTAAAGTCAGCATTCATCATCCGCGACAACGGTACGGGCATGAGTCCCGAGTTTCTGAAGAATATCTTCCAACCCTATGCGCGGGAGGAAACTAACGAAAAGGACGGGATGGGTCTGGGGCTGACGATTGTGCACGAGTTGGTCCGGGAAATGGGCGGCAGCGTCGGCGTGAAAAGCGTGAAGGGCAAGGGCAGCGAATTTACCGTCAGCCTTGTTTTCGATTTGATTGAAAAGCAACCGGAAGAGAAGGAATTCAGTTTGAAAAGAATATTGCTTGTTGACGATTCGCTCATCAATCTCGAAATCGTGAGTTTGTTTTTGAGAGAAAAGGGCGCGGAAATTGAAGTCGCCAATAACGGCAAGATTGCATTCGATATATTTGCGGGTTCCGAGGAAAATTACTATGATTTGATTCTGATGGACATGCGGATGCCGGTCCTGTCCGGCTTGGAAGCCACGAAAGCCATCCGTGCGCTCGGGAGAAAAGACGCCCGGGAGATCAAAATCATCGGCTTCTCCGCCAATTCCCTGGAAGAGGATGTTTCCGAAGCCCTGGCCTGCGGAATGGACGATTACATAAGCAAACCCATAGCTTTCGAAAACCTCTACCGGGTGCTGGCGAAATATTTATGAACCGCAAAATCCGACATTTTTCTTTCTTACATTAATTAATTGATTTTATTGACAAAAAATAGTATAATAATAATATCGAATATAATAATTCCATTTTTCCGAGGTATCTCGGGAAATCAGATTGAAGGTGTTATAAGTGGGAATTAGAGAACAAGTCGAAAAAGTAAGGGAGTCCCTGAAGGACTACCCCCATGTCGAGGTTATTGCCGCAACCAAGTACATGAACATCGAACAGACCAGAGAATTGGTCGAGGCGGGCATTTGCAATCTCGGCGAGAACCGCGCCGATATGTTTCTCGAAAAATACGAGGCGCTGAAGGACTATCCCAACATCAAATGGCATTTTTTCGGTGTTCTGCAAACCAGGAAAATCAGGGATGTCGCTAACAAAATCCACTGTCTTCACTCACTCGATCGGATCGCCTTGGCGATTGAACTCGACAAAAGACTCAGCAATCCGCTCGATTGCTTCGTCCAGGTCAACATTTCCGAGGAACCTAACAAAAGCGGCGTTCCGGTAAACAAAGTCAAGACCTTCATCAGACAGCTTGAAAAATACCCGAAGATTCGTGTCACCGGCCTGATGTGCATCGCGAAACTGACCTTTGATGAAGACATCTTGAGAAAATCCTTTTCGAAAATGCAGAAGCTGAAGGAAGAAATCGAAAGCATGAACCTTCCCCATGCTCCCTGCCATGAACTATCCATGGGCATGAGCAATGACTATAAAATCGCCGTCAAGTACGGAGCGACGAAAGTCAGATTGGGTCGAGTCTTTTTAATTTAAACCGCTGAGGGGTGGACGGATGAAAATTTTTAAAGTCAGGAAAAAGTTCAATAAAATTGAGTTTTCGGAGTATAATAATAAGGAAAAAGGTGGAAAAAAACGCTCAAGCCTCCTCACTTCCTTTGACCGCATGGAATACAGCATCGTTTCTGACAATTCCAAGGAAGCATTGTTTCAGATCTGCGATACGATTCTTTCCGGAAAAGCCGTCCTTGCCAATTTCGACAAGCTCGATCCCGAGGATGCGAACGACATGCTGAATTTCATATCCGGAGTCGTGTACGCGACGGAAGGAAAGATTTTTAAAATCGATGAGAAAATTTTTCTTTTCGGAAGGAAGGAAGAATTCGAAGACGGCTCGCTATATCAATATGTCGAGGATACGAAATGATTTTTAAGTTGATTATTGAAATTCTTTACATCATCTTCGCAATATACGGAGGTCTCTTGTCCCTGGCAATCATTCTTTCTTGGGTGCCTGGGATTTATGACATCGCTTTTTTTCGGAATGTCGGAAAAATAGCCGATTGGTATTTGGGGCCTTTCCGCGGCCGCCTGGTCATCGGCACGATTGATTTGTCGCCCATGATCGGACTCATAATCTATGGTTTCATCTTGAGTTTACTCAGAATATGAACATAAAACTTGTGCATTTACTGAAGAACGGGGAGCGTGCTCCGGTTTTGAGTTGGTTTCTCACGCCCGAAGAGCAGAAGCTCCTCCGCTCGAAAACGGAAAACATCCTCTTTTCGGAAAACTATCCCGGCGAGGAAAGAAGAAGGGCAATCATCCATCCTCCGGGTTTCGAAATTGAACCGGATTTTAAGATCATCATCTTGGAAATAACTTCCCCCGCCCCCCTGAGGCATGCCGACATCCTCGGCGCGGCGTTGGCCACCGGCATCACCCGCGAAGTCTTGGGCGACATCATCACCGGGGATAAATCCTGTCTCATCGCGGCGGCGGAAATCGGGAAATACCTCATTGACAATCTCACCCGGATTGGGAAATACAATGTGCAAATAAGGCAAATTGAACGGTTGGAAGCGGCCCCAACGGATAATTACCGTTCCGCTTCTATTATTGTTCCCGGCTTGCGGCTCGATGCGGTGCTTTCGAAAAGCTTGGCGCTTTCGCGGGGAAGGTCCCAGGAATTGATCAGAGCGGGCGCCGTGAAAGTGAACGGAGAGGTCAAACTCAGCCAGCATTATCTATGCAAAGAAGCTGACCTGCTCTCGGTCCGCCGTTTCGGAAGAATCCTCATCGGGGAGATTACCGGAAAAACGAAAAAAAACAATTTGATTCTGAATATCAAAAAAACTATATAGTGAGTAAGGAGATAACCATGAGCAAGGATTATAAAGATACATTGCTGATGATGAACACAGCTTTTCCGATGCGCGCAAATTTGACGGAGAGAGAACCGCTCATCCAAAAGCAATGGGAAGAGAAAAAAATTTACGACAAAGTCCTGAAGAAAAACAAGGGCAATCCGAGTTTCATTGTCCATGACGGGCCGCCCTATGCGAACGGCGACATCCATGTCGGCACCGCTCTGAATAAAATCCTCAAGGATTTCGTCGTTAGATATAGGAGCATGAATGGATTCTATGCTCCCTACAAGCCGGGCTGGGACACGCACGGGCTTCCGATCGAGACTGCGCTCACCAAAAACAAAAAAGTGAATCGCAAAGCAATGTCGGTTCCGGAATTCCGGAAACTCTGCGAGGAATATGCCCTGAAACAGGTCGAGCGCCAACGCAAGGAATTCAAAAGGCTCGGCATTCTGGGCGAATGGAACGAGCCCTATCTCACGCTCGACAAGAAATACGAGGCCGAACAGATCCGGGTTTTTGGGAAAATGGTCGAAAAGGGCTTGATTTTCAAGGGGCTGAAACCCGTTTTCTGGTCCCCGTCAAGCGAATCGGCGCTGGCGGAAGCGGAAATCGAATACCACGACAAGGTCTCGCCCTCCATTTACCTGGCTTTCAAAGTCAAGGACGGAAATGAAATCCTCTCGGATGACTGCGAACTCGTCATTTGGACGACCACGCCTTGGACCATCCCCGCGAACCTTGCGGTTGCGGTCCATCCGGATTACCAGTATGCTGTTTTGTTCGCGGATGAAAGGTATTTGGTCGTCGCCGAGGAATTGATTCCGGATTTTGTAAAGGCGGTGGGTTATGAAGAATGGAAAACCATCAAAAAAGTTCCCGGCTCCGCCTTGGAGGGAATGACTTATTATCATCCTTTGAACGGAAAAATCTGCCCCGTCGTTCTGGCGGATTACGTGACCCTTGACAGCGGCACCGGCCTTGTCCATACCGCTCCCGGGCATGGGGAAGACGACTTCCAAACCGGAAAGAAATATGAACTCGAAACGCTCTGCGTCGTCGACGAAAAGGGCTACATGACGGAGGAAGCCGGGGAATTCGCTGGCGTCTTTTATGAAAAAGCAAACGACCTGATTATCGAAAGGCTCCGGGAAGTAAAGAGCCTCCTCCATTTGGATGCGGTTACGCACAGCTATCCCCACGATTGGCGGACCAAACAACCCGTCATCTTCCGGGCAACTTCCCAGTGGTTTGCTTCGATTGAAGCATTGAAGGAAGAGATGATGGATGCGATCAAAACCGTGTACTGGATTCCCTCTTGGGGCGAACAGCGGATGGAAAACATGATCAAGGATCGCAAAGAATGGTGCATTTCCCGGCAACGGGTTTGGGGAGTGCCGCTTCCCGTCTTCTATGCGGAGGACGGCACGGAAATCCTCGACCGGGAACTTATCAACCATGTTGCGGAGATATTTGAAAAACACGGCTCCTCAGTCTGGTGGGACTGGGAAGTGAAGGACCTGCTCCCCGAGGGCTTCAAGCATCCGGGCAGCCCGAACGGCATCTTTGAAAAAGAAACCGACACGATGGATGTTTGGTTCGATTCGGGAAGCTCGCACCATGCGGCCATGGTGCTTGCCGGCCACGGCTACCCTGCGGACCTCTACCTAGAGGGCTCCGACCAATACCGCGGTTGGTTCAACTCCAGCCTTTCGACTGGCATCGCCATCACGGGAAAGGCCCCCTACAGAACGGTCCTGACCCATGGCTTCGTTCTCGACGGCGAAGGCCGGAAAATGAGCAAATCCCTCGGAAACAGCATCGATCCCCAGGACATGGTCCAACAGTTCGGGGCCGACATCGTCCGCCTTTGGGTCGCAAGCTGCGAATACACCTCCGACGTCCGGATTTCGCTGGACATCATGAAGCAGACCGCGGAAAATTATCGGAAGATCAGGAACACATTCCGCTTTCTGCTCGGCAATCTCTTTGATTTCAATCCGGAAACCGACAAGGTGCCCTATGAGCAGATGCCGGAAATGGACCAGATCATGATGAATCTCTTAAACAATCTCATCGACAGGGTCATGAGCGCTTATGAAAATTATCGCTTCGACGAAGTCTACCGCGCGATTCTGACCTACATGACGAACGAATTATCGGCTTTCTACTGCGACTTCACCAAGGACGTCCTTTACATCGAAACCGCCGACAACCCGGAAAGAAGAAGCATTCAGACCGTGTTTTACGAGAATCTGTCGGCATTGGTGAGATTGCTTTCGCCCATCCTTCCGCACACGACGGAGGAAGTCTTCTCGCACATGCCTTATGAGAAGGAAGAGAGCGTGTATCTTACGAACATGCCGAAATCGCTCCGCTATGCGAACGGAGCCGTGCTCTTAAATAAATACGAGGGTTTCAAAGATCTCAGGGACGATGTATTGAAAGCGCTGGAAGAAGCCAGAGTCAACAAAATCATCGGAAAATCCCTTGCCAGCAAGGTCGTTCTGAAGCCTTCGGAAGCAACTTTGAAGCTCTTGAACAGTCTGAAGATTGATCTGGCGAAAGTGTTCATCGTTTCCGAATTCGTCGTCACCAACGAAGACATTGAAGGCGGCGAATATGAATCGGGCATCATCCAAGTCACCGCCCGCGCTGGCCATGTCTGCAGCCGCTGTTGGAAAGTGTTCGACGAACTGAATGAAGATGAACTCTGCAATCGTTGCAATGAAATAATCAAAAAAACGAGGTCATAGAATGGCAATTTATATCCACTTCTTTAGGGACAGCAATTTAGAAAAATTAGATTTTTTAAAAGTTTTTGAATTTTTCGAATCATATCCCAATTTTAAAATCTACTACACGGACGAAGAAGTGCAAATTGTCTATCGCGACGACGATTTCAAATTTTCCTACCGGTATTTGATTACGAAAAAGTCGCGCGTTAGCCAGATTTACAAGCTGGATCCCCAGTTTCTTAACATCAATTTCCTGTTGGAATTGCCGCTTCTCGTCCCCTCTTTCTTGGTCAAGGAAATCCTGGCTCTGACGCAAAAATTATGCAAACTCTTCGATTTGGTCATTTACAATGACGCTTTTGATGACGTCCAACCCTTCAATCTCGCCGACGTCGTCGTCCTCTTCGAAGAGAGCCGTCGGGAAGCTGTTGCCCAGTACGGTCTCCAGGACAAACTTCCCTTCGAAAAGAACAAGCTTGACGAAGTTTGCCGTTACCAGCGCTCGATTTCCAGTTTGCGGGAATACTACAACCACGAATATGAAGTTAATCTTGTGGAACCGATTCTTGACAAAATCACGAACGAATACGGGATTTCCGTAATTTGGAATGTCGGGAAACCGACGGTCTTTCCGCCCCATTTGAGTTATGTCTATGTGAAGGAGGAACAGAACATTCCTTTCCTCGTCCGCAGGAAGGACTTCATGAGCATCATGAGAAAGCATCTTGTGGAAGTGGATGATTTTCTCCCAGATATGTATATTCTGCGGCCCAAACAGGCAAAGGCCTCACGCAAGGCCGTGAACAGACTCCGGAAAGTCGCGATCATTGACCAAAATTTCAAGCTGGTGCGCTTGGCAAACTTAATCGACATTGATGTTTAGGAGGAAGAATGAATAGACTGATTGATCACACCTTGCTTAAGGCAACGGCAACTGAAGCTGACATCGAGAAGCTCTGCCGGGAAGCCAGGGAACACTCTTTCAAAAGCGTCTGCGTCAATCCTTGTTTTGTAAAAAGGGCGAAGGAATTCCTTGCGGATAGCGGCGTGCTCGTCTGCACGGTCGTCGGTTTTCCGCTCGGAGCGAATGCGACCTCCATCAAAGTCCATGAAACCGAGCAGGCGGTGCGGGACGGCGCCGATGAGATTGACATGGTGATCAACATCGGCAGGGCCAAAGAAGGGGATTTCGTTTATGTTGAAAAGGAAATCGCCGCGGTTGTGCAGGCTGCGGCAGGCCGGACCGTCAAAGTCATTATCGAAACCTGCTATCTATCCGACGAAGAAAAAGTCGAGGCCTGCAAAGCGGCAGCGAGCGCGGGAGCGGCTTTCGTCAAGACTTCGACGGGATTCGGGACCGCTGGAGCTACTGTAGAAGACGTGGCTTTGATGCGAAGAAGCGTACCCGCGGAAATGGGAGTCAAAGCCAGCGGCGGCATCCGCACGCCAGAAGATCTGAAAGCGATGGTCGAAGCGGGAGCGAACAGAATCGGCGCTTCGGCGGGAAGAAAATTGATTCAAGGAGGAAAAGATGGCGACTCCGCATATTGAAGTGAATGATAAGGGATTGTTCGGAAAAACGGTGCTGATGCCGGGGGATCCTTTGCGAGCGAAGTTTGTTGCGGAAAAGTATCTCTCCGATTTTAAACTCATCAACCAGGTTCGCAACATGCTCGCCTATACGGGCTATTACAATGGCAAAAAAATCACCGTGATGGGCTCGGGCATGGGCATGCCCAGCATCGGCATTTATTCCTATGAGCTATTTAAATTCTATGATGTGGAAAACATCATCAGGATCGGATCCTGCGGAGCCTACGCTCCCGAACTGAAGCTCTATGACGTGATAATTGCGGATAAAGCCTACAGCGAATCCACCTATGCGGAGGTGGCATTTGGCTATCCGGAAAACATCCTTTCCGCCACCCCGGATTTGGTTCGGGAATTGAATGCCTCCGCGGAAAAATTAAGAATCCCGGTCACCAACGCGATCATCCATTCTTCGGATGTCTTTTACCGTCAGCACGGCGATGTCTTCCGGGATGTCCGCGACAAATACGGCTGCGTCGCGGTTGAAATGGAAAGTTTCGCGTTGTTTGCGAATGCGAAATACCTGGGTAAGAATGCTGCCTGCATTCTCACGGTTTCCGATTCGCTGGTGACCAAGGAAGAAACAACGGCAGAAGAGCGTCAAACTTCTTTCCATAAAATGATGGAAATTGCACTCGATGCCGCCAGATAGTGGGGTTGACCCACTATTTTTTTGGAATAAATTTCTATGAGAGACAAACAATAATTCTGGAGGCAAAAATGGAAATAAAAGAAGTGACGTTAAACGGCATCAGCACGACGCTGATAAAAACCAGCAAATTCAAAACAATCAACATCCACGTCGTCTTCTTGGGGGAATTCTCCAAAGAAACAGCGACCAGGAAGAGTTTGCTTACCAGAGTCCTTGCCAACTCGACCAAAAAATATCCCACGAAAAAAGCGCTCGCGACGAAACTCCTGGATCTCTACGACGCTTCAGCGGGCGTTGTGACCTATCCGAGCGGAAAGACTTCCGTCACCGTCTTCAGCATCGAAATCGTGAACGAAAAAAACCTCGGGATCAAAGGTCTGACTAAAGAAGCAGTGGAGCTGCTCTGGGAAGTAATTTTCAATCCCAATCTGGAGAACGGCCTGTTTTCAGAAAAGGATTTTCTTGAGCAAAAACGGCTCCTCCGCGAACGCTTGAATAATGTCTATAACAACAAAACCCGCTATGCCTTACGGGAGATGCTTAAGAAAATGGCCCCCGAAGAAATTATCAGCGTGAGCTCTTTGGGAAGCCTTGAGGATTTGGAAAAAGTCACGAACGAAGATTTGGTCGCCCAATACAAAGAAATGCTGGAAAAAGAAAATGTGTCGCTCTATGTCTGCGGGGATTTCGAGGAAGAAAGCATGCTCCGGGATTTGTCATTGCTCGGCGAAATAAAAAGCCAACCCCATGAGCATGAAACCGTCCTGACTGAACCTGTCCGTGTGAAAAAGGTCAGGGAATATTTTGAAAAGCAGAAGATCAAACAAGCAAAGTTAATCATGGGCTTTCGGAGCGATGTCAACAGCAAGAGCGAGCTTTATCCCGCCGCCCTGGTTTTCAATGCCATGTACGGGGGCATTTTCGCATCCGACCTGATCCGCCTGGTGCGGGAAGAAAACTCGCTTGCCTACACGATCACTTCGATGTTCATGGACGACGTCATGGTCCTGGTCGTCGCCGCCGGCATCGACGGAAGCAAATACCAGCTGACGACGGATCTGGTCATCAAACAACTAGAATACTATAAACAGGGCGGAATCAATCCGGAATTGCTGCAGACGGCAAAGGAAAACCTGACAAATGATTTATTGCAAATCGAGGACAATCCCGTCCAGCTCATCAATTTTGCTTTAAAAAACTATTTGCACGGTTTGAATTATACGGTTTCCGAACTGGAAGCGGCAATCAAAGCCGTGACCCCCGAAGACGTTCAAAGGGTCGCCCTTGGCGTCAATCTGGACACGATTTTTCTCTTGGTCGGGGAGGATGACGATGGAAAGAAATTATAGAATCTTACAGGAAAAGCTCTACCATGAAGAACTTGAAAATGGTCTGAGCGTTTATGTGGTACCGAAACCGGGATTCAAAAAAACCTTTGCCTGTTTTGCCACTAAATACGGGGCGTTGATCAACCGTTTTGTTCCTTACGGGGAAAAGGAATACATCGACGTGCCCCTGGGAATCGCTCATTTCTTGGAACACAAGATGTTCGAAATGCCGGACGGAACAGACGCCGCGGAGCTTTTCGCCAAGATGGGTCTGGACGCTAACGCCTCCACCAGCCATCTGCTCACGGCCTATCTCTTCAGCGGCACCGCCAACATCCGCGAAGGCCTGAATCTCCTCCTGGATTTCGTGCAGACTCCCCATTTTACGGAAGAAAGCGTTCTGAGGGAGCAGGGAATAATCGCCCAGGAACTGAAAATGTATCTCGACGATCCCAACGAAGCCCTGCATTTGGGGCTGATGAGGAATCTCTTCCGGGCCTATCCTCTGCGCTACGATGTCGGTGGGACCTTGGAATCGATCATGAAAATAACGGCTGAGCATCTCCACAAATGTTACCGGACATTCTACCACCCCTCAAACATGGCGCTCATCGTCGTCGGTGACATTGAAAAAATCATGGCGCCTGCTTCCAATCCCTTAACTGCCCTATTGGATCTGATTAAGGAAAACCAGGCGAAAAAGAATTTCAAAAAGCCCTTGGACATCAGGAAGAATATACTTGTGGAAGACGGGAAGGTGAACAGGGCGAGCGATTATGCGAAGATGGACATCTCCGTCCCGAAGGCAGCAATCGGCCTGAAACTTCCCTATGAAAAATACAACAAAAATGAAGCCCTGTTGACGGAATTGAAATTGAAGATTCTTTTGGAGGCGACGATCGGTCCCATGACCGATGCCTTCCAGGAAATGCTTGATTTGGAGCTGATCAACGGCAATCTCTATTACAATGTTTGCTGCGACGGTTTCTGCGGATTTGTAAAGGTTCAGGCCAACACCAACAAACCGAAACAATTCGTCGCCTACATCAAAAACAAACTCCTTTCTTTGAGCGATATCCGCTTTGAAGAAGAAATCTTCAACCGTTTCAAAAAGGCCACGCAGGGCAGTTTCATCAGGGCAATGAACAGCCCCGAATACATCGGTTATAATTATTTAAGATATTTGTTTACCGATGCGGACATGTTCCAAGCAATCGAAAGTTTCGGGAATCTAAAAATCGAAGATTTGCAGGCTTTGGAAAGGTATTTCCGTGCCGATTCGCTGGCAGATTATGTGGTCCTCCCGAAGAATTTTCTGTTTTCGAAAATACAATAAAAATTTCTTTTAATAATTTTCCATTTATGCCAATTCCGACAGATTCCGTCAAAAAAATCCATATGGTCAGTTTTCCTTCTTTTCTGCAAGCAGGTTTCCGGAAGCAGGGAAATAAGCTTTGAAAAACTCCCGAAGATGTGAAATCGGGAGTTTTTTATTTTTTTGAAATTATTATATAATGGGACAACGAAAAATAGAAAGGAGAGCGGAGGAGTGCTGAACAATGTGATTTTAATCGGCAGGACAGTCGAGGATTTAAAAGTGGTGACCACCGAAAGCGGCCTCAAAACTTGCCGGATGGTGCTTGCCTGCCAGCGCCCTTTCAAGAACCAGGAAACGCAGGAATACGACACCGATTTCATTCCCGTCATCCTTTGGCAGGCGGTTGCAGAAATGACCAGCCAATATGTCAAACGCGGTTCGACGGTCGCGGTCAAGGCAAGGCTTGCGACCAGGACAATTGACATCGAAAACATCAAGGTAAGAACCGTTGAGGTCATCGGCGAGCGGGTGATCTTCATCAATCTAAAATATGAAGAAGATCAAGGCGAAAACTAAAAAAAAGAGCAGTAATCTGCTCTTTTTATCTGGGATAAATTATTTTCAATTGGAGCAGGTAACGGGAATCGAACCCGCATCTTAGCCATGGCAAGGCTACATAATAGCCGTTATACTATACCTGCGTGCATTAAATATTATACCAAATCCATTTCCGAAATGCAAGCATTTTTTACATTTTCTTGTCGGTCTNNATAGAATTTACTTATCACAGGTAAAGAGGGGATTATGAAAAGAATCTTTTCGTTTATCATTTTGATTTTTCTTATTCACGGGGTGGCTATCCGCGCGTTTACTCCGAGACGCGGACCGGACCATGTTTTGAATTTTGAACTATTGCCTCTTGAAGAAAACGTCTTGGACATCGAGGAAGCGAATCTCACGCTTGATTTCCGAAATCTTGAAAAAGATGACGATTATGCAAAGGTAGATTTTCTGGCTGAGTATCGTATTAACAATCCGGGAATCACGCAAAAACACCGTTTCGCTCTGCCCTTTGCTGCGGATTCCGAGCAGGCAGGCGACACTGTTCCCGAAAAGATTGAAGTCAACGGTACCGAGGTGGAATCCAAATTATATTTCGGAAATGAATCGGGGCCGCTACATGGACACGATGAACAGGTGGTTTTTGATTTTTACGAGGAATTTCTGAATGCCACTCCGGAGGATCATCAATTACCGGAACTCAACGGAAGCCTCTATACCTTCACTCATCATGAATCGGTAGATGTTCAGGTGGATTTGGAATTTCCGGAAGGCACGAAAATCTTCTACCACGGTGTTTATTTTCACTCGGAATCAAGTACAAAAGCCAGGATCGAACATCGGAATGGATCTGAATTCAGTTTCTTCGTCCTCGGCGAAGTGACAAATGTAACATCATCTTATTACAAGGATTATGAAAAGCGAGAAACCGGTTTTTTCGATTATTTGCAGGAATATATGTCGGAAGAAGAACTGAGCATGGTTGCTTTCAAACACAAATTGAAATCATTCCTTGAATCGGGGAGTGCCGGCCAACAAGTTTCATATCTCAGACCCGGCTTTGGGATTTCTCTTTGTTTTCATGTTTTTGAAGCGCTTTTGAATAACGGTGAAAATAATATCAAAATTGCTTATCGCATGGAAATCTATAGGGATGATGATTACAGACCTGACATTTATGAACTTCGTTATTTAACGCATCCAATGAATTATTGGAGGAATTTCAAAAACCTGAAAATCCGCATCCATCCCGGTCCGGAAACAAAACATCTGCTTCAGGACCCGTTCGATTTTCAGAAAGAGGATGATTATTGGGAAAAACAATTTGAAGCCCCCCCGGAAGACATTCTTCTCCGCTTCTCCAAAAACTCCAAACCGATTAACACTGGCGATGTTTTCTTTTTCTTCCTGCGCGTATTGTTACTCTTTATAATCAGCTTGCCGGTGTTGATCTTCCTCCTCATCGGGGTCGTCGTCTTCATTTATGTAAGGAAAAAACAAACGGCATATAAAAACAAATAAAAAAGGAGGCAACTCCTTTTTTATGTTATTTGAGCATAGATAAATGCGGAAGTGAGAGAGAAATAAATCAGAACCGCAATGATATCAAGGACGGTGGTGATGAAGGGTCCGGAAATGACGGCCGGGTCGAAATTCAATTTGTCAAGGATTATCGGCGTCAGGGTTCCGAAGAGATTGGAAATGACTAATCCTAAGATCACGGAAAGCCCGACAACAATGCCGATTTTAAGGAAGAGCGCACTTTCTCCGATCAGATAGAGATAGCCGGTCGTGAAGAGAAAGACGAGCGCGCCGATGATGATGCTGCTGAGGATGCCCACCGCCAACTCATGGGCGAGGTGCTTCCAGATTTGGCTTCTGTTTTCCAATTCAGCGGTCGTGATTTTCCGGATGGTGACGCCGAGGGATTGGATGCCGGTGTTTCCCGCCAAGGCCAGGATGATCGGCTGGAAAACGGTAATGACGGCGAGGGCGGGGATGGTGAAGAGATAATCGTAGGCGGAAGCGATGAAGGCCACGAAAATGTCAAGCACCAACAAGAGGGCCAGTATCGGCAACCTTTTGCGGATGGATTGCCTGATGTCTTCCTCGATTTTTTCAGTTTCCGTCAAACCCGCCAGTTTCGCATAGTCCTCTTCGGATTCTTCGGAAATCGCTGCCAGGGCATCGTCCATCGTAATGATACCTTTCAGAATCCCGTTTTCCAGAACGGGCATGTCGTAAATGTCATAGTCCGTGATTTTTTTGACCGCGACTTCGATTTCTTCATTCACATCGACCGCCATGAAGTTTTTCTTCATGATTTCGTCGACCGTTTTCGGCGCCCTGGCGATGATGAGTTTTTTCAAATCGACTGTTCCGAGCAGCTTTCCTGCTTCATCCGTGACGAAGGAAGTGTTGATGGTCTCGGCTTCCGGCGCCATCTGTACAATCAGCTTCATCAAATCCCTGATGTCCTTGCCGCTTGCGATGCTGATGAAATTGGTCGTCATGATGGAGCCCGCCGTGCCCTCCTCATAACGGTAGAGAGCGGCGAGGTTTTCCCTGACTTCCTCATCCAGGTGTTCGCTGATGTTTTTGGCCTGGGTTTCGTCCAAGGTTGCGAGGAGGTCAACCGCATCGTCCGGTTCCATTTCGCTGATGACGGCGGCGATTTTTCGCACGTCAGCTTCGGATAGAATCTCCTCCGCATCCTCCTCGTCCAAGTAACTGAATATTTCCGCAAGCTCCTCATCGCTAAAGGCCGAATAGATTTTCTTTCTTTCTTCCGGCTCGAGCCCTGGAAGCGCCGCGGCGATGTCATGGGGATGGTATTTTAAACTTTCTTTCAAGTCCTCCGGGCTTTTGGACCTGATGATGGCAATGATTTCGGCAGTCATTCTTTCGTTCATGCCATGCCTCCGCTGAGATGAATCAATAGCGCCGCAAATCCATAATAAATGAAGACGGCGAAGATGTCGCTGATGGTGGTGATCAGGGGCCCGGAAGCGACCGCAGGATCAAAACCGATTTTCTTAAAGACAATCGGAGTGATCAGGCCGACGAAAGAGGAAATGTTGACCGAAAAAAACATCGAAACGGAAAGAATCAACGAAACTTCCCAGAGCGCATGGTGTTTCCTGATCGCCAAGAAAACGAGCGCGACCGCAAAGGTGAGAAGCGCGAGCGCGGCGCTGTTTATCAGACTGATTCTCAGTTCCCGGGAGATATTGGTCCTCACGTCCCGTCTGTCCTCAAGTTCTCCGCGGGAAATTCCGCTGATTGTGACGCCCAGGGTCTGGGTGCTCACGTTTCCGACCATGTCCAATATGAGGGACTGGAAGAAGACCAGAATCGTCGCCTGCTTGATGATTTCATCAAAACCGCCGATGACGCTCGCAGTGACAAAACTGAGAAGGAGGAGGCCGAGCAACCAGGGAAGCCTCTTCCTGAGCGAGACGAAAACATTCACCTTTTCATCGATGTCCCCGCCGACGGCCGCCAGGCTTCCGTAATTGTATTCGGCTTCATCGCTGATGACGTCCATCGCGTCGTCGATCGTGATGATGCCGACGAGCGTTTCCCCATCGAGGACGGGAAGAGCGGAAAGGCCGTAATCCCGGATTTTCCCGGCAGCAATTTCCAAATCCTCATCCATGTCCGAATATACGATATTTGTTTTCATGATTTCGCCCACTTTGAGCGGACTTCTGGCGATAATCAACTCTTTCAGATCCAATATGCCAACCAATTTATCGTCCCTGGTGATGTAGAGGGGGTCAATGACTTCTGTTTCGCCGGCTTCCCGGATCAGTGTCCGCATCGCCTCTTTTACATCGCAATCTGCTTCGATTTTGATGAAATTGGTGGTCATGAGGGACCCGACGGCGGTGCTTTCCTGCCCGGCAAGATAGCGCAGATCCTCCCGCCTTTCGTCTTCTACAAGCTCCAGATATTCGCCGGCTCTTTCTTCGTCCAGTTCCTGAAGCAAGTCGACGGCATCGTCGACGTCCATTTCTTCCAAAATGGCTGCGCCTTTGGTGCTGTCGAGCTCATGAAAAAGAAGAACCGATTCCTTACCTTCCAAATAGGAAAAAATGTCAGCCAATTCCTTATTGGTGAGGCTTGCATAGAGCTTGTGCCTTTCTTCCGGTTTCAGTTTCGGGATGATGCCTGCGATGTCATAGGGATGGAAATCAAGCAATCTCTCCCGGAGTTTTCTTAAATTCTTTTCCGTTCTGATGATTTCCGGCAATCTCTTTTTCATGTTCTCACCGCCTTCCTCAATTCACTTTTATTATTATACAATAATCAGGTTTGATTGTAAATAAATATGGGATTTACTAAAAAAAAGAAAATATGTTAAAATAAAGATGGGTGAGAAAGATGAAATTACCGAAAGCCGTCAAACGGGCTTTGAAACTTCTGGAAGAAGCGGGATATGAAGCGGTGGTCGTGGGGGGCGCAGTCCGCGACTATCTCTTGGGTAAAACCCCCAATGATTACGACATCTCGACGAATGCGCGCCCGGAAGAAGTGAAAGAAGTCTTCAAAAACTTCCATACGCTGGACATTGGCATCAAACACGGTACCGTGACGGTTTTCATCGACCGCAGGCAACTCGAGATTACCACCTATCGGAGCGAAAGGGATTACGAGGATTTCCGGCACCCGAAAGAGGTCGTTTTTGAGACGGATTTGGATGCCGATTTGGGCAGGCGGGATTTTACCGTCAATGCCATCTGTTATAACCGCCGCATCATCGATAAAGTCGGTGGAATCGCCGATTTGCAGGCGAAATTGATCCGCGCCATCGGCGATCCCTCTGTCAGATTCCGCGAAGACCCGCTTCGCATCCTCCGTGCCCTGCGTTTTGCGGCGGTTCTTAATTTCCGGATTGAAAGCGGCACGCGGGATGCGATTTTTAAAGAAAAAGAACTCCTGAGGAAGGTTTCTTCCGAAAGAATAAATTTGGAATTTTCGAAACTTTTATTGGGGGAGACCGCTCCGGAAATCATTGAAGAATACGCAGCCGTTCTCCGCGTTTTTCTTCCGGAGCTTCCGGAAGAGCTTGCATTGAATTTAAAAGCCCTCCCCAAGCTTGATGGGCTTGCTTCCAGGCTTGCCTCGCTCCTGGTCGGCGCGGAGCCGGGTGTTGCGGAGGGGACGCTTAAGAGACTGAAATATCCGAAAAACAAAATTTCCCAGGTGCTTTTTTTGTTGGCAAACAAGGATAGGGAAATAAAGCCGGAACTTTCCGAAATCGGAAAATTCCTGAAGGATTTCGAATCTGCGGACTTGCTATGTTTGCTTGGATTTCAAAAGGCCTTTCTGGAAGCGGAAGGCCGCAGCCACAATCTTGACGAAGTCCTGAAGCTCGCAAAGCAAATCGATCCTGGCAAATGCTACAGGCTGAAAGATTTGGCCGTCTCCGGACGCGATTTGCTGGCCATGGGCTACCCTGAGGGGGCAGGCATCAGGATTCTCCTCGACAAGCTCCTTGATTTGGTGATTGAAGGAAGGCTGAAAAACGAAAAAGAAGAATTGCTCGGATACTTGGAGAAAAACAATCCACCGGCAGGAAAATGTATGATTGTAAATGATTTGAGACCAAATAAGTGAAAGAAGAGATAACAAAGGGGTTTAAGGGGGAATGTG